>NZ_DALZVG010000035.1:25479-32443 GCF_032012665.1 Scandinavium sp.
AAAAGCCCGTACTTTCGTACGAGCTCTTCTTCAAATATGGCGGTGAGGGGGGGATATCACTCGGCACATCCGTGTGCCTCGCCCTTCGGGTGGCCGCTGGCCATGCTGAACGGCTATCCTGCCGTTCAGTCGAACCCCGGTCGGGAGTTCTCATCCCCCCACAGACGGTGCCACAGGCGAAAAAAAAGCCCGTACTTTCGTACGAGCTCTTCTTCAAATATGGCGGTGAGGGGGGGATTCGAACCCCCGATACGTTGCCGTATACACACTTTCCAGGCGTGCTCCTTCAGCCACTCGGACACCTCACCATATTGTATTGCTGCCTGACCTCTCGGGGGCAACGGGGCGGTACTATAGGGAGTTGAACCTGTACGGTCAAGAATAATTTCCTGGAATTGGTGCAACAGGTTAAGCAATGAACACCGACGCCAGGCGGTGGCCGTTTTATGCCCGACAATCATCAAAAAGTTTATGGTGATGGCTTATCCGGAAAAAAATTTTCGACCGCCAGGAATAAATCCGTTCCTCGTTCGTCTTGTGTAGACTCTATTGTGACTGAGCTTCTAAGATGAAAACACCTGACCGCGTTTTTGCGAAAAAAATTTTCCTGTTGCTGCTTGTCGGCGGTATTCCCGTAGTCCTGCTGCTGCTCTTTGTCTGGGCTGGCGGCTGGCTGACGCCGAACCGGCTCTCGGCGAATACGCTCATTGAGGTGCTGGAAAAAAATGGCGGCGTGCATCCAGGCTTTCGCCGCAATCATGCCAAAGGCATTTGCGTGAGCGGCGAGTTTATTTCCAACGGCAAGGCCGCAACGCTTTCGCGGGCGACAGTCTTTCGCCCAGGAATTGTGCCGGTCATCGGCAGGCTGGCCATTGCCGGCGGCAATCCGGGCGCGCCGGATTACGCCGTGCCGGTGAGAAGTTTCGCGCTGGCGTTTACGCTAACTGATGGCGAGCAGTGGCGCAGCGGCATGAATGCGCTGCCATTCTTTAGCGTCGCTACCCCGCAGGGGTTTTATGACCAACAGATCGCCACCCGTCCGCTGGCGGCGAGTGGAAAACCGGATCCGCAGAAAATGCAGGCCTTTATGCAGGCGCATCCGGAAGCTAAACCCTTCTTCCAGTGGGCGAAAACGCACGTTCTGGCCGCTAGCTGGGCGCAGGAACAATACAACAGCCTGAACGCCTTCCGCTTTATTGATGCGCACAACCAAAGCCATTTTGTGCGCTGGAGCCTGGTGCCGCACTCTCCGTGGCAACCTGTTTCGGCGCAGGATAAAGAGGATAAAAATTACCTTTCCAGCGAACTGAAAACGCGCCTGGCCGCGGGACCGTTATCCTGGGATCTGCTGATCACCGTCGCCCAGCCGGGAGATCCGGTCAATGATGCGACGAAGGCCTGGCCGCAGGAGAATCCTTCTCTGGTAGCGGGGACAGTGGTGATTCACAAGGCTGAAGATCAGCAGGGGGGCGCGTGCAATAATATTAACTACGATCCGCTTATCCTGCCGGACGGGATTGCCGGTTCCGACGATCCGCTGCTGAACGCGCGCTCTGCGGCTTATGCAAAATCTTTTAATCTGAGAACGACCGAAGAAACCCGTCAGGGTCAGGAGAAGCGTTAATGAAAACTCAGGCGACGATCTTCCACCCGCTGCTGCGCCTTGTTCACTGGCTGATGGCGCTGGCGATACTGGCGATGCTGTTTATCGGCGTCGCGATGGTCTCAACGGTTTCATCCAGTCACTCGCTGCTGCTCGCCGTGCACAGACCTCTTGGCGCGGCTATCGAAGTATTAGTGCTGTTGCGTATTTTTCTCCGCTGGCGATACGGTGCACCGGCGCTGCCGGGTTCCTTACCTCGAGGGCAAAAAGTGCTGGCCCATCTTTCTCATCTGGCGCTTTATCTGCTGATGGTTGCTCAACCGCTGGTCGGATGGGCGATGCTTTCCGCCGCAGGCTATCCCGTAACGCTGTGGGGCGGGGTGGTATTACCGGCATTGCTGCCCGTAAACATCACTCTGTATGCCATCCTGCGTCCTTTACATACGCTGCTGGCGTTTGCTTTGTTCGCCGTAGTCCTTGCGCATGTCGCCGCCGCGCTGCTGCATGGGCTGATCCTGCGTGACGGGGTATTCAGCAGTATGAGCGGCGTTCGTCGGCGTCCGGGAGGGTGAATAATGCTGTCGCTGAGCGATGAGGACGTTCGCGAACTGCTCCCGCACCTTCAGCGCTTTGCGCTATGGTTGACGCGGGACGTCATGGCTGCCGAAGATCTGGTGCAGAATACGCTGATCAAAGCGCTGGACGGCCCGGCAGACAGAGAAGAAGTACGGAATCTGCGCACCTGGCTGTTCTCAATCCTCTGGCACCAGTTTCTTGACGGAGAGCGGCGGCGCAAGCGCTGGCAAAAGCTGCTGATGTTTTTTCAGGGGGAGGATAAAACGGATATTACCGGTGAAAACAGCGTGATGGCTGACGAAATGCTGGCGTTATTTGCCCATCTACCCGCAGAGAGCCGGGCGTTGCTCCTGCTGATAAGCGTAGAGGAGATGAGCTACCGGGATGCCGCCGAAGCGCTCAATATCCCTCTCGGAACGGTGATGTCGCGCTTGTCCAGAGCCCGTAAGCAGCTGCGGCAGTTGACTGAGGAGCATGCGTCACCCGTAGTGCTAAGGAGATTAAAATGAGCAATCTGCCTGATGAAAGCCTGTTTCATGCCTGGTTAGATGGTGAAACCGACGAACGGACCAGCCGGGAAATCGAGTCCTGGCTGCGCGAACATCCCGCCATGGCACGGGAGGTGGAGGGATGGCGACAGGATAAACTGCGTCTGCAGCGCGCCGTGAACCAGACGGATGTTCGCTATCTGTCAGCAAACTCTGACCCCGCCAGGCTACACTTTCGCCTGCGGCAGCGGCGTATTCAGCGCCTGGCGCTGGCCTTTTCGCTGGTGCTGACGTTGGGGGCGGGAAGCCTGGGCGGCTGGCAGCTTAGAGAGCACGTTCAGTCGCGGATGCTGCCGATGGAAGACGCGGTACAGGCCTATAAACTGTTTGGCGATCTTCCTCAGCTTGCCAGTATGGATATCCGTACCAGCGAGCCGCCAATGCTGGAAAACTGGCTGAGACGCTACTTTATCAGCGGTACGCTGCCGCCGAATCTTGAACGCTATGGCTTTAAGCTTATTGGCGCCAGGCTGATGGCCAGCGAGCAGGGTGCATCGGCGCTGGTGCTGTATGAAACCACCGGAGGGGAGCGGATTGCCTGGTATATTCGTCATCGGGCGACTCCACTGAACAAAGGGGCGCGGCAGAGCGATGGCCTGGTCGCGCAATACTGGAGCGACAGCCATTACAACTATGCGGTGGTAAGCCCCATTACCGGCGATAATTTGCCGGCTTTGCGCAAAGCCATTAGCAGCGAAATGGGCTAAACCCACCGGCGCGGAGGGCAATCCGCGCCGATCGTTTGGCGTAAATACTCAGGAGGAGTGCGGCGTGAAGGCGGGAATCGTTTTGCCGTCCACCGTCATCCCGGAGAAGGCGAGCATCGGCGCCAGCGTGGCGTTGTTGTCGGCCGGGAAATTCAGCGTGGGTTTTGAGACCTCGCTGAGACGGGCAAGCTGTTCCGCCGACAGCGTTACCTCAAGCGAATCGAGGTTGGTTTTCAGCTGATCGAGCCGCCGCGCGCCAATCAGCGTGGCGCTGATACCAGGCTGCGACCTGACCCAGGTCAGCGCTACCGCCGCCGGGCTGACGTTAAGCGCTGAGGCGATCTCGCTGACCGTTTCAATCACCGCGTAATCTGCCGGCGAGGGTACGCCCACCAGACCGCTGCGACGAGTATCAACGTTGCCGCCGTCGTCGCGGCGGAATTTGCCGCTCAAAAATCCGCTCTTCAGCGGCGACCAGGGCATGATCCCCATGCCCATCTCCTGCGCCAGCGGGAACAGTTCGCCCTCGCTCGTGCGCTCCAGCAGGGAGTATTCCAGTTGGAGCGCAATAATCGGTGCCCAACCCCGGAAGGCTGCGATCGTCTGCGCCTGCGCAGTTTTCCACGCCGGAATATCCGAGAACCCGACGTAGCGAATTTTGCCGGCAGTGACCAGATCGTCGAGTCCGCGCAGCGTCTCTTCGACAGGTGCGTTACGATCCCAGTTATGCAGCCAGTAGATATCGATATAGTCGCTCTGCAGGCGTTGCAGCGAGGCTTCGCACTGTTGGATCAGCGCCTTACGCCCCGCGCCACCGCCGTTTGGGTCTCCGGGGAAGAGGTTGCAGTAGAACTTCGTGCTCAGCACCAGCTCATCGCGTCTTAGTGCGCGTTGCTTGATGTAGTCGCCGACAATCTGCTCCGAATGGCCGGCGGTGTAGATATTGGCGGTATCGACAAAGTTGCCTCCGCGGCTTCTGTACTCATCAAGCATGGCAAACGACGCTTCCGGGCTGGCCCCCCAGCCAAAGTCTTCGCCGAAGGTCATCGTTCCCAGGCAATACGGGCTGACCCGTAGCCCGGAACGCCCCAACGTAATGTAGTGATTGAGTGGCATAACGTTCTCCTGTCTGTATAGAAAATTATTCTCCGATCAGCTCCAGCGACAGCGCCCACAGGCGTTCGGCCTGGCGGGGATCGATCGCCCAACGACGTACACCGCTGACGTCGGGACTGTCGTCGGCGACCAGAAGCGAAATATCGCAGTCGGCGCAATAGACGCCGCCCATTCCGGCCAGCTGAGGACTGGTGGCGGCCCATAGGCTGGTCGAAGCCCCTTGCGCGAGGGTCTTCAGAGGTGAAGGAACAAAGTCTGGCCCCACCTGCGCTGCCTGGGCTACCGCCGCCTTCTCCTCCGGGGTCATAAAGCGGCTCAGTCGGGTTGTGGGAACTCTGCCGGGATGGACCGCGAAAGCGCGAATACCGGACTCGCGGCCCAGTTTGTCGAGATGGACGGCAAACAGGGCGTTGGCCGTTTTCGACTGACCATAGGCACGCCAGGGATCGTAGGGTCGCTGCGTGTAGTGGATATCCTCGAAGCAGACTGGCGAGTAGCGGTGGCCTAAAGAGGATAAGGTGACAACACGCGCGTTACCCCCAGCGGCAAGCGCCTGCCAGAGCCGCAGAGTCAGCTGGAAATGACCGAGATGGTTGGTGGAAAACTGCGATTCATAGCCGCGCGCGTCACGGGAGAGCGGCGGAGCCATGATACCGGCGTTATTCAGCAGAATGTCGACGCTATCGGTGCTGGCAAGCACCGCATCGGCAAAACGGTTAATGGAGTCCGGATCCATCAAATCCAATGGTTGCACCATGACATCCGGCATATTGGTAAGGGCGGCCCGCGCTTGAGCGACATCGCGGGCGGGGGCCATCACCCTGGCACCGGCGGCGCGCAGTGCCCTGACGGTTTCCAGACCAATGCCTGAATGACCGCCGGTCACGATAGCGTATTTTCCACGAAGATCGATATGGCGCATCACCTCATCGGGGATGGAAGCTGCGCTGAAACCTGAAGCTATAGGGGATTGTGGGGTGAACATAAAGGTTCTCCAGGACGAAGGGGTAATCACATGGTAGAGTGACGCCACTGTACGATGAAGCCTTGAAAGTGCAATTTATATGCGTGATAGTTCAAATTTACCGCCTGACCCGCTCTCCGATCTGCTGGATTTTCTTCAGGTCAGGTGCGACCTGTCCGGACGTCTGGTGGCCGGCGGTGCTTGGGCGAGGCGTTTCGCCAATCTGGATGCGATAAAGTTTTGCGCGCTTACCCAGGGGCGCTGCTGGTATTCGCTGGACGATGCGTCCGCGCCGCAGCTGGCGGAGAGCGGCGACGTCCTGATTACTAACGGGACGCGCACTCTGACGCTGGCCAGCGATGCCAGGCTGATACACGGTGCCGGTACGGAGCCGATCGCCCGCGACGATGGCGACCAGTATCGTCTGGGGAGCGGGCAGGATTTCACCATGCTGGGCGGTAAAGTCCGGGTGGATGCCGATCGCCAGGCGCTGCTGCTGAGCGGCCTGCCGCCGCTGATCCACGTCCGCGGCAGCGCCGTTGAGGCCGGACCGCTCGCCTGGCTGCTCAAACAGTTGGTGGTCGAAATGCAAAACCATCGTCCCGGACGGGCCAGCGCGATCGCTGGGCTGACGCAACTGCTCTTCATCCAGACGCTGCGGGCCTGGCTTGCCCACGCCACGGATGACGATAAGGGTTGGCTGAAAGGCTTTGCCGATCCGCGACTCTCTCTGGTGCTGGGCTGCATTCACGGCGAGCCTTCCCGCCGATGGAGCCTGCAAAACCTGGCAAAACAGGCCGGAATGTCGAGAACGTCGCTTGCGGTGAGGTTCCGTGAACAGATGGGGATGCCGCCGTTGGCCTACCTGACGCAGTGGCGGATGTATCTGGCGCGGCGCGAGCTGCTGGCGGGGGAGTCGATTGCCGAAGTTGCGGCGAAGGTTGGGTATGCTTCCGAAAGCGCGTTCAGCAGCGCTTTTAAGCGGGTGATGGCCGTAGCGCCCGGCTATTATCGCCGGGGCGCGTCGGGAGAGGCCTCAGAACAGACGCTCTCTGTCGTGCCAGAGCGCGGTGATTTTTAACCACTCTGCTGGCGCTTCTGCCTGAATGGCAATCGTGGTGAGTTCCGGGCTAAGCGGGCAAGCGATCTCTGCATGTTCAGATACCACCTTCTACGCCTGGCGCAAGAAGTTTGGCGGTGCGGTATAGAAGTAGCAGAAGCGAAGCGGCTTAAGTGACTCTTTGAGATGGCAATAACGTGATTTGTCGGGTCTGACAGGCTGTGGGAATCAGAGACTTTAAAGGCTTTATCAGTAGGGAGAGACTGAGGATTTTCGCGATAACCGTTTGAATCAATACCAGAGATGGATTCGCAGGCTGCATGAAAGCAGGAATTTGGCTCCTCTGACTGGACTCGAACCAGTGACATACGGATTAACAGTCCGCCGTTC
>NZ_DALZVG010000036.1:0-32215 GCF_032012665.1 Scandinavium sp.
TTCAGGTGTTAGTGTCCTTACGGATGTGGGGGTTCGAGTCCCCCCCCTCGCACCATATACTACGAAGATATTGCTCACACTGGGCGAAGGTGGCGGAATTGGTAGACGCGCTAGCTTCAGGTGTTAGTGTCCTTACGGATGTGGGGGTTCGAGTCCCCCCCCTCGCACCATATACTACGAAGATATTGCTCACACTGGGCGAAGGTGGCGGAATTGGTAGACGCGCTAGCTTCAGGTGTTAGTGTCCTTACGGATGTGGGGGTTCGAGTCCCCCCCCTCGCACCAAAGAGGGCAATATCACGATAAGATTTCTGTGCGAAGGTGGCGGAATTGGTAGACGCGCTAGCTTCAGGTGTTAGTGTCCTTAGGATGTGGGGGTTCGAGTCCCCCCCCTCGCACCAGCATTCTTATCCCTCTTTCTTCTCTCCCTGTTTTCTTACTGTCCCATCAGCTTTAAATTCATCAACACCAGCATCATGCCGCCGATAAGCGCAAACGCCGATGGCAGCAAAATGAAATGCCGCAGCTGTCGATGCCAGATCATGATGCAGGAAAGCAGCAGGCCCATGGCAATCAGGCCCCGCCAGATATCGGCAGACAGGCCCGCAAAAGCCAACCCGGCCAAAACTACGCCAGGAATCAGCACCCCCCATCCACTGCCCAACGCCCGTTGCAACATGGTGTCAGCTCTCAATCCGATAATGATAACCAATATCATATGATAATTCTTATCATTTGCAAATTCCTGCCGGAAACCGTCGCACTCTTTACTTGCATGCTGATGACAGTACTGTCGGAAGGTGATAAATTGCGAGAAAAATCCGAATAGATTAGCGATCCTGATATTTTCATGCGCCTCGTTCCCGCGTGAGAATTGTCATTCCTGATCGCCGGCATCTCTCTGACCGTATAATAAATAAAGATTTCCTCACATGACATCAAAATCCTGGCGTTCACTGCGCATTAAAAAATATCAGTTTTCACTACGCCTGTTTTTATTTCTTAATTTAACATCTTCACTATTTTCCATGCTGAGTCCGGTCTATCACGTGGCGGCGATAACCCTGCCGCTGATGCTGATCATGCTGACCAGCACCGGATTGCTGCTGGGTCATTGGGCATGGGCGGAAAGAAAAATCAATATTCCTGCCATCTCCATTCTTTTTGGCTGTTTATGGGCATGGCACATTGCAGTCAAATCCCCGTTAATGCCTCAACCCCAATTTAACTATCTGGTGATTGCGTTATTAAGCGTGCTGTTTATCGGCGCCATTGCTTTTTCTAATAATATCATTGCTTTTACGCTGCATTCATTGCCGGTGCTTATCACTTGTCTGGTGCTTGGCGACGGCGATCAGTGGCTGCGGATGATTTATTGCTTCGCCCTGCCCGTTATCGGTATCGCCATTCAGAGCGTGATTCAAAAGCGTAACGACAATTTTGCCCATGGGTTGATGTACAAGCTGCTGGAAGAGCGCCAGACCCTGAACGATCTGAGTATGCTCGACCCGCTGACTGGCCTCTACAACCGCCGCGGCCTGCAAAATCGACTGGAAACGTTGATGACGCTGGATGCCAGCGATCATTACGTGCTGCTGCTCGATATCGACTACTTCAAAGCCTACAACGATCATTATGGCCATATGATGGGGGATCAGGCGCTGATTCAGGTCTCCGCGGCCATTCGAAATGCCGTGCGTTCGAGAGACGTTGTGACCCGCTATGGCGGTGAAGAATTTATGGTACTGCTGACCTCGACAACGCCCGAATGCGCAATGCAAACTGCAGAGCGCATTCGTCAGCGAGTGTACGACCTGAAAATCCCTCATATGTTTAACCACAGCGTAGCCACCAACGTGACGGTGAGCATCGGGATCGCTCCACTGGTGGGAGAAGACATTGAAGACGCGCTGACCAAAGCCGACAAAGCGCTGTATGAAGCCAAGCATCTTGGCCGCAACAACATTCTGTCGAGCGCTACGCTACAGAATGCGTAATAGCAAGCTTTGAGCGGCAGCTAGCATGAAATGTGTTGCGATTCCCTGTAGCTACAGCTAGGATTAGCAATCATTATCATTTAGATTTGTATCCCGTTCACACACATGGCCTTACGTTCCGCACCGATTACCGGCGATCTTATCTGGCGAGCCCCGCTCTTCAGCCATGAGCCCGTTCTGGCCCAGTCCGTGCGGGACAGCATTGCGGAGCATCGCCCGCATCTGCTCGATTTTATCCATCTTGATGAGCCTCATCCGCATCACGCTATGACGCTGGCAGAGTGGTCTCGCGGCAGCGAACTGACTTCCCTGATGGCGTGCTATGCCGATCATATCTACCGTAATCAACCCAGCCAGAAGCGTGAAAATAAGCCGCTGCTATCCCTTTGGGCGCAGTGGTATATCGGTTTACAGGTTCCGCCGCTGATGCTGGCGCTGCTCACCGAAAAGCGCGCACTCAGCCTGTCTGCGGAACATTTTCACGTGGAGTTCCATGAAACCGGACGCGCCGCCAGCTTCTGGGTCGACGTCCATCAGGATCATGCCCTGACGCAGCGCTCTTCGCTGCACAGAATGGAAAGCCTCGTCACGCAGACGATCATGCCCGTCATCGATGCGCTGGAAGCCACCGGGGAGATTAACGGCAAGCTCATCTGGAGCAACACCGGCTATCTCATCAACTGGTATCTTGGCGAGATGAAAACGCTTCTGGGCGATGAGCAGGTTAACGCGCTGCGTCAGCATCTGTTCTTTGCTAAACAGTTTTCAGACGGATGCGATAACCCGCTGTGGCGCACCGTGGTCCTGCGGGATGGCCTTCTGGTACGACGCACCTGCTGCCAGCGCTATCGCCTTCCCGACGTTCAGCAGTGCGGTGACTGCACGCTAAAATAACCTTCTGCTAACAGCAAAAAGCCCCGGTAACGTTACGCTACCGGGGCTTTGTTATTTCAGGACAGATTACGCCGCTTGTTCAGTCTCTTCAGACGAGCGCTGTGCTTCTTCCGCTTCCTGTGCCAGCAGCTGCTTCTCGTAGACTTTGAAGAACGGGAAGTAAATGATGGCGGAGACACAGGCCAGCACCACCACCAGGATGACCGCACGGAAATCCCAGCCGAGGGCCCAGGCCGCACCAACTGGCGCAGGCGCAGTCCACGGCACTACGGAGATGACGCGCCCAATCAGATCAAGCTTCATTGCCGCCCAGGCAAGCGTGGCGTTCACCATCGGGGCCAGCAGGAACGGGATAAAGAAGACCGGGTTCATCACAATCGGCGTACCGAAAATAACCGGTTCGTTGATGTTAAAGATGCTTGGCACCACACCCAAACGACCGATGGAACGCAGGTGCGCGGACTTACTGCGCAGGTAGCAGAACACCAGTCCCATGGTGGCACCAGAGCCGCCGATCACGATGAAGAAGGTCCAGAACGCTTCCATAAAAATATGCGGCAGCGGTGCGCCCTGTGCCAGCGCGGTCTGGTTCAGGCCCAGGTTTGTCAGCCAGAACATTTGCAGCATACCGGAGACGATAGCAGCGCCATGGATCCCCGCAAACCACAGCAGGTGGCCAATCAGCACGGCCAGCAGAATGGCCGGCAGGGAATCCGCCGCGGACACCAGCGGTTTAAAGATGGACATGATCGCCTGTGGGATCAGCATATCGAACTGGCTCTGAATAAACAGGCTCAGCGGATACAGCGTCAGCACCACGACCAGCACCGGAATCAGCAGGTCGAAGGAGTTCTTGATCATCGGCGGCACCTGATCCGGCAGGCGAATACCGATATTGCGAACCTTAAGGAATCGCATCATCTCCACGCAGTAGACGGCCACCAGGATAGCGGTGAAGATCCCGGTACCACCGAGGCTATGAACGGGCAGCGTGCCGTCCGTCTTCGGTGCCGCAACCAGCAGGAACGCCATGATAGACAGCATAGAGGCCATGAACGGATCAAGCTGAGCGCTCTTTTCATAATGCTTGCCGAGGTTATAGGCAATGGCGGCGCAGATGTAGATGGACATAATGCCCATCGTCATATCGAACGGCGTCAGGATACGGCCTTCAAATTGCTTAGCCATGTCCAGCCACGCGCGGGCAAAGCCCCAGGTGGTATCCGGCGAGAAAGGCGGGTAAGCAAACACCAGCAGGAAGGAGCCGACAATCATGAATGGCATCGCAGAGATAAAGCCATCACGAATTGCCATGACGTGGCGCTGGGACGAAATTCGCCCGGCGACAGGACTGACGTAGTTTTCTACAAAGCGGAATATCAGATTAAACGCAGCATGGTTAGCAGACATAGCAGCTCTCCTGACGGGCTATAGACGTAAGCACAGCGACGGTTAGTGTGCCGTGATGTGCAATCCTGAACTGTGAGTTCACTACCACGCCGGGGTGTTGGCCCGATTGACAGCAGATAACGTTACATTTCATACACGGCTCTTATTTTTTTAGCGATACAGAGGAAGTTACGCATCCAGTATGAATCGGCTTCAACCGATCCTGCAACCGGTTACTGTAACCGGTTGCAGTGAATGTGAGGGGGATCGTGAAATCCATGAAATGAAGGGATTACGCTTACTCTTATTTACAGCGGAATTCGCCTGTGACAGATTGATTTTGTCTACGTCAGGAGAGAACGATGAGTCTGCAAACCGTACGGCAATTTTTCGCTGATCGCGCGCCGGATATTGAGATTATAGAACTAAATCAGAGTACTGCGACCGTGGCGCTCGCCGCCGCAGCGCACAACGTTGCGCCGGGCCAGATAGCCAAAACGCTCTCACTCAAAGTGAAAGATGAAGTGATTCTTGTGGTCGCAAAAGGCGATGCTCGTCTCGACAATAAAAAGCTGAAATCGGCCTTTGGCGCAAAAGCCCGCATGCTGAGCAGTGACGAAGTGGTCACCTGGACCGGTCATCCGGTGGGTGGCGTCTGCCCTTTCGGTCTTGAAAACCCGCTGACGGTTTACTGCGATATCTCTTTAAAGACCTTCGATGAGGTTCTCCCGGCGGCGGGCGCTACGCACAGTGCAGTACGTATTTCCCCTGAACGCCTGGCCGAACTGACTGATGCCACCTGGATTGACGTCTGCCTTTAGGCGCCGTTCGTCAACGGCAGCGGCAGATAGTCCAGAACGTCTGCCGCACATATGAGCCAGGCGTCACTTTTTACGCCCAGCTTGCTCATGACGTTAAACTTGTGCGCGCGAATGGTTTTGATATTGCGCCCCATCTGAGCGGCAATTTCAGGTGTGGAATATCCCCTGCCCATATAATGCAGGATCCTGCGCTCCGTGGGACTCAATCCATGAGCATTGGTGCCTTGAACCAGGGTCTGCCGGTGCTCTTGCTTCATTACCGAATGAATCTGGGCGCCAAGCTGCTCCATAGATGAGGACTGGCAGAGCACAGCATGCAGCGCAACGGGCAGCAGGGGCTGAATAAAGCTGGCTTGCCTCTCGTTCTCAGCCAGCAAAACCCTTTTGGTCTCAGGTAGCGCAGCGGCCAGTCGGGAAAGAAAGTAGCCACTTTGCTGGCGCGAATAGCGTCCTCCCGCAACGGAATAGATAACGATGTCATACGATTGATGTCCGCATTGTGAAAACCACACCTGTCCGCTGCTGAAAAATCGAAGCTTATAAATCCCCCCCTCTAAAGCGGAAAAGAGATGCTGTAAACCCAGCGTCGTCATGCCACAGCTGTCAATCACCGCAACACGCCTGCTTTTGGCATATTGTTCCATTCTTCAGCCTCTCTCCACGACGTCATCGGCTCAGTGCTTCATCTCCTGAGCCGCGGCAAATCCGCAAAGAGAGGCGCTGATGAAGTAACCCCGTTCGCCCTGTTGACGAATCGCAGTAATAAGTTCAGCAACAGGTTCTTTATTCCCTGTAATTTTTACTATGCTGAGCGCATCGCGCCTTATTTAATAAATATTATGGATATGCTTTTGTGAATTATTAAATATTTCAGGAAATCTCTGCCCTCAATTATTACTCAGAACGCTTACCCAATACATGTGTTATATATCACCCGAACAGGCAAAGTTGTGCTGAATAAAAATCAGTACGATCAGACTAGCATAATAAACATGACTGTTTCAATAACACGCTATTCCGCCAAACACTAACAAGCATCCGTAAATACATTTAATTATTATGTATTTCCTTTATTCATTCTTTTCCTGAATATTCCAGGTGAGGTTCCGACATAGCGACGAAAAAAACGAGAAAAACAGGTTACGTCACTAAACCCTGACTAATCAGTCCGTTATGTTATCGGCATGCTGCCGTATCGCAATTACACGTTGCCTCAAACATTAACCAATGATGTAACACGTTCAATGCATTGCAATTGTGAAATTCCCGGCATAAATAATTTTATTGCGTCACAGAAATACCAACCTCACGAACCTATTCAGATACGGAAAGATGTTCGCGGGAGTGGCCCCCAAAGAAGGGCATAAATCGTGCAAAACATGCACCTTTCAACACGCTTGCAAAAGTGTGGTGCAGTTCAAAAAACGCTCAACGCGCACCTGAGGATTGCAGATTATTTGATCTGGCCGGGCCATAGCCCGCGCGGGCTTCAGGTAAAACCGGAGATCAGGCCTGACATTGAGTGAACAAGACCCGCCGTTATGGAAGCCGATCGCACCGAGCAAAGAAAAGTCACCCGGTTATGCATTCAGTGCGCGCTGCTGCTGTTGCAACACGGAGCAGAAAGCGCGCTGGTGGAAGAACTTTCCACGCGCCTTGGGCTGGCGCTGGGCATGGACAGCGTGGAAAGCGCCATCTCTTCCAACGCCATCGTACTGACCACGCTGCTCGACGGAGAGTGTCTGACGTCGACCCGCAAGAACAACGATCGTGGTATTAACATGCACGTCGTCACGGAGGTTCAGCACATCGTCATTATGGTGGAGCACAAACTGCTGGATGCAAGGGACATTGAAAAACGTTTCTCGCAAATTAAGCCGTTGCGCTACCCGCGCTGGCTGGTGGTCATCCTGGTTGGCCTCTCCTGTGCCTGCTTCTGCAAGCTCAACAACGGCGGCTGGGACGGTGCATTTATCACCTTCTGCGCCAGCACGATCGCCATGTACATTCGTCAGGTGCTGACCCACCGATCGATGCACCCGCAAATCAACTTCTGCATCACCGCTTTTGTGGCAACGACCGTCTCCGGGCTGATGCTGCGCCTGCCGCTTTTCCAGCAAACCTCCACGGTGGCGATGGCCGCCAGCGTTCTGCTGCTGGTGCCGGGTTTCCCGCTGATCAACGCCGTCGCCGACATGTTTAAAGGCCATATCAACACCGGGCTTGCCCGCTGGGCTATCGCCAGCCTGCTGACCCTCGCCACCTGCATCGGCGTGGTGATGGCAATGACGCTGTGGGGGCTACGAGGATGGGCATAATCGAATTTGTACTGGCGCTGCTACAGGACATGCTGCTGTCCGCCATTCCCGCCGTGGGGTTTGCGATGGTCTTTAACGTACCGCACCGCGCGCTGGCCTGGTGCGCACTGCTGGGTGCGATTGGCCATGGCTCCAGAATGCTCCTTATGCAGGCGGGCATGAACATCGAATGGGCAACGTTTATCGCCTCAATGCTGGTTGGCAGTATTGGCATTCAGTGGTCACGCTGGTATCTGGCGCACCCAAAAATTTTTACCGTCGCTGCGGTAATCCCCATGTTCCCCGGTATCTCAGCCTACACCGCGATGATCTCCGCCGTGAAAATCAGCCACTTTGGCTACAGCACCGAGCTGATGGTGATGCTGCTGGAGAACTTCCTTAAGGCCACGTCGATTGTCGGCGCGCTTTCGGTGGGACTCTCCATTCCGGGGCTCTGGCTGTACCGGAAACGCCCTCGCGTGTGAGCAAGCACCTTGAACTCTCCTCGCAGACACGGGTCTGTGCTACTATCAGCCCATAGTGTGCCCGTCGTTGTCCTGTTTGAGTAATAGCTATGTCCTCCAGAATTCTGACCTCCAGCGTCATTGGGATTGATGCCTTTTTGCACGATCCTGATGGTGTATTAAAGAATGCCGAAAGCGGTGCCGTCGCGGTGTTTGCTAATAATGCGCCTGCGTTTTACGCCATTGCGCCCACGCGCCTGGAACAGCTGCTGGAGCTGGAAGCCCGCCTTTCTCGTCCCGGCAGCGACGTCATGCTTGACGGTCAGCTCTTTGATGAGCCGGTTACCGCGCCGGTAGCGGTGCCGATGGGTAAATTTGCGATGTATGCAGACTGGCAGCCGGATGCCGACTTCCAGCGCATGGCCGCGCTATGGGGCATCGCGCTTACCCAGCCCGCTACGCCGGAAGAGCTGGCGTCTTTCACCGCATACTGGCAGGCAGAAGGTAAAGTATTCCATCACGTGCAGTGGCAGCAAAAGCTGGCGCGCAGCCTGCAAATTGGCCGGGCCAGCAACGGCGGACAGCCGAAGCGCGATCTCAACACGCTCTCCGAGCCAGACAACCAAATTCCCCCGGGCTTTCGAGGTTAACGATGAAGAACGTTGGCGATTTAATGCAGCGCCTGCAAAAGATGATGCCGAAACACATCGAACCGGCATTCAAAACCGGCGAAGAACTGCTGGCGTGGCAAAAAGAGCAAGGACAGCTGCGCTCTGCGGCGCTTGAGCGTGAAAACCGGGCGATGAAGATGCAGCGCACCTTTAACCGTTCGGGCATTCGCCCGCTGCATCAGAACTGCTCCTTCGACAACTACCGCGTGGAGTGCGACGGTCAGATGAACGCGCTGTCAAAAGCGCGCCAGTACGTCGAAGAGTTTGACGGCAACATCGCGAGCTTTATTTTTTCCGGCAAGCCCGGCACCGGTAAAAACCATCTGGCCGCCGCTATCTGTAATGAACTGCTGCTGCGCGGCAAATCCGTGTTGATCATCACCGTCGCCGACATCATGTCCGCGATGAAAGATACCTTCACCAACCGGGAAACCACGGAAGAACAGCTGCTGAACGATCTCAGCAACGTCGATCTGCTGGTGATCGACGAGATCGGCGTACAGACCGAATCCCGCTACGAAAAAGTGATCATCAATCAGATCGTTGACCGCCGTTCATCTTCCAAACGCCCTACCGGCATGCTCACCAACAGCAATATGGACGACATGAACAAGCTGCTGGGAGAACGCGTAATGGACAGAATGCGCCTTGGCAACAGCTTGTGGGTCATCTTCAACTGGGACAGCTACCGCAGCCGCGTCACAGGCAAAGAGTATTAAGATTTATCCCAGCCCGGTCAGCGCTATACTGGCCGGGTTTCCGTTTAACCAGGTCAATCTTATGAAAATTGCTAAACGTCTTCTGTGTTCCGCCGCGCTGACCAGCGCCCTGCTCTCCACCAGCACCTTTGCGCTTTCCCTGAGTGATACGCTCTCCAGCGCCGCCAGCGAACTGAGCGGTTCAGGCTCAGGTTCCTCTCAGGGCGGAATGTCGATGTCATCGCTGACCAGCCTGCTTAACGGCGGCAGCAAAGGACTGAGCGCCGACAACATGAACAACGCCGCGGGCATTCTCAGCTACTGCGCCAAGCAGAAGCTGACCTCCGTGACCAACGCCGATAACGTAAAAAATCAGGTACTCGATAAGCTCGGCCTGAACACCGCGCCGGAACAGAAAGCCGATACCAACTACATGGACGGCATCCAGGGCCTGCTCAACGCCCAGAATGGCCAGCAGCTCAACCTGAGCGCTCTGGGTGATACCCCATTAGGAAAACAAGTCAAAACCAAGGCTTGCGATCTGGTGCTGAAGCAAGGCGTTAATTTCCTCTCCTGATCGGCGACAAACACCCGCGTACCCTGGCAGTGCGCGGGTTAAAAATCGTCCACTTCTGATACAAATCTGAAACACAGCACATTTTAATGACGCTACAATTGCAGCATTATTGCACTGCAATTACAGTGTACGGTCAAAATTTAAGTATCTGGTCAGCAAATGACCAGGCTGACTGAGGATGTGCTGTGTCTGAGCTTGTTTCAATTGCTCTGTTTTTCGCTTCCGTCGTTATCTACGCATGGAAAGCGGGCCGAAACACCTGGTGGTTTGCCTCCACCCTGACGGTGCTTGGCCTGTTTGTGGTCCTGAACCTGACCCTCTACGCCAGCGACTATTTTACCGGCGACGGCATCAACGACGCCGTGCTTTATACGCTCACCAACAGCCTGACCGGCGCAGGTATCAGCAAGTATATTCTGCCCGGCATAGGGCTGGTGCTGGCACTGGTGCTGGTTTTCGGCGGACTCGGCTGGGTGCTGCGCCGCCGCCGCCATCATCCTCATCACTTCGGCTACAGCGTGCTGGCGCTGGGGCTTGCGCTGGCCTCCGTCGATGCGAGCCCGGCATTCCGTCAGATAACTGAGCTGGTGAAATCTCAGTCTCGCGACGGCGATCCGGATTTTGCCGCGTATTACAAAGAGCCGTCGAAAACCATTCCGAACCCTAAGCTGAACCTGGTTTACATCTACGGTGAAAGCCTCGAGCGCACCTATTTTGACAACGATGCCTTCCCGAACCTGACCCCGGAACTCGGCAAGCTGAAAGATGACAGCATCGATTTCAGCCACACCATGCAGCTGCCGGGCACCGATTACACTATCGCGGGAATGGTCGCCTCGCAGTGCGGTATCCCGCTGTTCGCGCCGTTTGAAGGCAACGCTTCCGCGTCGGTATCGAGCTTCTTCCCGCAGAACATCTGCCTTGGCGACATCCTGAAAAACTCCGGCTACCAGAACTACTTCGTGCAGGGCGCAAACCTGCGTTTCGCCGGCAAAGACGTGTTCCTGCAATCCCACGGATTCGATCATCTCTATGGCGCGGAGGAGCTGAAAGCCACCGTTGCCGACCCGAACTACCGCAACGACTGGGGCTTCTATGACGACACCGTCCTCGACGAAGTGTGGAAAAAATACGAAGACCTGTCGAAATCCGGCCAGCGCTTCTCGCTGTTCACCCTGACCGTCGACACCCATCATCCGGACGGATTTATCTCCCGCTCCTGCAATCGCAAGAAATATGAGATTAACGGCAAAACCAATCAATCCTTCAGCGCGGTCACCTGTAGCCAGGAGCACATTGCGGCGCTAATCGAAAAGATAAAAGCCTCGCCGTACTTTAAAAACACGGTCATCGTCGTCTCTTCCGATCACCTGGCGATGAAAAATACCGCCTGGGATTACCTCAACAAGCAGGATCGCAACGATCTGTTCTTCGTCATACGCGGCGACAAGCCACAGCAGGAAGTGATGGGCGTGAAGCGCAGCACCATGGATAACGGCGCGACGGTGCTCGATATTCTCGGCGGCGATAACTTCATTGGCCTGGGCCGCAGCAGCCTTTCCGGCCAGTCGCTGGCGGAAGTGTTCCTCAACATGAAAGAGAAGGTGCTGGCCTGGAAGCCGGACATCATTCGCCTGTGGAACTTCCCGAAATCGATCAAGGATTACACCATCGACCAGCAGAAAGGGATGATCGCATTTTCCGGCTCACACTTCCGCCTGCCGCTGCTGCTGCGGGTGTCCGACAACCGCGTCGAGCCGCTGCCGGAAAGCGAATATTCCGCCCCGCTGCGCTACCAGCTGGCGGACTTCGCCCCGCGCGACAACTTTATGTGGATTGACCGCTGCTACAAGATGGGCCAGCTGTGGGCACCGGCGTTTGCGCTCTCTACCGACTGGTGCGTATCTCAGGGCCAGCTTGGCGGCGAGCAAACCGTGCAGCACGTTGATAAAGCCCAGTGGAAAGGCAAGGCCGCGTTCAAAGACACGGTCATCGACATGGAGCGCTACAAAGGCAACGTCGATACGCTGAAAATCGTCGACAACGACATCCGCTACAAAGCGGACAGCTTCGTCTTCAACGTGGCGGGCGCGCCGGAAGAGGTCAAACAGTTCAGCGGCATCTCGCGCCCGGAAAGCTGGGGCCGCTGGTCGAATGCGCAGCTGGGCAACGAAGTGAAGATTGAGTACAAGGAACCGCTGCCGCCGAAGTTTGATCTGGTGATCGTCGCAAAAGCCTTTGGTCCAAACGCCAACAAACCGATCCCGGTTCGCGTAGGCAACAGCGAGCAGACGTTGACGCTCGGCAACGACGTCACCACCACCACGCTGCATTTCGACAACCCGACGGGCAGCAACCTGCTGACCATCGTCCCGCCGGATCCGCAGACCACCAACGAGGGCAATATCCTCGGCCATTCCCCGCGCCAGCTGGGGATTGGCATGGTGGAAATAAAAGTGGTGAAATCGGAAGGATAATCCCAGGGGAGCACAGGCTCCCCTTTCCTTTGGCGGAACGCATGAAACCGATCATTATTCGCCCCATACAAACTGCCGATGTGCCTTTGCTGCCTGCGATTGAACGCGCTGCGGCGCAGGCTTTTCTCGTTCTTCCCGAGCTGGCCTGGCTGGCTGAAGGTGATGGCATCTGTGAGGAAGAACATCGTCAGTTCGTGAGCACAGGAAAGAGCTTCATTGCGCTGGAGGGTACGATGCCCGCTGGCTTTTTACTGGCGGAACAGCTGGATAACGCCCTCTATATCGTGGAACTCTCTGTCGCTCAGCATGCACAAAATCAGGGGATTGGCCGCCAGCTCATCCATTTTCTGGCAGAGCGAGCACGTGATGAAGGTTACCCGGCACTGACGCTGACCACCTTCAAAGCGGTGCCGTGGAATGCCCCTTTTTATGCTCGCCTGGGATTTGAGAACATTGAGGAAGCTCAGCTCACACCAGGTTTACGGCAGAAGCTGGAAAATGAAGCGGCGCATGGTCTGCAACGTGAAACTCGCTGCGCCATGCGCAAGATTTTATAACGTCTTTGCCGGGCGGCACTCAGTTTGCCCGCCCTGCACGTATAGGCCGGGTAAGGCGAAGCCGCCACCCGGCACTTTCACACTCAGAACGTTTCCCAGTTATCACCGCTTTCTGTCGCCGCGGCTTTACGCAGCATCGGGGCCGGAGCGCTGGCTTTTACCACTGAAGCTTCCCGCTTTGCCGCCAGCTGCGACTGCTGAATGCGGAACACCGCTACCGCCTGGGTCAGACGGCTCGCCTGCTCTTCCAGCGCGGCCGCTGCGGAAGCAGATTCTTCCACCAGCGAGGCGTTCTGCTGAGTGACGCGATCCATTTCAGCCACCGCCAGACCAACCTGATCGATACCGCGGCTCTGTTCGTCAGACGCCGAGGCGATTTCACCCATGATATCGGTCACGCGTGTAACAGAATTGACGATCTCTTCCATGGTTTCACCCGCGCTCTCGACAAGCGCGGAGCCCACATCAACGCGGTTCACCGAGTCCTCAATCAGGCTTTTAATCTCACGAGCGGCCTGGGCGCTGCGCTGAGCGAGGTTACGCACTTCTCCCGCAACAACCGCAAACCCACGGCCCTGCTCGCCCGCACGTGCTGCTTCGACTGCAGCGTTCAGCGCCAGGATGTTAGTCTGGAAGGCAATACCGTCGATCACGCTGATAATGTCGGCAATTTTCTGCGAACTCCCGGCAATATCGCGCATAGTCTGCACCACGTTATCGACCACTTTACCACCCTTCTGCGCGGTTTCCGACGCGCTCAGCGCCAGATGGCTCGCCTGACGGGCGTTTTCGGCATTCTGTTTCACCGTCGCAGTCAGCTCTTCCATGCTCGCCGCCGTTTCTTCCAGAGAAGCAGCCTGCTGCTCGGTACGGGAGGAAAGATCGTTGTTGCCGATCGCAATCTCGCTGGCACCGCTGTAGATCGCATCCGCGCCGTTGCGTACTTCGCCGACGGTCCGCATCAGCTCACATTGCATATGGCGCAGCGAATCCGCCAGCTGGCCCATTTCGTTGCTGCCCTGTACGTCGATTGGCTTCACCAGATCGCCACCGGCAATATGACGAATGCTGTCAATCACCCGCGTCAGCGGCTGGAGCAGAGCCTTGCGGATCCCGAGCCAGACGAAAACGATCACCGCCAGCACTGCCGCTAACACGCCGATCAGTATCCAGATAGTCTGGTTGTAAGAGCCACTGTTGTCTGCCACCGCCAGCTCGTATAGACGATCGTTTTGCGTCAGGTAATCGACGTAGGCTTTCTCAAACCCGTCCTGGTAGGACTGGGTTGGCTGATCGAAGAAGTCATTAATTTTTCCGGCCCCAAGCAGCTGAATCAGCTCCGCCAGTGCGCCGTGGTAAATGCCGTAATTGCGTTTAATATCGAGCGTCGCCGCCTCACTCTGACGAGGGTCGCGCGGCAGAGACTCATACTCCGCCCAGCGTTTTTCCGCCTCATCCAGCGACTTGCTGGCGATCTGCATCAGATCCGCCACGGTCGCGCCGCTGCCGATATGGTTCTGATCCATCATATAGCGGATCCCGGCGCGGTTAAGGGTGTTACGGGTTTGCAGGAGCGCCACCCAGCTGCCGTTTAACGCAGACTGCTGCTGGCGAATAGTTTGCAGGACGGTGAAGTTTTCTTTGTCGTGTTTCAACGAGTTAAAGAACAGACCGCCGGATGTCAGTTGTAAAAGGCCAAAAAGGGCCAAAACCAGCACGAGGCTGGTGACAATTTTTATACGGTTTAACATTTTTTCTCTTTCCTGTACGAAGGCCTCTCTATCTAGTAGATCGGCCTGGAAAAAGAAAACTTTAAAGAAAATCCTGTTGAATCAGATAAAGTGGATATTCTAATCCTCTGATTAACGCATAATCACGCCGCACCGCCAGTGTGACATCAATCACATTTATTTATTATTCAGTCGGTTACTCAAACCGCTTACCCGCACAGATGACCGTTTAACATCCAATACAGCCGTTCGCTGATTTTCCTCCCGCTGCGCGCGCGTGGCTCTGGCACCATAAGCCCAGCATCAATACCTCCAGGTGCAGTTCCAGTACTCAACTCATTCTTATAAACGCCAGGTTTTTAACTATGGATATGAAGAAACTTCTCAAGCATGTGCCGTGGGCCATTATCGGGATTATCGGGGCATTCTGCCTGTCGGTCGTCGCCCTGCGCCGCGGTGAACATGTCAGTGCCCTGTGGATCGTGGTCGCTTCCGTCTCGGTCTATCTGGTGGCTTATCGCTACTACAGCCTTTACATCGCCCAGAAGGTGATGAAACTCGACGAGAGCCGCGCCACGCCTGCGGTGATCAACAACGACGGACTGAACTACGTACCGACTAACCGCTACGTGCTGTTCGGCCACCACTTTGCCGCTATCGCTGGCGCAGGTCCGCTGGTCGGCCCTGTGCTCGCCGCCCAAATGGGCTACCTGCCGGGCACGCTGTGGCTGCTGGCAGGCGTCGTGCTGGCGGGGGCGGTGCAGGACTTCATGGTGCTGTTTATCTCCTCGCGCCGTAACGGTTCGTCTCTGGGCGAAATGGTGAAAGAGGAAATGGGCCGCGTGCCGGGCTCCATCGCCCTGTTCGGCTGCTTCCTGATTATGATCATCATCCTCGCGGTGCTGGCGCTGATTGTGGTGAAAGCTCTGGCTGAAAGTCCTTGGGGCGTGTTCACCGTCTGCTCAACCGTGCCGATTGCGCTGTTTATGGGCATCTACATGCGCTTTATTCGCCCGGGACGCGTGGGCGAAGTGTCGGTCATCGGCATCGTGCTGCTGGTTGCCTCCATCTGGTTCGGTGGCGTGATTGCCCACGACCCGTACTGGGGCCCGGCGCTGACCTTCAAAGACACCACCATCACCTTCGCGCTGATTGGCTACGCGTTTGTTTCCGCGCTGCTGCCGGTGTGGCTGATTCTGGCCCCGCGTGACTATCTCGCCACCTTCCTGAAAATCGGCGTTATCGTCGGCCTGGCGCTGGGGATCGTTATCCTCAACCCTGAGCTGAAAATGCCTGCGGTCACGCAGTATATCGACGGTACCGGCCCGCTGTGGAAGGGCGCGATGTTCCCGTTCCTGTTTATCACCATCGCCTGCGGTGCGGTGTCTGGTTTCCATGCGCTGATCTCCTCCGGCACCACGCCGAAGCTGCTGGCAAATGAGAAAGACGCCCGCCTGATTGGCTATGGCGCGATGCTGATGGAGTCCTTCGTGGCGATCATGGCGCTGGTTGCGGCGTCCATTATCGAACCGGGCCTGTACTTCGCGATGAACACCCCGCCTGCGGGCCTCGGCATCACCATGCCAAACCTGCATGAGATGGGCGGTGAGAACGCCGCGATGATCATGGCGCAGCTGAAAGACGCGAGCATTCACGCCGCGGCAACCGTCAGCTCCTGGGGCTTCGTGATTTCGCCTGAGCAGATCATGCAGACCGCGAAAGATATCGGCGAACCTTCCGTACTGAACCGCGCAGGTGGCGCACCTACGCTGGCAGTAGGTATCGCGCACGTGTTCCACAAAGTGCTGCCGTGGGCGGACATGGGCTTCTGGTACCACTTCGGTATTCTGTTCGAAGCGCTGTTTATCCTCACCGCGCTGGATGCCGGTACGCGTGCGGGCCGCTTCATGTTGCAGGACCTGCTCGGCAACTTCGTGCCGTTCCTGAAGAAAACCGACTCACTGGTGGCAGGTATTCTGGGCACGGCGGGCTGCGTGGGTCTGTGGGGCTACCTGCTTTATCAGGGCGTGGTTGACCCACTCGGCGGCGTGAAGAGCCTGTGGCCGCTGTTCGGTATCTCTAACCAGATGCTGGCCGCCGTGGCGCTGGTGCTCGGCACCGTCGTGCTGGTGAAAATGAAGCGTACCAAATACATCTGGGTAACGGTTGTCCCGGCGCTGTGGCTGCTGCTGTGCACCACCTGGGCACTGGGCCTGAAGCTGTTCAGCACCAACCCGCAGCTGGAAGGCTTCTTCTTTATGGCGAACCAGTACAAAGAGAAGATTGCTAACGGCAGCGCAGACCTTACCGCGCAGCAGATTGCCAACATGAACCATATCGTGGTGAACAACTACACTAACGCGGGTCTGAGCATTCTGTTCCTGGTGGTGGTCTACAGCATCATCTTCTACGGCATTAAGACCTGGATGAAGGCCCGCAACATCGACGCGCGTACCGATAAAGAGACGCCGTATGTGCCGGTACCTGAGGGTGGCGTGAAGACCTCTTCGCATCATTAACACGACGGCGGGTGGCGCTACGCTAACCCGCCCTACACTATACCTGTAGGCCCGGCAAGCATTGCGCCGCCGGGCATTTACTTATCAGGATGGGCAATGTTTGGTAACTTAGGGCAGGCAAAAAAATACCTCGGCCAGGCGGCGAAGATGCTGATTGGCATCCCGGACTACGACAACTACGTCGAACACATGCAGACCAACCATCCGGACAAGCCGTACATGACCTACGAAGAATTCTTCCGCGAGCGCCAGCAGGCGCGCTACGGCGGCAGTGGAGAAGGCGGCATGCGCTGCTGCTAAAGGAGAAACGATGACCCAGATTGCAGTCACCCTGCTGACCGGATTTCTCGGCGCAGGCAAAACTACCCTGTTGCGCCATATCCTCGACGAACAGCACGGCTTTAAAATTGCCGTCATTGAAAACGAATTCGGCGAAGTCTCGATAGACACCCAACTGGTAGGCGACCGCGCCACGCAGATCAAAACCCTCACTAACGGCTGCATCTGCTGCAGTAAATCTAACGAACTGGAAGACGCGCTACTGGATCTGCTCGACGCCCGCGATCGCGGTGATATCGAGTTTGATCGGCTGATCATCGAATGCACCGGCATGGCCGATCCCGGTCCGATTGTGCAGACCTTTTTCTCCCACGAGATCCTCTGCGAGCGCTATCTGCTGGACGGCGTGATCGCCCTGGTTGACGCCGTACACGCCGAAGATCAGATGAATCAGTTCACCCTGGCGCAGTCCCAGGTGGGCTATGCCGATCGGATCCTGCTGACCAAAACCGACGTCGCAGGCGATACCCAAAAGCTGCGCGAACGTCTGGCCCGTATCAATGCCCGCGCGCCGATCCACACCGTCACGCACGGCGAGATCGACCTGAATCAGCTATTTAACACCAACGGCTTTATGCTCGAAGAAAACGTTATCCAGCCAAAACCGCGCTTCCATTTTATGGTGGAAAAGCAAAACGACATCTCATCGATTGTGGTGGAACTGGATTACCCTGTGGACATCAGCGACGTCTCCCGCGTGATGGAAAATCTGCTGCTTGATTTCGCTGACAAACTTCTGCGCTACAAAGGCATGCTGTGGATAGACGGCGAGCCGAATCGCCTGCTGTTCCAGGGCGTCCAGCGCCTCTACAGCGCCGACTGGGACCGCCCATGGGGCGAAGAACCGCCGCACAGCACGATGGTGTTTATCGGCGTGCAGCTGCCTGAAGACGACATTCGTGCGGCGTTTGCGGGGTTGAAGCGCTGACAGAGGGCGTAGTTTACTCCCTCTCCCTTTGGGAGAGGGGATCAGGCCGCACAACCTTTACATCAACGGCTCAGGCAGCGTCACCACCCAAAGCTCGCTGTCCGACTCCGGTTTTTCCAGCGGCTTAATGCCGATCGTCGTCGCCACCACTTTGTCATCAACGGTCAGCTTACCCTGATCGTTAACCCGATAATCCTTCAGCTTTTTGCCCTCCACCGGATCCTTCAGCGTGGTCTTCACGCCAAAGTCGTTGTCATTCGCCACGGCGATCGTTTTGCTGTCGATCAGCGCGAGGCCTTCGGCTTTCTCCTGCTGCCAGCCGAGCTTGCGCAGATCGACGGCCAGCGTTTTCGACGCTAACTGGATCCCGCGCTTCGCCAGCTTATCGGCATCATCAAATTCCGGATACTCACCCGGCTTATCAAACGCCGCCAGGTCGCTGGCCTTGCTCAGGTCGACCTTATAGACGTTATTGCGCATCACGTCGTGCTTATCGCCACCCTGCTCTATCAACAGGATGTGCTGATTATCCAGCGCCACGATGTCGCCGATTTTGGCATCGCTGTTCTTGCTGTAGACGTCGTCAATCGGGTAGCCGTACATCGCCGTTTTGCCGGTCGCCGGGTCGAAGCTCACCAGGCGGGTGAACAGCGCTTTTTTCTTACTCTTGCCGTCGATGTCCAGCGTGCTTTGCACCGCCGCGATAATGCGGCCGTCCGGCATCCGCGTGATACCTTCAAAGCCGCGGTTCGGCTGGCGCCACTTGATGATATTCGGCAAGCCGCCCGCAATCGCCTTTTCGCCATCCTGCGCCTGCGGGCCATGCACGGCGAGGATCTTGCCCGTCGCGTCGATGTTGATCAGGAACGGACCGTATTCATCACACAGCCAGAAGCCGCCTTTGCCGTCGGGCGTGATGCCTTCGGTATCCAGCCCACGATTATCGCCAGTGAGGGTTTTCAGCGTATCGCTGAGCGCTACTTCATTGGTGGAGCCAATCACGTCGCTCTGCAACGGCAGGCCGTTGATCTGGCCCTTGTCGTCATGCAGCGCGCGGACATCCGCTGCCTGTGCCTTACCGTTTTCCACGCGAATGGATAGCAGCAGCGGCGCAAATTCAGGTGTGACGAAAATCTTCGCCTCCTGCTTACTAACGTTCGGCGCATCCGCGTTCGGGCCGCGATCCGTCACCGTCGCAAACGTCAGCGCATCGCCCTGCTTGCCGGTAAATAGCAGTCCAGAACCAATGCCAACAGGCAACCCATTCGGAAACACTGAAGCAAAAGCGCCGCTGTAATTAATGTGCGAACCTTCCGGGAAGCTCACCACGTAGCGTTCTGCAGTAGGTTCAGCGGCGAACGCGTTGAGGGAAAATGCGGATAACAAAGCCAGAGGAATCAATTTTATTTTCATGTCGTTAGCACCTTTTTATGAGTGTGAACAACGTAAGAAGGTGAGATGACAGGGAGATGACGGTGGGGTGACGGTTTGGGGATTCTAACTGGTTGAAAGTAGCCAATATGGTTATCGTAACAAAGTGATAGCGTTTAAAACTTACTCGGCCAATAATATTTTCCCTGGTATGTATATTGATATTTGATTTAACAATATGGGTGTTAAGATGCACATAAATTTAAAAAAACTCCTTAGACATATAGCCACTACAATTCCAATGTATGAATTCATTTCAGATTTAATTACTTTTATTAGAAGACCAGAGATCTATGATGGCCAGCATGAATATGTCCCATTGTATAAACCAGGGGGGAACTATATAAAATCATTGATACTCGTTGGAGTGATAACAGGGTTAATCAGTTTTATAGCTAAAGGCTCTGTCCCCGTTGATAATACTAGCCTAATACTTAAACCATTCGCTTTTCTTTTAATCCTATCCTATCAAGCAATTTCATTTGGAATGATAATTTGGGCTCTTGTGTTTGCATTTGTTTTCTTTAAAGAGAAGAAACTGCATACCGTATGCTTTCTACAGACATTGCATGCATACTCAGTCATGAATTTACTTATTCCTGCATTCATGTTCATTGGCATTAACAGAATCATATTGATTGTGTTTAGTACATTACCTTTCTGGATGGATATTATATCATTAACCTTACCACTTATTTTCTTCTTAATGACCTATAGATTACTAGTTAAACCTATACAACAATATATTTCAAGGCATTATAATAATCTAAGCGCCTGGATAATTACAGCATTCATTTTCAGCTTAGGATTTTGGTTGCTTGGACATCTACCTTCCCTTTATAATAACAATGTCATTGACATTAATAACATGAATAGCTTATTGAATCAACTCAAAGACAATTTTCATAACTAAAAACAAACAACACCATTTAATTATTGATACTTACAAAACAAAAACATATAGCAAAAAAAATGCCAACTTCTTTTCTGAAATACCAAGAAAAGTGAACCAGATCGCATCATTCATTCACCAACAATAATTACTCTACCGATACTCACTTTCCCTCTGCACCGACTGGAAGAAGCACGATGAAAGGAACTCTCTCGATGAACCTGAATGATCTTTCATCCTGTAGCACAATGACAAAATCCCCGGTCTGGGGAGTGATGGACGTTTTACAATGGAAACTCACTCCTGAGAAATGGGGAGGTGGCGTTGGCTACATCCAGAAATTTAAAGACAGTTGGGTTATCCATAACAGACAAATCATAAAATTCGCTGCCGCAGAATTTAAGCTACCTGCAGAATTGCTTACCGGTGTGTGCTGGATAGAAGTCGGTGGAGACCCCAATTTTATCGACAGCGTCGATTTGAGGTCAGGGCCTTTGACTGGAGCGGCCCGGAATATGTTGACCGGTATTTAACGCTGACCAGCCCACCAGAGAAAACATCCTTTGGCTTTGTCAGCATGCAGCTAAGAACCGCAGCAAAAACCTCGGCCTGGATGCGACCAAAATGAAGGCCTCCGATCTCAGGAGACTGGCAGCCGGCCTTGAGAAAGACAACTACAACATCAGCCTGGTCGCCCGCCACCTTCGTGAACTGGCTGATTATGATAATCTACCCTCGCAGCTCAGCATGGACGACATCAGACTTGTCGGGGCAAGGTATAACAGAGGCATCATCCCGACGCTTGCTGAGATAAAAAGAAACACAAGCTATGGCGACTTTATTGTCAAACACTGGCAGCGGTTTAACAAACTGGTATCGTACTAAATGAAAAACAAACTCAGAATCCCCCTCCTGCTGGTTTATATCGCTGCAATGCTGGCACTGTATATCCTCTCCGTCGATAAATACTCGTGGATGCGTGAGGTGGATCCTTATGTGTCGCCACGGTCGATAAATATCAATACCGCTAACGGCTATCCTCTGGCGACGATAACGTTCGTGTTTA
Source organism: Scandinavium sp. (assembly GCF_032012665.1). Classification (NCBI taxonomy): domain Bacteria; kingdom Pseudomonadati; phylum Pseudomonadota; class Gammaproteobacteria; order Enterobacterales; family Enterobacteriaceae; genus Scandinavium; species Scandinavium sp. The sequence goes on from NZ_DALZVG010000036.1 coordinate 21,748, forward strand.
TCCTGGCCCTGCAGCTCCTGTGGTTCACTTTGGAAAAAAGGAAGAAAGGTAAAGTCACCGCAGTGGTATTAGCCCTGGCTGCCGCATTATTCTACCTTGCGGGCGTTTTACGCCTGCTTTAGCGCAATATTTGCCATCCCTTCAGTACTGAAGATAATTGTCACCCTGCCCTGCAGGCGAACATTCGGGGCTATAGTGTAAAAAGACCACTTTGACGCAAGGATGTTTGTATGAACCAGATGGCACTGGCATCAGACAACTCCACTACACAAAAATCTCCCAACTCTATATGGCTGGCGGGCAGCGCCCTCGGCGTGGTGTTCGGCGATATCGGCACCAGCCCGCTGTATACCCTGAAAACGGTTATTCTGCTTTCCGGCGGCAGCCCGACGCCCGCCATCATTCTCGGCCTGCTATCGTTGATCGTCTGGACGCTTATCCTCGTCACCTCAATAAAATATGCCCTCTTCGCGATGCGCTTCGACAACCGGGGCGAAGGCGGGATCATGGCGCTCATGTCGCTGTTACAGCACAACGGCAAAGGCCGCGGCCTCATCATCTTTGCCGGGCTGCTGGGCGCGGCGCTGATCTACGGCGACGGGGCAATCACCCCGGCAATTTCCGTGCTGTCGGCGCTGGAAGGATTAAAGATCGTCTTCCCGGAAGGGCAGCACCTGATCCTGCCGGGCACGGTGGCCATTCTGGTGGCATTGTTTGCCATTCAGCCGTTTGGCACGGCCAAAATCGGCATCGTGTTTGGCCCCATCATGACGCTGTGGTTTGTGGTGATTGCCGGGCTCGGCATCTGGGGCATCGCCCAACATCCGGCGGTGTTGATGGCGATAAACCCTTATTACGGCGTGCATTTTTTGCTGTCGAACGGGCTGGTGAGCTTTCTGGTGCTGGGCGGGGTCTTTCTGTGCGTGACCGGAGCCGAGGCACTGTATGCCGACATGGGGCATTTCGGTAAGAAACCGGTCTGGATGGCGTGGTTTGGCCTGGTATTCCCGAGCCTGCTGCTGAACTACGCCGGGCAGTCAGCGCTGCTGCTTTCCGGGGCGGATATCACCCACAATATTTTCTTTCGCCTCTGCCCACCGGCGCTGCAAATTCCGTTAGTTATCCTGGCGACGCTCGCCACCATCATCGCAAGCCAGGCCATTATTACCGGTGCATTTTCCATGACCCGCCAGACCATCCAGCTCGGCTGGCTGCCGAGGTTGTTGGTGAAGCAGACGGCAGAGGACAACTACGGCCAGATTTACATCGGCATCGTCAACTGGCTGCTGATGATCGCCACGGTGTTTCTCGCCGTGTTCTTCAAATCCTCCGATAACCTCGCCGCCGCGTATGGCATTGCCGTGTCGCTGACCATGCTGATGACTTCCGGTCTGCTGTACGCGGCGATGCGCCGCATCTGGCACTGGAACCGCACCGCCAGCGGGCTGGTCGCCCTGTTGTTCCTGGCTATCGACACCTGTTTTCTGATAGCCAACCTCATTAAGGTGCTGGAAGGCGGCTACATTCCGCTGCTGCTCGCCGCGGTGATTTGTACGGTGATGATAGTCTGGCATCGCGGGCGCGCCGCCACGCTGCATTCGCTGAACGATATCGGCATGGACGTTGAGACCTTTTTCGACAAGCTGGAAGCGAACAACATCCCTCGCGGCCCTGGCTCGGCGGTGTTTTTGACCCGCTCGCAGGGCGGTATTCCGCCGTTGATGCGCTGGCATGTGATGCGTAATCGGTCACTTCAGGAGAATGTCCTGGCCCTGACCGTCACCGTTTTGAATGTCCCGCGCATCGCCAACGTGAACCGGCTGGTTATCCGCCGGGCCGCGCCCAACTACTGGCGTGCAGTGGCCTATTACGGCTTTATGGAACGCCCGAATATTCCGGCGCTCCAGCGTGAAATCAGCAAGCGAAACTGCCCGTTTGAGCTGGCTGATGCCACCTATTATCTCGGCCACGAAACCATCGTCGGCCGTGAAGATGGCGAAGGCATCGCCACCTGGCAGCGCCGATGCTTTGCGTTCATGGCCCGCAACTGCACGCACGCGACGCACTATTACCATCTTCCTGGCGATCAGGTGGTGGAAATCAGCCGCCGCGTGGCTATCTGACGCACAGGCTTTGCACTCTTCTGCCGTCCCGCTCTATGCTTAGGGTATGGAAAAATTAGCTGAACTTAAACGCGCCAAGCTGCTGGCGCTCTCGCTGCTGCTGGTTGCGGCCGCCATTTTTGTCACCACGCTGTTTCTGCCGCCGACGCGGTGGGTGAGCGCGCTGAAGGCGATTTCGGAAGCGGCGATGGTTGGCGCCCTTGCAGACTGGTTTGCGGTGGTGGCGCTCTTTCGCCGCGTGCCGCTGCCGTTTATTTCCCGCCATACGGCGATCATTCCCCGCAATAAGGACCGAATTGGCGACAATCTCGGCCACTTTGTGCAGGAAAAATTTCTCGACACCCAGTCGCTGGTCAATCTGATCCACAAACACGAACCCGCGCTGATGCTTGGAACCTGGTTCAGCCAGCCCGAAAACTCGCGGCGCGTGGGGCAGCACTTAATTCAGGTGATGAGCGGTTTTCTGGAGCTGACCGACGATTCACGCATTCAGAACTTACTCAAACGCGCCGTGCACAAAGCGATTGATAAAGTGGATTTAACCGGCACCAGCGCGCTGATGCTGGAGAGCATGACCAAAAATAACCGTCACCAGAAGCTGCTGGATGCGATGATTACGCAGCTGATCGCCCTGCTTCAGCGTGAGAGCAGCCGCGAATTTATCGCCCGGCAAATCATTCACTGGCTGAAAAAAGAGCATCCGCTAAAGGCCAAAGTGCTGCCAACCGAATGGCTCGGTGAACACAGCGCGGAGATGGTGACAGAAGCGGTGAACACGCTGCTGGATGACGTCAGCCAGGACAGCGCACATCAGGTACGTCACGCCTTTGACCGCGCGGTGGCAAAACTCATTGATAACCTGAAGGCCGATCCGGAGATGGCGGAGAAGGCAGACAACATCAAACGCTACCTCAAAAATGACGAGGCGTTTAACCGTTATCTCAGCGAAATGTGGGGCGATCTGCGCCAGTGGCTGAAGGATGACATGACCGCCGATAATTCACGCGTACTTCAACGCTTCTCCGAAGCCGGGCAGTGGTTCGGTGAAACGCTGGTTGCGGACAACGCCCTGCGGGCGTCTCTCAATGGCCACATGGAGCAGGCCGCTCGCCGCGTTGCGCCCGATTTCGCCACCTTTCTGACCCGCCATATCAGCGATACGGTTAAGAGCTGGGACGCGCGGGATATGTCGCGGCAGATTGAGCTGAACATCGGCAAAGACCTGCAGTTTATCCGCATCAACGGCACGCTGGTCGGCGGCACCATTGGCCTGATTTTATGGCTGCTTTCACAGCTGCCCGCGCTGGTGATGCCGCTGATTCACTGAAGTAACAAGGTGACGGGATGAAGCACCCCGTCGGTTACTTTACTGCTGAGCCCGTCGCAACACGCCTTTCAACAGCAGCTCAAGATGCTGAGCCTCGAAGCGATCAAACTTGAGATTTTTTGCCTCAAAACTCACGCGTCCAAACAGAAGAAGTGCGGTTACGACGACGATAATGAGCACATCACGGGGTGATATTTTCACTATCCTGCCTCCTTGCGGAGCCATGCCCTACCACAGCTAATCCGGGCCTTCACCGTGGGCGCAATCAAGTTGTGGAAGTTGACTGCCAGAGCCAGCTCGGTTGACAGGCTTTCATACCCGGCGGGAGCTACCCCGCTGAAAGGTCCATGGTAAGTATGCCCTCACCCGCCATGCGCATTCAGGGAACGCATGGCGGGTAAAAAGCAGCCTCACTCACCTGCAGAACTGGTTCTCGTTCCACGTTGATATTTTGCACTGTAACCCTGCAAAAAGAACGACTATTTCAGGAAGGAGCTTCACATTTGAAGATGAAAGTCAGTTGCAACGAACGTTCAAAGCGCTAAACTCTTTCCCGTGGAAGTTGATTGCCAGAACACATGCACATCCAGGCTTAAACCGGGATGTACAGGCCGCTAACCTGTTAGCATGACAAAAAAGCCGCTCGTTGAAGCGGCTTTTTTGTACCTGTCACCTGGCGAATCACGCATTCGGGTTGCTGACCACAAATCGCGTGGCGGTGAAACAATTGAGGATCTTGTGCACCAGGAACACCATCGTTAGCGTGGCCAGCAGCGATACCGTCACGGAAACGACGCGGTAGAGATCGCTGAACACCAAATCCTGTTCCGGATGCAGGTTCTGCCCGAACATGATGCCGATAGTCGTGATACTCGCAAATCCGACGCCCGCGCCCACCTTTTCCATTACGTGTAAACGTGCGCTGAACGCCAGCCCCAGGCCAATCAACGGCATCATCAACAGCATATGGCTGCTGTGATCGTAGAGGATAAGCTGCACCACCAGAATATAGAGACAGGCCAGCACTACCCCCACCACGCGCCAGAGCGAACTGAGCACCGCGCCGCGATAATGCATCGGGAAAAGGATCAGGATCCCCGCCATCTGCGCCGACAGCGAATCGCTCAGATCGCACGCCTGGAAAATCACAAAAATAGCCGTTGCCACCGTGCCGGAAAGCAAAGATTCATGCCGTACGCGGGCGGCATCTTTTTCGATACGCGGTGGCGGCAGGCGAGGTTCGACGTCAGGTAGCAGAAAATGCATCAGCGCGCTCAACGCCACGGCCATCACGCTCGCCTCCATATTCGAGAACATCAGCGTGTGCCAGTTGCTGGTGGGGTAGCTCATAAAGTTGAGCATCACGCTCTGGCATACCACGCCCATTGAGCCAAACAGGAACAGCGGCCCCTGGCTCATAAAGCGAAAGCGCATCACGTAAAGCGCAAACACCACCAACGTCATGATAACCGGCCACTGTGACAGATAGCCGATGATCAGCACCATTTCGATGCAGTTCAGGGCAGAACTGAACACGAACTGTTTGGCGACATGACGGTTAAACACCGGCACCAGCGACAACAGCATCACCGGATAGACAACAAAGAACACGCCGTACTGCACGTTGTAGAACGTTGAAATGCTGAGCGCCAGCATCCCGGCAAAGACAATCCGCAGCGTCTGACGAAAATCATTGGCGCTATAGAAGATGTTGTCGTGCGGCGTAAAAACCCGCGCCAGAGTGTTAATAGACATAATGCAGCCAGCTGACGAGGCGGATTTGCAGCCCGGAGAAAAAGCGCGCCAGCGGGCCTTCGCTGTTATAAAGCTGGACAGTGGCGCGGGCCCCCGCAGGCAGCGTTTTATCGAGGGGTTCGTTCAGCGTGACGTGAATGCGCATCCGCTGGGCGTCGCGCACCCAGCGATTCGACTCTTCCGGCTGCGAAAGCTGCCCGTTCACCGCCTGCTGTCCGGCGAGGATCCCGGCATCGCTGCTGGTGACCTGCGCGTGAAACACCTGGCCCGGCAGAGCATCAAACACCACGGCGGCAGCGGTGCCCACCCGGGTATGACGCAGACTTTTTTCACGGAAGTCCGCCACGATATCGGTGTTATCGTTCACCAGCGCCAGCAGCGCCGTACCCGCGCTGGTATACAGCCCAGGGCTTAACTGTAAGTTGCTCACCGTGCCATCCGCTTCGGCACGGATCTTCGTCCAGCCGAGCGCCAGCTGCGCTTCCTCCAGCGCATTGCGGTATTTTTGCAGCGTCACATTACGATCGTCGTTACGCTCCCCGCGCTGGATCCGCAGATTATCAATGCCCGCATTAAGCGAACTCACCGACTGCTGGCTGTTCTGCCACGCGGTGCGTACGTTATCCAGATCCTGCTGCGACACGTTCTGCATCGTTGCCAGCCGCTGGTAGCGGCCAAAAGTTGCCTGATTATTGCGGGCGGTGATTTGTGCGGTCTTCAGGTTGGCGAGCTGCGCGGCGATTTGGGCATCCAGCTGTTGATTGCTGAGCTTCGCCTGCTCCAGCGCAATCTGCGCCGCCTCCAGCTTGTTGATAAACGGTGTCGCATCCAGCTCATAAAGCAGGTCGCCCTTTTTCACCTGGCTGTTGTTGTGCACGTAGACGTGCGAAACGTATCCGGAAACGCGTGCGGACACGGGCGTAACAACACGCATCACCGTGGAGTCCGGCGTCAGCGGGATCCAGATATCGGCGACAATAAAGTAGACAAACATCAGCAGGAAAGAGGCAATACTCACCCTTACCCAGCGGGCAAATTTTTGTTCGGGGCTCATCATTTTTCAGGTCTTATTGATTTCGTCGCGGATGTTCCGCATGTTGCAGGCGAGTTGGTTGAGCGTATTGCTGAAGGCGTCCATGACTTCGGCAGGAATCGTTTCGGTGACGCGCTGTTGACAAGTTTCGACGACAGTTGTCAGGCGTTCAAGGACTTCCCGGCCTTTCGGAGTCAGCGTCAGCAGGCGGCAGCGCTTGTCGTACGGCGATATCGTACGCAGCAAATAGCCCTGCTCTTCAAGCTGGACGAGGGTGCGCATCAGTGGGGGCAGCTCAATGCCCTGCACTTCCGCCAGCTCGCTGACGGAGACATTGTCGCCCAGCTCTTTAAGCTGCATCAGCGTGGTCCAGCTGGACTGCGTCAGGCCAGTATCGGTGATGGCGTGATCGATAATCGCGCGCCACTGACGCACCACCATCGCCATACGCATTCCCATCGGGCGGCGGGCAAACAACTCATCTTCGGTCATAGCGATCCCCTCAGTAACAGGGGATCAGGCTAATACTTACCATGATAAGTATCAAGAAACACAGACAGGAAAGCGCATGGAATGTGAAAAGGGAATGCCCGGTGGCGCTGCGCTTACCGGGCCTACGAACCCACGCCGCGTGGGCCGGTAAAACGCAGCCGCCACCGGGCAATCACCATCGGGTAAAAAAGGTTAGCAATAGTCATCGCGCCGCAGCCCGACATCTTTAAGCTGCTCGTCGCTGAGCCTGTCCAGCACCTGACGCGTCCGCCATGCGCGCCAGGTTTGCCGCGCCCAGCGTCCAGCCAAAACAAAAATATGGAACGGTGCTTTCGCCCGGTTTTCATAAAATTCCATCCTGCACCTCCTCTCGCTGTCGATGACCTATCATCGCCGGGCGCAGGCTTTACAATACAGATGCAAAATGTACTTTTATTTAACATACAGATTCGCTAAAACGGAATCTGCACGGTGCTTTTTACGCCCATCTGTATGGGTTCAGGCATCTGTATGGTGAATAAAGGGGATACAGTGATGACACGCTACCAGCATCTGGCGAATCTGCTCGCCGAACGCATTGAGCAAGGGCTCTATCGGCAGGGGGAGAAACTGCCCTCGGTACGTGCGCTGAGCCAGGAGCACGGCGTCAGTATCAGCACCGTGCAGCAGGCCTATCAGACTCTGGAGACGCAGCAGCTCATCACGCCGCAGCCCCGATCCGGTTATTTTATTACTCCACGCAAAGCCCAGCCTCCCGTCCCGGCAATGACGCGCCCGGTCCAGCGCCCGGTGGATATTACCCAGTGGGATCAGGTGCTGGATTTATTGAGTGCCCGCGGTGACAAATCCATTACCGCCTTCGGTGGCGGTTCCCCGGACGTCACGCAGCCCAGCCTGAAACCGCTGTGGCGCGACATGACCCGCGCCGTTCAGCACAGCACCAGCGATATTTTCAGCTATGACACCCTGCCGGGCCGCCGCGAGCTGCGCGAACAAATCGCCCGTCTGATGCTGGATGGCGGCACCGTAGCCACTTCTGAAGATATCGTTATCACCAACGGCTGCCACGCGGCGTTGTCCATTGCGCTGTTAGCAGTGTGCGTGCCGGGTGATATCGTCGCCGTGGAATCGCCCTGTTATTACGGCACCATGCAGCTGCTGCGTGGGTTTGGCATCAAAACGATTGAGATCCCAACCGATCCGCAAACCGGGATCAGCATTGAAGCGCTGGAGCTGGCCCTCGAGCAGTGGCCGGTGAAGGGCGTGATCCTCGTGCCGAACTGCAACAATCCGCTCGGCTTTATCATGCCCGATGCCCGCAAGCGGCAAATCCTGGCTCTGGCGCAGCGCCACGACATCGTGATTTTTGAAGATGATATTTACGGCGAGCTGGCGAATGACTATCCGCGCCCGCGCACGATCAAGTCCTGGGATATCGACGGCCGGGTGCTACTGTGCAGCTCCTTCACCAAAACGGTCGCGCCGGGGCTGCGCGTCGGCTGGATTGTGCCGGGCCGCTATTACGACAGGGTGCTGCATATGAAATACGCCACCAGCGCGACCAACGTTCCGGTCACTCAGCTGGCGGTGGCAGCATTTATCCGCGACGGCCATTACCATCGCCACGTTCGCCGGATGCGGCAGATTTATCACAGCAACATGGAAACTTATACCTGCTGGATCCGCCAGTATTTCCCCTGCGATATCTGCGTGACGCGCCCGCAGGGCGGCTACATGCTGTGGGTTGAGCTACCGGAAATCGTCGATATGGTCTGCGTCGCAAAACAGCTGTGCGAGATGAAAATCCAGGTGGCACCGGGCTCGCTGTTTTCCGCGTCGGGCAAATACCGTAACTGCTTACGCATCAACTGCGCATTACCGACCACGGAAACGCACCGCTGCGTGATGGAGAAACTCGGCGAAGCCATTCATAAGGCTATGGAGTAAACGGGTTCGTCAGTCGAAAAAGACCATACCGGCATACGGTTTTGCACGGCATGCCGCCAGGCGCTGTGCAAGATTGCCGACGTGAAGTTCCAGACGATGACCGTCGGGATCGAGAAAATAGTGCGATGCGCAGGTGCTCAGGCCGCTCTGAACTCAACGTTAATGCCGTCTCTTTATCGAGTATTTATCTGTAGTTTTAATAGAGACAAGTCTTTTTCTGGCTCTGTTCGCTTTTCCAGAATCGCATTGTCGGATGACGACCCTCTCCAGGAACCAGATATAGTGACGGTCCTGTTTAGTTAGTGACTCCGCCGTTACCACATGAATCTAAAGCCATTTTCGTTACTTACTTCTGGCTTTTTAAGCTGCAAGCTGTTGATGTGTGCATTATCGAATACCATTTCATGTTCTTGCGACATTTCAAACAGAACCAGGTTCGCTATCGGCAAGTTTCAGGCATTCACAAAAAAGCATCATCTGCCGCAGAGCTGATGCAGTTATCAGTACACGTATACATCCAGACATTGATAACACACTGTCAGATATGTCAGTACATTGATGAATGCCAGGGAACAGCCATTGATAAAATTAGAAAGTGCCCTATTTTTAATCTTCTTTACAATCTGTCTGTGAGGTTTTCCATCGTCTAGCCAATTAACAGACACGGCACAGATAAGGGTTAAATTAGCCCCCCTCCTTATCCCCACACTTTTTATGAGCATTCCATTAGTCTGGCTTACCAAAGTAAGATGATTTCTCATCATTTCTTCGTAATATATCTCGATCACTCAGGTCAAAATAATAGGAAACAAAAACATGAAATTTAAATTCCATGTTCACACATCTGTGTATTTTTCCTGCGGTAGAAAGTCATTTGATGCAAAAAACCATCACCACCTCACAATTTAGTTACAAAAGCATACAAAATTTAACATTAATATGGTTTAATTATCCACATTAACGTTTGATCAGGAAACAGCCAGGAATGTTAATGCCTTACCCGATTTTTTGCTCAGGAAGGTGTTGCACGTCACACTTTTATCGCGTAAAAAGAGCGCCTGGAGAAGGAAACACCAATTCATTTGTAACATGAGGAAGCTAAATGTCTTCCTGAATTGCAGATAAATCAGTCAATTTTTTCTCTTTTTCCGCAGGCAGCGACGATTCTTAAGTGAATTATTAAATGGAGTTAACCAACAGGTAACACATGCGGGAAGCATCTGCAGGTGTGTGTTTTTTTACTGGATGGTGATGACCAATTAAATGAATAAGCGCTATGGCTCAGTAAATAACTGGTTGATTGATCTTCCTTCAGGTTCAATTCTCCATTTAGTCACTGGAGAACGTAAGCGTCTGGGTGAATATCAACTCAAACTGCTCGATGTATTAATGCAGGACGCAGGCAAAATTTTCACCCGTGAAGAGTTAACGAATCTCGTTTGGGACCGGCGGGTCATTGGTAATAACAGTTTGCCTAATGCCATTCATGCACTGCGAGCGGCACTTGAAGATGACGGCAAAAAACAAAAAATTATCAAGACTATCCCCAGAAAAGGATACGTGCTGGAACCGGAATACTGCAGCTTTGTTGAGAAAGACGAAGCAGAGGTGAATGAAGCTGAACCAGCCCCGGAGCCACTGGACGTGATCGATGAGACAGCGCCTACCGTCATCGATGAAGGTGAGAAGGAGATCAAGCTCGTAGCACCGCCTGATATAGAACAAACAGATGTGCAGCCAGCGAGTCGGGCTCAACGCTACTTGCTCCTTGCCTTGATCCTGCTCATCGTA
>NZ_DALZVG010000037.1:0-29752 GCF_032012665.1 Scandinavium sp.
CCCGCCGGTCACAAAAATATAGTTCGTTGTCATGCTGAACCTGAGAAGTTAGGTTGGAATGATGGAATAACCAGGACGGGAAAGTAGTATACCCGAACACGGCGAGCGCCACAAACATTCATTCTTCGCCTCCATTCCCAGGCTCAAGCAAGATAAGGAGTGAGAAAATAGCCCCTTTTGGGTAAATGTTTTTGACGCAAATCAAGCGCTTGTCATTTTAAAAATCACACAAATCGCGCTTGATCGCAAAAAAGTGTTAGAGATCAGTTTCCTGCCGTTTTACCTCCTGCCACACGCTTTCCATCGCTTCGAGGTCAATTCCGGTCATTTCCAGGCCTCGCGCGGCAACAATCCGTTCTACTTCCCGGAAACGACGCTCGAATTTGAGGTTGGCTTTTTGTAACGCCGTCTCGGCTTTGACGCCTAAATGGCGGGACAGATTGACCGTTGCGAACAGCAGGTCGCCCATCTCCTCTTCGAGCTTTGCTTCGTCAATGACGGCCTGTTTGGCCTCGTGCATCACTTCGTCGATCTCTTCGTAGACTTTGTCGAGCACCGGGCCAAGCGACGTCCAGTCGAAGCCCACGGCAGAGACGCGCTTCTGGATTTTATGGGAACGCATCAGCGCAGGCAGGCTGTGCGGAATATCGTCGAGCGCCGAGTGCTGAGCTTTTTCGGCACGTTCAGCACTTTTAATGGCTTCCCAGCGTTCCAGCACTTCCGCGCTGTTGCCCGCGGTCGCATCGCCAAAGATATGCGGATGGCGACGTTCGAGCTTGTCGCTGATGGCGGCGCAGATATCATCGAAGTTAAAGCGCCCTTCCTCCTGCGCCATCTGCGCGTAGAACACCACCTGGAACAGCAGATCGCCAAGCTCGCCACGCAGGTCGTCAAAATCTTCACGGCTGATGGCGTCCAGCACTTCGTAGGTTTCTTCGAGGGTGTATGGCGCGATGGTGGCGAAAGTCTGCTCTTTGTCCCACGGACAGCCGTTTTCCGGGTCGCGCAGGCGTTTCATGATGCCGAGCAGGCGGTCGATTTGATTCATTTTTATATCCTGATGAAAAAGAACGTAGCCCCGGCAAGCAGTGCGCCGCTGGGGAAAATGCCGGATGGCGGCTACGCCTGATCCGGCCTACGAAAAATTATGCGCTCATCCGCCGTGCAGACGGCGAGCATCAATCACGTCCGGTACCTGGTTCAGCTTGCCAAGCACGCGGCCCAGCACCTGCAGGTTGTAGATTTCGATGGTCATGTCGATAGTGGCCAACTGCTGCTTCGTATCGCTGCGGCTGGCAACGCCCAGCACGTTAACCTTCTCGTTGGCGAGGATCGTGGTGATATCACGCAACAAGCCGCTGCGATCGTTGGCCTGTACGCGGACCACCAGCGAATACCCGGCAGAGTAGCTTTCGCCCCAGACGGCATCCACAATGCGCTCCGGCGCGTGGGATTGCAGTTCAACCAGCTGGTCGCAGTCGGCACGATGCACGGAGATCCCGCGCCCCTGGGTGATAAATCCGACGATTTCATCGCCCGGAATGGGCTGGCAGCAACGCGCAATGTGGTGCATCAGATTGCCCACGCCTTCCACGACCACGCGCCCGTCGTCTTTCTTGCGATTCTGCTGCGGGTTGTAGGTTTTCTGCTGAAGCTGCTTCAACGCTGCCGCGTCCTGCTCCGCCGCGCTCGGCTTGTTGAACTGGCCCTGCAGGAAGTTCACCATCTGATTGAGGCGAATATCGCCGCCGCCAATCGCCGCCAGCAGCTCGTCCAGTTCATTGAAGTTGTAGCGCGGCAGCAGGTGCTTCTCGGCTTCCTTCAGGTTGATGCCGAGGCGTTCCAGCTCGTCGTCAAGGATCTGGCGGCCGGCGAGAATGTTTTTATCGCGATCCTGTTTGCGGAACCAGGCGTGAATTTTCGAGCGCCCGCGGCTGGTGGTAACGTAGCCAAGGTTCGGATTCAGCCAGTCGCGGCTTGGGTTCGGCTGCTTCTGGGTGATGATTTCAATCTGATCGCCCATCTGCAGCTGGTAGGTGAACGGCACGATGCGCCCGCTGATTTTCGCCCCAATACAACGGTGACCGACATCGCTGTGGATATGGTAGGCAAAATCGAGCGGCGTGGAGCCCGCAGGCAAGTCCACTACGTCGCCTTTCGGGGTAAAGACATACACCCGATCGTCGAATACCTGGCTGCGCACTTCGTCGAGCATTTCGCCCGAATCCGCCATCTCTTCCTGCCAGGCAATCAGCTTACGCAGCCACGCGATACGATCTTCGTGACCGCGAGCGCCGCTGGAAGCCGCGCCCTCTTTGTATTTCCAGTGCGCCGCCACGCCAAGCTCAGACTCTTCGTGCATCTGACGGGTACGGATCTGAATTTCGACCGTTTTACCACCCGGCCCTAACACAACGGTGTGAATCGACTGGTAGCCGTTCGGTTTTGGGTTAGCGACGTAATCGTCGAACTCGTCCGGCAGATGGCGGAAATGGGTATGCACAATACCCAGCGCCGCATAGCAGTCCTGCAAACGCTCAGCAACGATGCGTACCGCACGCACGTCAAACAGCTCATCGAACTGCAAATGCTTCTTCTGCATTTTGCGCCAGATGCTGTAGATGTGTTTCGGTCGCCCGTAGACCTCGGCCTTCACGCCCTCTTCTTTGATGGAGGCGCGCAGCGTGCCGACGAACTCGTCGATGTAGTGCTCGCGGTCGATACGGCGCTCGTGCAGCAGTTTGGCGATGCGCTTGTACTCCGCCGGGTGCAGGTAGCGGAAGCAGTAATCCTCGAGCTCCCACTTCAGCTGACCGATACCGAGACGGTTCGCCAGCGGCGCGTAGATGTTGGTACATTCTTTTGCCGCCAGCACGCGCTCGTCTTCAGGCGCGTCCTTCACTTCACGTAGATGCGCAATGCGCTCGGCAAGCTTGATGACCACGCAGCGGAAATCATCGACCATCGCCAGCAGCATGCGGCGCACGTTATCGACCTGCTCCGAAGAGACAGAATCATTGTGGGTCGCTTTCAGCTGGCGAATAGCAGCCATGTCGCGCACGCCGTGAATCAGCGTGACGATGGATTTGCCGGCGCTCGCTTCCAGCGTCTCTTCGCTGACCACATCGCCGACCACGAGCGGGAACAACAACGCAGCCCGCAGGGAATCGATATCCATGTTCAGCATAGAGAGGATTTCGACCATCTCGACGCCGCGCCACAGCAGCAGCTCCGCGTCAGGGTGATTGAGGGTTTGTTCGCGACAATAGGTCCATGTTTCGGCTAAGCGTTCACACGACTGCTGGCTGGAAATGCCCAGGCTTGCTATCCATTTAACCGGATCGAACTCCCCAGCTTTATTAAGATGTGCACTGCGTACCGCAACCATTGTCCTCTCCTTTAGGGCCGGGCCTGTCGGATTCGACAAGCCTTGATTCATTATTTGTGCTCAAACAGCACCATCGACTCCAGGTGCCCAGTGTGCGGGAACATGTCCAGCATTGCCAGACGCTGAATTTGATAGCCCGCCGCCAGCAGCACCTCGCTGTCTCGCGCCAGCGTCGCCGGGTTGCAGGAGACATAGACCACCCGTCTGGGGGCCAATTTTACGATATGCTGCATCACGCCCGGTGCGCCCGCCCGCGCAGGATCGAGTAAAATTTTGTCAAACCCGTTTTTCGCCCAGGCCTGCAGGGTGACATCTTCCTCGAGGTTTTCGTGAAAGAACGTCACATTGTGTAACGCGTTATGCTGTGCATTCTGCTGGCCTTTTTCGACCAGGGCAGGCACGCCTTCCACGCCAACCACGCTTGCGGCGCGTTTCGCCAGCGGCAGCGTAAAGTTGCCCATTCCGCAGAACAGATCCAGCACGCGATCTTCCGGCTGAACGTCCAGCCAGGCCAGCGCGGTCGTCACCATTTTCTGGTTCACGCCGTCATTTACCTGAATAAAGTCGCGCGGGCTGAACGTTAAGCGTAGCCCGTCTGAAGTGTACCAGGGCTGTTCTCCGCTAACCTGTTCAATGCTATCGCTTTGTGGTGCCAGCCACAGCGCAAGCTGGTGTGAATGCGAAAACTGTTCCAGTTTTGCTTTATCCGCAGCGCTTAGCTGTGCGGTATGGCGCAGCACCATCAGCGGGCCGTTGTCGGCCTGCACCAGCTCCACGTGGCCGAGATGGCGTCCGCCAGCAAGTCCGCTCAGACATTCGCGTACGGCGGGCAATAATGCCTCAAGAGCGGGCACCAAAACGGGGCACTGCGTCACATCTACGATGTCGTTCGACCCGGCCTTGCGAAAACCCATCTGTAAGCGTTGGGTTTTTGGCTGGTAATTCAGGCTCAGACGAGCACGGCGGCGGTAGCCCCAGGGTTCGGCAGAGAGGACTTCATCCACGTCCCGCTTCATCAGTCGCGCCAGTGCCGCCTGCTTGCTGCGCTGCTGTAGCGCGACGCTGGCATGCTGCTGCTGGCAGCCACCGCAGACGCCAAAATGCGGACAGCGGGGCTTTTCACGCTCCGGGCTGTCGCTAAGTCGACGTTTTACCTGCCCGCGCGCATACTGTTTTTTATCCTCAGTAATACGGATTTCCGCCCGCTCACCAGGCAATAATTCATTGATAAACAGTGTTTTTCCGTTGTGGCGCGCCACGCCCTGGCCGAAAGGATCCAGGTCGTTTACCGTTACGGTTATGATCTCGCGCGTCGTCACGCGGCGTTTTGCAGAGTAGAATTGCGCCATTCAGAGATTTTTCTCAAACGTAATGTATTAACCCTGATTCTCCCATAACGGACCTCCATGACCAACTACAGCCTTCGCGCGCGCATGATGATCCTGATTCTGGCTCCGACCGTGCTCATCGGTTTGCTGCTCAGCATCTTCTTTGTCGTTCACCGCTACCACGATCTGCAGCGTCAGCTGGAAGATGCCGGAGCCAGCATCATTGAGCCGCTCGCGGTATCCAGTGAATATGGCATGAACCTGCAAAACCGCGAGTCAATTGGGCAGCTAATTAGCGTCCTGCACCGCCGCCATTCGGACATCGTGCGGGCAATTTCGGTTTACGACGAACACAACCGGCTGTTTGTTACCTCGAATTACCATCTCGATCCGAGCGAACTCCAGCTGCCGAAGGGCGCGCCGCTCCCCCGCAAGTTAAGCGTTCACCGCAGCGGCGATCTGATGATCCTGCGTACGCCTATCATTTCCGAAAGCTATTCACCGGATGAGTCGCCGTCGTCGGATGCCAAAACGCCGATCAATATGCTCGGCTACGTGGCGCTGGAGCTGGATCTGAGATCGGTTCGTCTGCAGCAGTACAAAGAGATTTTCATCTCCAGCGTGATGATGCTGTTCTGTATAGGCATCGCGCTGATATTCGGCTGGCGTCTGATGCGCGATGTCACCGGGCCAATACGCAATATGGTGAATACCGTCGACCGTATCCGGCGTGGTCAGCTCGACAGCCGCGTGGAAGGCTTCATGCTCGGCGAACTCGACATGCTGAAAAACGGCATCAACTCGATGGCGATGTCGCTTGCCGCCTATCACGAAGAGATGCAGCACAACGTCGACCAGGCGACCTCCGATCTGCGCGAAACCCTGGAGCAGATGGAAATCCAGAACGTCGAGCTGGATCTCGCCAAAAAGCGTGCCCAGGAAGCGGCGCGCATTAAATCTGAATTCCTCGCCAATATGTCGCATGAGCTGCGAACGCCGCTGAATGGCGTGATTGGCTTTACGCGCCTGACGCTGAAAACCGATCTCAACCCAACCCAGCGAGATCACCTCAATACCATTGAACGTTCAGCGCATAATCTGCTCTCCATCATCAACGACGTGCTGGACTTCTCGAAGCTGGAAGCGGGCAAGCTGGTGCTCGAAAGCATTCCGTTCCCGCTGCGCAATTCGCTGGATGAGGTTGTCACGTTGCTTGCTCACTCTGCCCACGATAAAGACCTTGAGCTGACGCTGAACATCAAAAACGACGTGCCGGATAACGTGATTGGCGACCCGCTGCGCCTGCAGCAGATCATTACAAACCTGGTCGGTAACGCGATTAAATTCACTGAAAACGGCAATATCGACGTGCTGGTAGAGAAGCGCTCGATGAGCCACAACAAAGCGCAGATTGAGGTACAGATTCGCGACACCGGCATCGGCATTCCTGAGCGCGATCAGTCCCGCCTATTCCAGGCCTTCCGTCAGGCGGACGCCAGCATTTCGCGACGTCATGGCGGTACCGGGCTGGGTCTTGTTATCACCCAGAAGCTGGTCAAAGAGATGGGCGGTGATATCTCCTTCCACAGCCAGCCGAACCGCGGCTCGACCTTCTGGTTCCATATCAATCTCGATCTGAATCCCAACGTGGCTTCCGATAGTCTGGCCACCGCGTGCCTGGCCGGGAAACGGCTGGCATACGTTGAAGCCAACGCTGCCGCGGCGCAGTCCACGCTGGATTTACTGGCGACTACGCCGCTGGACGTGGTTTATAGCCCGACCTTCTCCGCTTTACCGGAAGAGCGCTACGACATTCTCTTGATTGGGGTGCCCGTGTCCATGCGGGACCTTAGCCTTCACACCGATAAGCTTGAACGCGCCTATTCCATGTCCGATTTCCTCGTGCTGGGGCTCCCGTGTCATGCTCAGGTAAACGCCGAAGCGCTGAAAAAAGCGGGCGCTGCCGCCTGCCTGCTGAAGCCACTCACCGCCACTCGCTTATTGCCAGCGCTGACGGAGTATTGCCGGATTAACCAGACGCCGGAAGAAGCGATCCCTGCCGATTCGCGCCTCGGTATGTCAGTGATGGCGGTGGACGATAACCCGGCCAACCTGAAGCTTATCGGCGCCCTGCTCGAAGATCAGGTGCAAAACGTCGAGCTGTGCGACAGCGGCCTGCAGGCAATTGAGCGGGCGAAGCAGATGCAGTTCGACCTGATTTTAATGGACATTCAGATGCCGGATATGGACGGCATTCGCGCCTGTGAGTTGATTCACCAGCTGCCGCACCAGCAGCAAACACCGGTGATTGCGGTGACCGCACATGCCATGGCGGGCCAGAAAGAGAAGCTTCTGAGCGCCGGGATGAATGACTATCTGGCGAAGCCCATTGAAGAGAGCAAGCTGCATAACCTGCTGCTGCGCTACAAGCCAGGGATGAGCGCCCCGTCCGTTGAGGTTCCGGAATCGCATCCGCCGGTGAATATCGATACCACGTTCGACTGGGCGCTGGCGCTGCGTCAGGCAGCCAATAAGCAGGATTTGGCGCGGGATATGCTGCAAATGCTGGTGGAGTTCCTGCCGGAAATCCGCAACAAGGTGGAAGAACAGCTGGTGGGCGAAAAGCCGGAGGACCTGGTCGATGCCATCCATAAGCTGCACGGCAGCTGCGGCTACAGCGGCGTGCCGCGGCTAAAAAATCTGTGCCACCTGATTGAAGGCCAGCTGCGCAATGGTGCCTCGCCGGAAGATCTGGAGCCCGAGCTGCTGGAGCTGCTGGACGAGATGGACAACGTCGCCCGGGAAGCCCGCGAGATTTTGGGGTAATGTAAATTCACGGCTACCCTTTCCCTTTGGGAGAGGGGCAGCTCAATAAACTGACCCCATCCTGAGCACCGCCGCCACGTTGCGCGCCGTGCGTCTGACGTTCTCCTGCGCACCCGCCAGCGCGTCTTCAAGCGTACCCACCTGACAGAGCACGCTGAATACCGCATCCAGACCGTGCTGATGCACAACCTCAACGTCGTCGGTCAGGCTACCGGCAATGGCAATCACCGGGATGTTAAAACGCTTTGCCACTTTCGCGACGCCAACGGGAACCTTACCGTGAACGGTCTGGCTGTCGATTCGTCCTTCGCCGGTAATAACCAGCGTGGCGTCGGCCACCTTTTCCGCCAGCTGGAGCGCTTCGGTCACAATCTCAATGCCCGGGCGCAGCGTTGCGCCGCAAAAGGCAAACAGCGCGGCGCCCATACCGCCTGCCGCGCCCCCGCCTTCAAGGCGCAGTACATCAATATTTAAATCACGTTGAATAAGCGTGGCATAGTGCGTCAGCGCCGCATCCAGCCGCGGGATCATTTCCGCATTCGCGCCTTTTTGCGGCCCAAACACGGCCGTAGCGCCCTCTTTCCCCGTCAGCGGATTGGTGACGTCGCAGGCGACGTGAATGTGGCACTCTGCCAAGCGCGGATCCAGCCCGGAAAGCTCAATCTTTGCCAGCTGCTCCAGCCCTTCCCCGCCCGGCGGGATGGGCTGCTCATTTTCAGTCAGCAGCTTCACGCCTAACGCCTGCACCATTCCGGCTCCGCCGTCGTTGGTGGCGCTGCCGCCGATACCGATGATTATCTCTTTCACTCCCGCATCCAGCGCGTGGCGAATCAGTTCGCCCGTGCCCCACGACGTCGTTTTCAGCGGATTACGCTTCGCGGGCGGCACGCTTTCCAGACCGCTGGCGGCCGCCATTTCGATAAACGCGGTGTGCTCATCGCCGGAAATACCGTAGAACGCCTGCACCGGTTCGCCCAACGGGCCGGTAACGTCCACCGTGATAACGCGCCCCCGGGTAGCGGCAACCATCGCTTCCACGGTGCCCTCACCGCCATCCGCCACCGGAATTTTGACGTACTCAGCATCGGGGAATATCTGCCTGAAGCCTGCCTCAATGGCGCAGGCCACCTCCAGCGCGCTCAGGCTTTCTTTGTATGAATCCGGGGCTATCACGATTTTCATAGGCTGTCCTTAACGGGGTTACGGCATTTTTCCATTAGCGCACCATGCACGGGCGCTTGTTGTCGAACGTCCATCCTGGAATAAGATACTGCATCCCCATGGCATCATCACGTGCGCCGAGCCCGTGTTTCCGATACAGCTCATGAGCATGCATAACGCGGTCCATATCCAGCTCAACGCCGAGGCCAGGCGTGGAGGGCACCTGAACCATGCCGCCTTTGATCTCAAACGGTGAGTTGGTCAGTTGCTGATTGCCCTCCTGCCAAATCCAGTGAGTGTCGATGGCGGTAATTTTGCCCGGAGCAGCAGCGGCCACGTGGGTGAACATCGCCAGCGAAATATCGAAATGATTATTGGAATGCGAGCCCCAGGTGAGGCCAAACTCATGACACATCTGCGCCACGCGCACCGAGCCCTGCATCGTCCAGAAGTGCGGATCCGCCAACGGAATATCCACGGACTGGAGCGAAAGCGTGTGCCCCATCTGCCGCCAGTCCGTCGCAATCATGTTGGTGGCCGTCGGCAGGCCGGTCGCGCGGCGGAATTCCGCCATCACTTCTCGCCCGGAGAAGCCCTGCTCCGCGCCGCACGGATCTTCCGCATAGGCCAGCACGTTACGCAGCTGCTTGCCGATTTTTATCGCTTCATCCAGCGACCAGGCCCCGTTCGGGTCGAGCGTAATGCGCGCCTGCGGGAAGCGTCCGGCAAGCGCAGTCACCGCTTCGGCCTCTTCCTTGCCGCTCAGCACGCCGCCTTTCAGTTTAAAATCATTGAAGCCGTATTTTTCATAGGCCGCTTCCGCCAGGCGCACGACCGCATCCGGCGTCATCGCTTCATCGTGGCGCACGCGGTACCAGTCGCATTTGTCATCCGGCTGGCTCTGATACGGCAACGGCGTACGCTGACGATCGCCGACGAAGAACAGATAACCGAGCATCTCCACTTCGCTGCGCTGCTGCCCGTCGCCCAGCAGGGATGCGACGTTGACGCCCAGATGCTGACCGAGTAAATCCAGCAGCGCCGCTTCAATGCCCGTCACCACGTGAATAGTGGTACGCAGATCGAAGGTTTGCATGCCACGGCCGCCAGAGTCGCGATCGGCAAAGGCAGTGCGCACAAGGTTGAGAACGTTTTTATATTCGCCAAGGGTTTTACCCACCACCAGCGCCGCGGCGTCTTCCAGGGTCTGACGAATTTTCTCACCACCGGGAATTTCGCCGACGCCGGTATGCCCGGCATTATCCTTAATCAGAACGATATTGCGGGTGAAGAACGGCGCGTGCGCCCCGCTCAGGTTCATCAGCATGCTGTCGTGCCCGGCAACCGGGATCACCTGCATTGAGGTCACGATTGGCGTGGAGTGTTGAAGCGTCATCATGCAATCCTTTTAGTTTGAGCGACCGAAAACGGGACGTTTGCGATCGAATGTCCAGCCTGGGATCAAATACTGCATCGGCAGCGCGTCATTGCGCGCGCCTCCGGGCAGGCGTTTGTATGCATCGTGCGCCTTTTCAACCTGTGACCAGTCAAGCTCGACCCCGAGCCCTGGCGCCTCCGGCACGACGATTTTGCCGTTCTCAATTTGCAGTGGATTTTTGGTCAGCCTGGCATCGCCTTCCTGCCAGATCCAGTGTGTATCAATGGCGGTCGGCTTGCCAGGCGCCGCCGCGCCGACATGGGTAAACATGGCAAGCGAGATATCGAAGTGGTTATTCGAATGGCAGCCCCAGGTCAGCCCCCAGTCGTCGCAAAGCTGTGCCACGCGTACCGCGCCTGACAGCGTCCAGAAATGCGGGTCTGCCAGCGGGATATCAACGGCATTAAGCATCACCGCATGCCCCATTTCACGCCAGTTAGTGGCGATCATGTTCGTTGCCACCGGCAGGCCCGTCGCCCGGCGAAATTCCGCCATCACTTCACGCCCGGAAAAACCCTGCTCCGCGCCACAGGGATCTTCAGCGTAGGTCAGAACATCCTGCATGCCTTTGCACAATGAAATGGCTTCATCAAGCAGCCATGCGCCGTTCGGATCGACTGTGATACGCGCATCAGGAAAACGCTTTTTGAGCGCTTTCGCCGTCTCAATTTCCTGCTCGCCCGGCAGCACGCCGCCCTTAAGCTTGAAATCTTTGAAGCCATACCTGTCCTGTGCCGCCTCGGCCAGTCGCACTACGGCAGAAGACGAGAGCGCTTCCTGATGGCGCAGGTGATACCAGTCGTGGCTGTCACGCCGCCCTTCGGTATACGGCAAATCCGTTTTGTTGCGATCGCCGATGTAAAACAGATATCCCAGCACCGTCACCGCATCGCGCTGTTTGCCCGGTCCTAACAGCTCGCAAACGGGGACGTTCAGCGCCTGACCGAGCAAATCCAGCAATGCGGCCTCCAGCGCCGCCACGGCGTTGACCTTCAGTTCGAACGTCCAGGCACCTTTGCCGAAGGTATCGAAATCCGCGGCCTGATTGCCTTTATGAACCTGCTGCACGACCCGGTTCATGCGCGCAATTTCCTGGCCGACAACCTGCGGAATGGCCTCCACCAGCGTCTGGTAAATAACTTCCCCGCCGGGCGCCTCCCCGACGCCGGTATGCCCGGCGTTATCGGTGAGCACCACGATATTGCGCGTAAAGTAAGCATGGTGCGCGCCGCCGATATTCATCAGCATGCTGTCCTGCGCCGCAACGGGGATAACCTTCATGTCAGTGATAATTGGGCTTGCCTGAGTATTCATGCCGTACGCTCCGCGACAGGTTTAAGTTCGATACGTTTGATGTCGCCCACCAGCACCAGATAGCTCAGAACCGCCACCAGTGCATGAATACCGACGTAGATAAGGGCCCAGTTGAACGATCCGGTGGTCGCCACGATGTAACCGATGGCGATAGGCGTCACGATGCCGGAGACGTTACCGAACATATTGAACAGACCGCCGCTAAGGCCGCTTATCTCTTTCGGTGCCGTATCTGCCATCACCGCCCAGCCCAGCGCACCAATACCTTTGCCAAAGAAGGCCATCGCCATAAAGCCGATGATCATCCACTCCGCGTTAACATAGTTACAGAAGACCATGGTCATCGACAGCAGCATGCCGAGCACAATTGGCGTTTTACGCGCCACGTTCAGCGAACCGCTTTTGCGCATCAGCCAGTCAGAAACGATCCCGCCCAGCACGCCGCCGACGAAGCCGCACACCGCCGGAATGGAGGCGACAAACCCCGCTTTGAGAATCGACATGCCGCGCGCCTGCACCAGATACACCGGGAACCAGGTGATGAAAAAGTAAGTCAGGGCGTTGATACAGTACTGGCCCAGATAGATGCCAATCATCATGCGCGAGCCGATCAGTTGCTTAATCTGCCCCCATTTGTCACGCATCGGCACATGCTGCGTGGTCTTTTTCTGATCCATATTGATCAGCGCCCCGCCTTCGGCAATGTAATCCAGCTCTTTCTGGTTCACGCCGGGATGCCGGTTGGGTTCGTGGATCATCTTCAGCCACAGGAGGCTAATCAGGATCCCAAGCCCGCCCATAAAGAAGAACACGTGCGACCAGCCCACCTCGTGAGTCAGCCAGCCCATGATTGGCGCAAAGATCACCGTTGCGAAATACTGGGCGGAGTTAAAAATGGCTACCGCGGTGCCCCTCTCCTGCGCGGGGAACCACGCCGCGACGATGCGACTGTTGCCCGGGAAGGACGGCGCTTCAGCGAGGCCCACCAGGAAGCGCAACGTAAACAGCGCCACGATAATGCCGAAACCGTTGAAGATATCGACGAAGCCCTGCAGCAGGGTGAACATCGACCAGGTAAAGATCGACCAGAAATAGACTCGTTTGGACCCGAAGCGATCAAGCAGCCAGCCGCCGGGGATTTGACCTATCACGTAGGCCCATGAAAAAGCAGAGAAAACATATCCCATACCGACCGGATCCAGGCCAATATCTTTGGCCATTTCAGACCCGGCAATGGAGAGGGTGGCGCGGTCGCCGTAGTTGAAGGAGGTGACGATAAACAGCATCACCACAATCCAGTAGCGCGCGTTAGTCCGCTTTTCAGCAGCCGCCGTCGCCTGACTTAGTGAACTCATTGTTGTACTCCTGAGGCTTCCCTCATTCTGAACAACGCAACCTGTAGGGTAATCAGAATGATGTCTGTTTTTATGGCGGCATCGCCCGGAGGTTTGCCACGTTTTATTTACCGGCGGAGATAAGTATAAAAACGCGCACTCACGGGCTCACCGTGCATACACACAGCATTCATGGAGTGGGAAAAGGTGTTTTGGGGCTTATGCCCAGGAGGATGGGGGCTGGTTCACGAAATCCGTTCAGGACGGAAAAGAGGTACCCTTCGGCTGAAGGGCACTGACGGTCAACTGAGTAGCGTAGCCCAGTGTTCAACCCACGGGTTGGAAACGCTTTCCGGTTCAGGATCTTCGCTGGCGTCAATCATCAGCATCTCGCCGATGCGCTGCGCGCCCTGCTCCTGCAATAGCGCATCAAATTTTTTGCCGCCGCCGCAGAAGTGCGAATAGGTGCTGTCACCGAGCGCAATAATGCCGTAGCGCAGATGAGGCTGATACATGTCCTTGATGCCTTCATACAGCGGCACGATGCTGTCCGGCAGATCGCCCTGCCCGGTGGTGGACGTCACGACAAGGGCATATTTCCCCTGGTATGATGCCCAGTCGTCAACTTCCGGATCTTCAAAGACCGTCGCCTGATGGCCGTGTGCCTTGAGAAGGGTTTCTGCTTCTTCCGCCACCAGCAGTGCATTCCCGTACATGGTGCCAACAAAAATACCCACTTCCGCCATTACTTTTCTCCCTGAATCATTCAGTTATGCGGTCATCCTGACCGTTGTCCGGCGCAAACTCAACCCTTTCAACGTCAGGGAGAAGGCCGCGCCAGCCGAAATGTGACAATGCCTGCATCCAGACGTCATCAAGTCTTGCACGTATCGCCAGCGGCTTACCGGTGAAAGGATGCTTCAAATGCAGTTCGCTTGCGTGCAGCATTAAGCGATTACAGCCGAAATGTTCCGCCGCGCTGCGGTTCTGGCGCAGATCGCCGTGCTTGCTGTCGCCGAGGATCGGATGACGCAGATGACTCATGTGGCGACGCAGCTGATGCTTGCGCCCGGTTTTCGGGTCGAGCTCCACCAGGCCGTAGCGGGTGGTAGGATAGCGCCCGGTAGCAACCGGCATCTCTACCGTCGCCAGGCCGCGATAATGCGTTACCGCGGGCTGGGCTTCTTTGTCTTCACGAGCAAATTTGTCGGCGATTTTATCCAGTTCTTCCACCAGCGGATAATCAAGCACCGCCTCCTCCGTCAGCCAGCCGCGCACGATGGCATGATAGCGCTTCTGAATCTGATGCTGCTCAAACTGCAGCGAAAGACGGCGGCCTGCTTCGCTCGATAATCCCATCAGCAATACGCCGGATGTTGGTCTGTCCAGACGATGCACGGTAAATACGTGCTGACCAATCTGGTCACGTACGGTCTGCATCACCACCACTTTTTCATCGCGATCGAGCCAGCTACGGTGAACCAGCCAGCCGGAAGGTTTATTGACTGCGACCAGCCACTCATCCTGGTAGAGGATTTCCAGCATCAGTCGTCAACACCAGCAAACAGCGCATCGAGCTGCTCAAGCTCCGGCAGGATGATCGCACGGAACGGGTGGCCCGCCTCAAGGGCGATTTCATAATAGGGCGCCACGGCGAAGCTTTGCGGCAGTGGCTGCTGGCTCTCGATAAGCTGGTGCATACGGGGGAGCAGCACCCATTGCAGCCATTCGAGCGGCTCCAGCGTATCCATACAGAAAGGCTGTGTGCTTTCGAACACGCTGGCATCCGGCGCGTAGTCCTGCCAGTGCTGATGTTCGCGCAGCAGTGATTCAATCGCGTGCAGGCGCAGGCGCACGCTGTCGTGATGGCTCATGAAAACCTCGAATGAGACGTCGAAATGGAAATCTGCGGCGCAGGATACCATCGGTAGAAAGGGAAATAAAAAAAGGGAGCACTGTTTTTACACAGTGCTCCCGGTTCGTTTCGCAGCAATCCAGCTACTTTTGGTGCTCCCTGCTCATCCGTGACAACTTTTCCTGCGGTCTCCTGACCAGTTCATCCGTAAACTTCCGCGTCCTGCTCGCACCACCCCGATGCGATTTCACTTATCCGTAAGCGTGTCCCGATCTTCCTGATCCACCGACCATCCTGACCGGCTCTCTTTCTCCATCCTGGAGGTGTCCTTTAACGCGTCCTGCGTCATCCTTTTGCTTGCATCCTCAAGCCTGTCCTTGCAGCACCGTCCTGGTGTGTCCTGCTGAAACGTCATCATCCTGATGTTCGTTTCGTTGTGCGACTCCCTGTCGACGTGTATAGAATCCCTTATTCCGCCTCGTCTTACAAGGCTCTTGTAGGGCATCCGGTAAGCTTAATTTCATATGAAAGCCGCAAAGAGAGAGCATAACTGTTTGATTAAATGAGATAATTTCAAAAGCGCAGCGGCAATGTCAGTCTTACAAGGTGGCGATCTCTCACAAGGCCTGTAAGAGATCTCTCACAGAGATGCCAGGCCAATGGATTACACAAGAGGATCAAGGTGACTCAGGAAGCTTGCCATGGAGGCGGAAAGCGTGGTGCGGTTGCGGGTACCGAGCGTTTCAAGAAGCACTTCTCCCGTCAGATTACAGACGGAAATGACGTCCAGTTCGCTATCGAGCGTGCCGATAAACAGCGTCGGTGAAAGCTTAAGGCGCTTCTGGGTAACCAGATGCCCAATCAAATTTTCCTGCACGCGGCGAAAATCATCCTGGCTCCAGACCTGCAGCAGCGTGAGCTGGCGTTCGCCAAACGTCGCAGGCATGTCACCAGCAAACTGACTGGTATAATAAGTTTGAAGCGGGTGTTGTACCACAATATCCAGCGCCCTTTCAACCGCTTCCAGCGTGGGGGTCAGGCTAAACGGCTGAGGCTGCCAGAATACCGCCTCCTCTTCTGTACCCGTCACGCATGGGGAAGGTACTCCGTACAGCTCTTCACTGCGCGGTGAGGTGCCATGACGTTGCTGCCAGGCATCACAATAACGTTGGGTAAACGCCTGTAAGGCTGTTGCGGTCTGCTGATCCACTGCTTTCTCTCTCCAGGTCAACCAGGATAAACTGAGCCTATTAGTCTACCTGCTTTATGACGGTGAAACATGTCTTCTTATGATAACCACCAGGCGCTCTCCGGCCTGACGCTCGGCAAATCAACTGATTACCGGGACGTTTACGACGCCAGCCTGCTGCAGCCCGTGCCGCGCAGCCTCAATCGCGATCCGCTTGGCCTGCACGCCGACAACCTGCCCTTTCACGGCGGTGATATCTGGACGCTGTACGAACTCTCCTGGCTGAACGAGAGAGGCCTGCCGCAGGTGGCGGTCGGCCACGTTGAGCTGAGCGACACCAGCCTTAATCTGGTTGAATCGAAAAGTTTTAAGCTCTACCTCAACAGCTTCAACCAGACTCGTTTTGCCAGTTGGGAAGAGGTGCGTGCCACGCTCGAACGCGATCTTCGCGAATGTGCGCAAGGTGACGTCAGCGTCGCGCTGTTCCGCCTGGAGGAAACAGAAGGCCAGCCAATTGCCCATTTCCACGGCACCTGCATTGACGATCAGGACATTGAGATCGACAGCTATGAGTTCAGCGCCGACCATCTCCAGGATGCCGCCAGCGGCAAAATCGTTGAAGAGACGCTGGTCAGCCATCTGCTGAAATCCAACTGCCTGATTACCCATCAGCCGGACTGGGGCTCAGTGCAGATTCAGTACCGCGGGCCGAAAATCGACCGGGAAAAGCTGCTGCGTTACCTGGTCTCTTTCCGCCATCACAATGAGTTCCATGAGCAGTGTGTAGAACGCATTTTTAGCGACATTCAGCGTTTCTGCCAGCCGGAGTTCCTCAGCGTTTATGCGCGCTATACGCGCCGCGGCGGGCTGGATATCAATCCCTGGCGCAGCAACACCGACTTCGTCCCCGCCACCGGGCGTCTGGTGCGCCAGTAACATAAATCATTGCAAAATAAAGCGCGGCCTCTGCCGCGCTTGAGACTGATGACAAGCCTCTGACAGGTGAACATTTGTCATCAGTCACTCGGCAAAAAACAAGGAAAATCAATTCTTTGATTTTCGGCTGATAACGGCAAAGAAGGAAAAACCACGCTTTTTCCTTCTTTTGTCCATGAACTGAAGCGCGGCCTCTGCCGCGCTTTTTCTTGTGGAAAGCAAACAGGCAAGGCTATTGTAATCATCAGGGAAGACGATACTCGTCCCGTAAGGAGCTCACTTGATTACACATATTAGCCCGCTTGGCTCAATGGATATGCTGTCGCAGCTGGAAGTCGACATGCTAAAAAGCAATGCCAGCAGCGACCTGTACCAGCTGTTCCGCAACTGTTCACTGGCTGTACTCAACTCAGGCAGTCTCACCGATAACAGCAAGGAACTGCTGTCCCGCTTTGAAAGTTTCGACATCAACGTGCTGCGCCGCGAGCGCGGTGTGAAGCTGGAACTGATTAACCCGCCGGAAGACGCCTTCGTTGACGGTCGCATCATTCGCTCGCTGCAGGCCAACCTGTTTGCCGTTCTGCGCGATATTCTGTTCGTCTACGGTCAGATCCATAACACCGTCCGCTTCCCGAATCTTGATCTGGAAAGTTCTGCCCACATTACCAACCTCGTGTTCTCAATTCTGCGTAACGCCCGCGCGTTGCACGTGGGTGAAGCACCGAGTATGGTCGTTTGCTGGGGCGGTCACTCCATTAATGAAAACGAATATCTTTATGCCCGTCGCGTCGGCACCCAGCTTGGCCTACGCGAACTGAATATCTGCACTGGCTGCGGTCCGGGCGCGATGGAAGCGCCGATGAAAGGCGCCGCCGTTGGCCACGCGCAGCAGCGTTATAAAGAAGGGCGCTTTATCGGCATGACCGAACCGTCGATCATCGCCGCCGAGCCGCCAAATCCGCTGGTGAACGAACTTATCATCATGCCGGATATCGAAAAGCGCCTGGAAGCGTTCGTGCGCATCGCCCATGGGATCATCATCTTCCCGGGCGGCGTAGGCACTGCGGAGGAGCTGCTGTATCTGCTTGGTATCCTGATGAACCCGGCGAACAAAAACCAGGTCCTGCCGCTGATCCTGACCGGGCCGAAAGAGAGCGAGGACTACTTCCGCGTGCTGGACGATTTTATCGTGCATACGCTTGGGGAAGCCGCTCGCCGTCACTATCGCATTATCGTGGACGATCCTGCGGAAGTGGCGCGTCAGATGAAGAAAGCGATGCCGCTGGTGAAAGAGAATCGCCGCGACACGGGCGATGCCTATAGCTTCAACTGGTCGATGCGTATCGCGCCGGATCTGCAGCAGCCCTTCGAACCGACCCATGAGAACATGGCGAACCTGAAGCTTTATCCCGATCAGCCGGTCGAAGTGCTGGCGGCTGACCTGCGCCGTGCCTTCTCAGGTATTGTCGCCGGTAACGTGAAGGAAGTGGGGATCCGGGCCATTGAAGAATTTGGCCCGTACAAAATTCATGGCGACAGTGAGATGATGCGCCGGATGGACAAGCTGCTGCAAAGCTTTGTGGCGCAGCACCGCATGAAGCTGCCGGGCTCCGCCTATATCCCCTGCTACGAAATCTGTTCCTGAGAAACCCTCTCCTGACTTCAGGGCGGCGCATAAGCCGCCCTTATCTTTTCCTGTCGATCAGAAAAAACGCCCCCTGTCGAAAGCGTTAAATATTCACATAAATTATATTAAAGCGATTTAAAGCGCTATTTTCGCTACCTTTTCCAGCAAAACATACGTTTTCATCATGGCAAACGTTCCCTGCTCATACTGCCAATGATAGTCTCCGCGCCAATAAACGGCCGTTAACTCGAAAAAAGCAGTCTGATGGTCTAAAAACCTTCTTTCAGGAAGTGTTTTATCGCATTTGAGATCGCGATCACTGATACATTGATAACTTAAATGTATCTTTCCGGCCCCATACAATCACGGGTGAAAATCATAATAAAACCCCGTTTGGCACGAATTTATTTTACCGTCAGTCATTTATTCATTGGATTTGACCAAATAACTGACAATTTGCTTCCTCCAGGAGATACAGATGGAAACCATTCAGACCAGCACCATTGCCTCGGCTGAAAGTCGTAGCGGATGGCGTAAAACGGACACAATGTGGATGCTGGGCCTTTACGGCACGGCGATCGGTGCGGGCGTACTGTTCCTGCCGATCAATGCCGGCGTCGGCGGGATGATCCCGCTTATCATCATGGCAATCCTTGCTTTCCCGATGACCTATTTCGCACACCGCGGCCTGACCCGCTTCGTGCTGTCCGGTAAAAACCCGGGCGAAGACATCACTGAAGTAGTTGAAGAACACTTCGGTATTGGCGCAGGTAAGCTGATTACCCTGCTCTACTTCTTCGCAATTTACCCCATTCTGCTGGTGTACAGCGTAGCAATCACCAACACCGTCGAAAGCTTTATGACTCACCAGTTGAGCATGACGCCTCCGCCGCGTGCGATCCTGTCCCTGATCCTGATTGTCGGCATGATGACCATCGTGCGCTTCGGCGAGCAGATGATCGTCAAAGCGATGAGCATTCTGGTGTTCCCGTTTGTAGTTGCCCTGATGCTGCTGGCCTGCTACCTGATCCCACAGTGGAACGGTGCCGCGCTGGAAACGCTGTCGCTGAGCAGCGCATCTTCTACCGGTAACGGCCTGTGGATGACCCTGTGGCTGGCAATTCCGGTCATGGTGTTCTCCTTTAACCACTCCCCGATCATCTCCTCCTTTGCCGTGGCAAAACGTGAAGAGTACGGCGTGGATGCAGAGAAGAAGTGCTCCAAAATTCTGGCCTTCGCTCACATCATGATGGTGCTGACCGTGATGTTCTTCGTGTTCAGTTGCGTGCTGAGCCTCTCCCCGGCAGACCTGGCGTCCGCGAAAGAGCAGAACATCTCTATCCTGTCTTACCTGGCAAACCACTTTAACGCACCGCTGATTGCCTGGATGGCACCGATTATTGCGATTATCGCCATCACTAAATCCTTCCTCGGCCACTACCTTGGCGCACGTGAAGGCTTTAACGGCATGGTGATCAAGTCCCTGCGTAGCCGCGGTAAAACCATTGAAGTGAGCCGCCTGAACAAGATGACTGCGGTGTTCATGCTGGTGACCACCTGGATTGTGGCAACCCTGAACCCAAGCATCCTCGGCATGATTGAGACCCTGGGTGGTCCGATTATCGCGATGATCCTGTTCCTGATGCCGATGTACGCCATCCAGAAAGTACCTGCAATGCGTAAGTACAGCGGCCACATCAGCAACGTGTTCGTGGTCATCATGGGCCTCATCGCCATCTCCGCGATTTTCTACTCCCTCTTCGGTTAATCCCTGGCGCCGCCTCCGGGCGGCGTTTTTCTTTACAGCAATGGACGCATCATGATCAGCGTATTCGATATTTTCAAAATCGGCATTGGTCCTTCCAGCTCGCACACCGTCGGGCCAATGAAAGCGGGCAAGCAATTCACGGATGACCTGATTGCACGCAATATTCTCACGGACGTTACCCGCGTGGTGGTGGATGTTTACGGCTCGCTTTCCCTGACCGGCAAGGGCCACCATACCGATATCGCCATTATCATGGGCCTGGCAGGCAACCTGCCGGACACCGTCGATATCGACGCCATCCCGGCTTTCATCCAGGACGTGAACACGCACGGTCGCCTGCTGCTGGCGAACGGTGAACATGAAGTTGAGTTCCCGGTAGACCACTGCATGAACTTCCATGGCGACAACCTTTCCCTGCACGAAAATGGGATGCGTATCACGGCCCTGAGCGGCGACAAAGCCGTTTACAGCCAGACGTATTACTCCATTGGCGGTGGGTTTATCGTCGATGAAGCGCATTTTGGCCTGAGCAACAGCGCCCCTGTGGAAGTGCCGTATCCGTATAAAAATGCGGCCGATCTTCAGCGCCACTGCCAGGAAAGCGGCCTCTCGCTCTCCGGACTGATGATGCAGAACGAGCTGGCGCTGCACAGCAAAGCAGAGCTGGAGCAGCACTTTGCTGCCGTGTGGGATGTGATGAAATCCGGCATTGAGCGCGGGATCACCACCGAAGGCGTGCTGCCGGGCAAACTGCGCGTACCGCGTCGTGCGGCTGCGCTGCGCCGTATGCTGGTCAGCCAGGACAAAACCACCAGCGATCCGATGGCAGTCGTGGACTGGATCAACATGTTTGCGCTGGCGGTGAATGAAGAGAACGCCGCCGGTGGCCGCGTAGTGACGGCTCCAACCAACGGCGCCTGCGGGATTGTGCCTGCTGTGCTGGCGTACTATGACAAGTTCATCCGCGAAGTGAACGCCAACTCGCTTGCCCGCTACATGCTGGCCGCCAGCGCCATTGGCTCGCTCTACAAGATGAACGCCTCCATTTCCGGTGCGGAAGTGGGCTGTCAGGGCGAAGTCGGCGTGGCCTGTTCCATGGCGGCGGCGGGTCTGGCAGAACTGCTGGGCGGCAGCCCGATGCAGGTTTGCATCGCCGCAGAAATCGGCATGGAACATAACCTCGGCTTAACCTGCGACCCGGTTGCAGGCCAGGTTCAGGTGCCGTGCATTGAGCGTAACGCGATTGCGTCCGTCAAGGCCGTCAACGCTGCACGTATGGCGCTGCGCCGGACCAGCGAGCCGCGCGTTTGCCTCGATAAAGTCATCGAAACCATGTATGAAACCGGGAAAGACATGAACGCCAAATACCGCGAAACCTCTCGCGGCGGCCTGGCGATGAAAATCGTTACCTGCGACTGACCCTGCAACAGACGCCTCGTTTTGCGAGGCGTCTTCCTGATTTCACTCATCCATTCGCCTCACCTTCTTCCCGATGTTACCCTAAGCGCCTTGCTATTCGGGAGGGAACTCATGGCCGTACATCTGCTTATTGTCGATGCGCTGAATCTGATTCGTCGCATTCATGCCGTTCAGGGCTCGCCCTGTGCCGACACCTGCCTGCATGCGCTGCAACAGCTGATTATTCACAGCCAGCCGACGCACGCCGTGGCCGTGTTCGACGACGAAGCCCGCAACCAGGGCTGGCGACATCAGCGCCTGCCGGACTATAAGGCCGGGCGCTCACCGATGCCGGACGATCTGCATGCCGAAATGGATAACATCCGTCATGTCTTTGAACAGAATGGCGTATGCTGCTGGGGTTCAGCCGGAAATGAAGCCGACGATCTCGCGGCCACGCTCGCGGTAAAAGTGGCAGAAGCCGGGCATCAGGCGACCATTGTTTCCACGGATAAAGGCTATTGCCAGCTGCTCTCCCCAACCATTCGCATCCGCGACTATTTCCAGAAGCGCTGGCTGGACGCGCCCTTCATCGCCCAGGAGTTTGGCGTCACGCCGCAGCAGCTGCCGGATTATTGGGGACTGGCCGGAATAAGCAGTTCGAAAGTGCCGGGCGTGGCAGGCATCGGCCCCAAGAGCGCCACCGAGCTGCTGGCGCAGTTTCCCAACCTCGAAGCGATTTATCAGCATCTGGACGACGTGCCAGAGAAGTGGCGCAAAAAGCTCGCCGAGCATCAGGAGATGGCGTTTATCTGCCGGGAAGTGGCGACATTACAGACGGATTTACAGCTGGACGGGAATCTGCAGCAGCTAAGACTGGTGAAGTAATTACCCCTCACCCCGGCCCTCTTCCCAGAGGGACGAGAGAGAAAACCAAAACGTATTCGGTTGTCCCTTCTTCATGCGGAAATGCGGGGAAGAAAATCAAAATCCAGAACGGCTCGATCGGTTCCCTCTCCCTTTCAGGGAGAGGGTTAGGGTGAGGGTAAAAATTACCGCTCGTCGCGACGACCACCGACCGCAGCCCACATGCGCCGCACGTGAACGGTCACTTCCTCACGATCGTGATAAAGCTGGCGAGCCTGAATCTGCGCCGCAATGCCGTGCTCATCCAGCTGTGCCTGAATGTAAGCCAGGTTCTGCGACACTTCCTCATAGCGTTTTTTCATCGGCAGCTTGAGGTTAAAGATGGTTTCGCGGCACCAGCCGTTGACCAGCCACTGCGCCATCAGCGCGGCAACCTTCGCCGGTTTCTCAACCATATCGCACACCATCCAGGAGATGTTGCTGCGGTTTGGTCGATAGCGGAAACCGTCTTCGCGCAGCCAGGTCACCTGCCCGGTATCCATCAGGCTTTGCGCCATCGGGCCGTTATCCACTGACGACACCCACATATTGCGCTTCACCAGCTGATAGGTCCAGCCGCCAGGACAGGCGCCCAGATCCACCGCATACATTCCATTTGCCAGGCGCTCATCCCACTCGTCGGCGGGAATAAATACGTGGAAAGCTTCTTCCAGCTTGAGCGTGGAGCGGCTTGGCGCATCGGATGGAAACTTCAGGCGCGGAATGCCCATATAGAAAGGCGAGTTGTTGGTCGTGAGCGAATAACCTACATAACAGCAGCCCGGCGCGATAAAGAACACGTGCACCACCGGGCGCTTCGGCGTTTCATACGCGGCCAGCACTTTCGCTTCACGCAGCGCCGCACGGAGCGGCACGGTGAACTTGCGGCAAAACTTCATCAGCTCTTTACTTTCGTTGGTGTCTGCCACTTCAACGCGTAAGTCACCGCCCTTTTCCACCACGCCCGTGAGCATGCCGACAACCGGCGTGATGCGATCTTCTGGCGGAAGATCGGTTAATAACTCGCAGGCCACAAACATCTGGCGGGCAAAAATCAGCGAGCTGAACGGCAGCTCTTTGATCAGCTTTTCCGCCTCACCTTCCTGATAACACTCAAAAATCACATAGCCCGAGTTATCTTTCACCCGGGCAAAACCATATACGCCAAGGCGGGACGCCTTGTCAGAAATCTCTGCTGCGCACTCTTTCTCAAAACCCTGACGGCTGTAGAGGACAACCTTATTCATGCGCGATACCTTTACGCTTTAAACGAATAGCGCCAATCAGCATCAGCACCCAACCGGCGAGGAAGCTCACGCCGCCGACCGGGGTGACAAATGCCCAAAGGCGTAAATGCGACAGCGCCAGACAGTAGAGGCTGCCGCTGAATAATACGGTTCCCAGCGCCATAAATACGCTGCTCCAGTAGAACCAGATGCTGATGCGGCGCTGCATCGCCACCGCCAGACCGAAAATCGCCAGGGTGTGGAACGCCTGATATTCAAGGCCGGTCTGGATCCAGCCCATCTCCACCACGCCGAGCGATTTGCTTAATACATGTGCGCCGAACGCACCCAAGGCAACAAACACAAAGCCACTGATAGCGGCAAAAATCAGCATGAAGCGACTGGTCATGTCATTTTCCTGAAGTCATTTATTGTTCGTAACGGAAACGAAATTTTTCTTGCTCGCTTGCCGCTTTCGCCAGGATCCACTGCCGGAAAGCAGCTATTTTACCCAGTTCCGCCTGGCTGTCATGGCAAACGAGGTAAAACGCGTTCTTGCTGACCAGAACATCATTAAACGGGCAAACCAACCGGCCTGCCTCAATTTCGGACTGCGCCATCACGTTATTGGCCAGTGCGATCCCTTGTCCATGGATAGCCGCCTGCAGCACCATCGCGCTGTGGCTGAAAATCGGTCCCTGTTGAACGTTGATATGGTTTAAGCCCAACTGGCGAATATAGGTTTGCCAGTCGCGGCGGGAAGCATCGTGTAACAGCGTATGTTGCGCCAGATCTGCGGGCGTTTTCAATGCCTTCTCGCCAGTGAGCAGCAACGGCGAGCAAATGGGCAACAGATATTCCGCATAAAGCTTTTCGACGCGCAGCCCCGGCCAGTTACCGCGACCATAGAAAATCGCCACGTCGACGTCGTCCGCAAGCTTATCCTCCTGGCGATCTACCGCCTGGATTCTGACGTCAATTCCCGGATAAGCTGAGTTAAAGCTTGCAAGGCGCGGCACCAGCCACTGAATGGCAAAACTCGGCAGCATGCTGACCGTCAACGCCCCTTTGGCGCTGCGGGCCTGAAGTTTACGCGTTGCTTCGGTTAATTGCGAAAAGATCTCTTTGATATCGAGAAAATAGCTCTGACCTTCTTCCGTCAGCAGCAGGGAACGATTGCGGCGTCGAAAGAGCTTTAAGCCCAGGAAATCCTCGAGTGACTTGATCTGATGGCTCACCGCGGCCTGGGTAACGAAGAGCTCGTCTGCGGCGCGAGTGAAGCTGAGATGACGGGCGGCGGCATCAAATACACGTAATGCATTCAGAGGAGGTAAACGCTTCGACATGGTTGTTTTGGCTTAGATGTTAACTGAATTTAACAATTAGATTACATCACGTAACCTATTAGTTTTTTTTATCTGAGCCATTATAATTTGTCCGTTGAGGTTCTACCAGCAAATACCTATAGTGGCGGCACTTCCTGAGCCGGAACGAAGAGCTTTTTTCGGAATGCGTGTTCTGATGGGCTTTTGGCTTACGGTTGTGATGTTGTGTTGTTGTGTTTGCAATTGGTCTGGAATTCAGACCTCGGTAGCAAGACTACCCCCTTTTCACTTCCTGTACATTTACCCTGTCTGTCCATAGTGATTAATGTAGCACCGCCAAATTGCGGTGCTTTTTTTTGCTTTCAATTCAATCGTTACTGATCCATTTCGACCATTTCTTTCACGTCAGTACGGTTGATTTGCTGCTTGTTACCGTTGGCATCTTTGTACGAAATCATGCCGGTATCATTATCGGTCTGCGGTTTCCCGTCGGCGATAATTGTTCGCCCGTCATTGGTGTGCATCACGTAGTTAGGGCCAGAACAAGCGCTCAGAGCAAAAGTCATCATACAGGCAGAAATCAGTGCGGCAGTCTTTTTCATATTCTTCTCCTTTAGCAATTAATGCTGGATATCGAGCTACAATTAACAAGCAAAAATAGTCTCCTGACTTATTTCAGCATAACGCACTGCCACAAAGCTGCCACTATTCCTGGACAATTCCGAGGGACAAGCCGCGTCTTGCCCTGCTGCCCGTTTTGCGCGACGATCGCCACACTGGAATGAGGAAAATCATGCACACATTCAACCCGGCGCATTTTCGCGCCCAGTTTCCGGCCCTCAGCGATGCCGGAGTCTATCTTGATAGCGCCGCCACTGCGCTGAAGCCGCAGGCTGTTATCGATGCGACCACACAGTTTTACAGCCTGAGCGCAGGTAACGTGCACCGTAGCCAGTTTGTGGAGGCGCAAAAGCTCACCGCCCGGTATGAAGCCGCTCGCGAACAGGTCGCCGCGCTTATCAATGCGCCGGACGGTAAAAACATCGTCTGGACCCGCGGAACTACGGAAGCCATCAATATGGTGGCCCAAAGCTATGCCCGACCACGCTTGCAGGCCGGAGACGAAATCATCGTCAGCGTAGCGGAACACCACGCTAACCTCGTGCCGTGGCTGATGGTTGCAGAGCAAACCGGCGCGAAGATCGTTCAGCTCCCGCTGCGGGCAGATCGTATTCCGGACGTTGAGCAACTTTCCTCACTAATCACCCCCCGAAGCCGCATCCTGGCGCTGGGGCAAATGTCCAACGTGACCGGCGGCTGTCCGGATCTGGCTCGCGCCATCCGGTTGGCGCACGCTGCCGATATGGTCGTGATGGTCGACGGAGCACAAGGTGTAGTGCATTTCCCGGCGGACGTGCAGGCGCTGGATATCGACTTCTATGCCTTCTCCGCCCACAAGCTGTATGGCCCGACGGG
The DNA here is from genome assembly GCF_032012665.1 of Scandinavium sp. NCBI lineage: Bacteria > Pseudomonadati > Pseudomonadota > Gammaproteobacteria > Enterobacterales > Enterobacteriaceae > Scandinavium > Scandinavium sp. Next base: position 26,496 of record NZ_DALZVG010000037.1, read on the forward strand.
CATCGGCGTGCTTTATGGCAAAGCGGAATTGCTCGAGGGCATGTCACCGTGGCTTGGCGGAGGCAAGATGATTACCGAAGTGACCTTCGACGGCTTTAAAACCCAGCCGGTGCCGTATCGTCTGGAAGCCGGCACGCCGAACGTTGCGGGCGTGATTGGCCTCAGCGCGGCGCTGGAATGGCTGAATAACGTGGATGTGGTGCAGGCAGAAACCTGGAGCCGAGGCCTGGCCACGCTTGCGGAAGATGAGCTGTCTCGTCGCCCGGGTTTTCGCTCGTTCCGCTGTCAGGACTCGAGTCTGCTGGCCTTTGATTTCGCCGGGGTACACCACAGCGATATGGTCACGCTGTTGGCTGAATATGGCATCGCGCTGCGGGCCGGACAGCACTGCGCCCAGCCGCTGCTGGCGGCACTTGGCGTCAGCGGAACTTTGCGCGCCTCTTTCGCCCCTTATAACACTCAGGAAGATGTCCACGCTCTGGTGCACGCCGTGGATCGGGCCCTCGAATTACTGGTGGATTAAATGACAAGCCCAGCACTCGCCGGACACCCGTTCGGCACAACCGTCTCTGAAGCATCGCTACGCGAGCTTTTTGGCCCGCTGACGCAGTGGGAAGACAAATACCGTCAGCTGATCCTGCTGGGGAAACAGCTTCCCGCGCTTGCGGAGGATTTTAAAGCTCAGGCTCAGGAAATTGCCGGGTGTGAAAACCGCGTCTGGCTTGGTTTTACCCGTTTGCCGCAGGGCAAATTGCACTTTTACGGCGACAGTGAAGGCAGGATCGTTCGTGGTTTACTGGCCGTGCTGCTGACGACCATTGAAGGGAAAACGGCGGATCAGCTGAAAGCCAGCGATCCGCTTGATTTCTTTGATGAGCTTGGTCTGCGTGCCCAGCTCAGCGCGTCCCGTAGCCAGGGGCTGAACGCGCTGCGGGATGCCGTGTTAAGCGCCGCTCGCGAGGTTTAAGCCTGACGTTCGGCTTTCGCCAGCATCTTCTTCAGCGCATGAGACACAGCGATAAAACCAAAGGTCGCGGTTACCATTGTTGCCGCGCCAAAACCGGAAGCACAATCCATGCGCTTCGGCCCTTCGGCGGTGCTTTTCATCGCACACACTGAGCCATCCGATTGCGGATACACCAGCGCTTCAGTCGAGAACACGCAGTCCACGCCGAGCTTACCTTTGCCGTTCTTCACCACGCCGAAATCGCTTTTCAGCCGTTCGCGCAGCTTTGCCGCCAGCGGATCCTGGATCGTTTTCGCCAGATCCGCGACCTGGATTTGTGTCGGATCGATCTGACCACCCGCACCGCCCGTAGTGACCAATGGCACCTTGTAGCGACGGCAGAAGGAGATCAGCGCTGCTTTAGGGCGCACGCTGTCGATGGCGTCAATCACGTAGCTGAAGCCGGCCCCCATATATTCCGCGACGTTGGCCGGGGTGACGAAATCATCCACTACCGTGACGCGGCATTCCGGGTTGATCTGACGAATGCGCTCCGCCATCACCTCAGCTTTGGCAAGCCCGACGTTACCCCCGAGCGCATGAATTTGCCGGTTGGTGTTGGTGACGCAGACATCGTCCATATCAATCAACGTGATGGCGCCAATGCCGGTGCGGGCCAGCGCTTCCGCCGCCCAGGAACCGACGCCACCGATCCCGACCACGCACACGTGCGCATCGGCAAACACCTGCAAAGCTTTTTCACCGTATAAACGGGCCGTGCCGCCAAAACGCTGACGCCAGGCATCGCTAAGAACAACTGACATAAAACCTCAAACGACTTTATTAACCGCTAAATACGTAACCGTTGCCGGTATTGCGTAACACCCACACGCGCCCGTAATGGTTGTACCATCCGGCGCGATGACCCGCGTCAGGGCCAATGCCCTGATAAATATCGAAGTGCTGGCCTTTGATCGCCCCGCCAACGTCCAGCGCAACCATCAAACGCAGCTCATACTGACCGTTGAATTTACCGTTGTTGTCCAGCTGCGGGACTTCTGCCAGCAGCGTGGTACCCGGTGGGATAATGCTCTTGTCAGAGGCAACCGACGCGCGACCAATCAGCGGCACCGCGCTCGCCCCTTTCACCGGCGCGAAAGATTGTGGCTTAAAGAAGACGAACGACTGGTTCTCCTCAAGCAAGGCACGTACCTCTGCTTCGCTATGGGTTTCACCCCAGTGGCGAATGACCTGCATCGACATATCTTCTTTCTTATATTCCCCGCGATCGACCAGCACCTTGCCGATGCTGCGGTACGGCCAGCCATTTTTCCCGGCGTAGCTGAAGAAGTTCAGCGGCGTGCCGTCGCCAAAATCGATATAGCCGCTGCCCTGCACGTCCATGATGAAGTTATCCATCAGAGAGTTGCTGTAAGCCAGAATGTAGTTGTCGCTCAGCGCCCCGGCATAAATCTCCGCACGGGAAGGCAGACGGCCGCGCTTAGGTGGCATACGGTAGATTGGGTACTGAAATGCACCCTGACGTGTATGACGTGCTTCAATCACCGGCGTGTAATAGCCCGTGAATTGCACGTTGCCGTAGTTATCTGCCCCCTGCATCTGCCACGCATCAAGCCCGTACTGCTTTAAGGTGCGGGTATCTCCTCCGGACTGCAGCCACTGCTGAACGGCGGCAAAGACGTTGCTCTGATTGCCATACAGGCGCGGGGAGGCATTGCGAATTTCATTCACCTGCTGAGCGAAGTCACCGGCGTTAATCGGCGCGCCCACGGCGTCCGGCTGGTTCACCAGAGAAAAAGGCTGGCTGAACTTTCCGTCATTATATTGCTGACCGCGATCGGTCGGTTTGGAGGAACAGGCGGCGAGCAGCGTCATCAGCGCGCCTGTTGCCAGAATTTTAGCCCAACGTCCTTTCATGGTATCTCGTCTTCTTTCTTATGCCGAATGCGGGATGAAGATAACAAACCGCCAGGGGTATTGAAATGTGATAACGTGCCACAGGCCCTATTTTGCGCAAAAAATCACCTATGCGTTTTGTTTTTACCCACTCTTTGATATTTATGCTAAAAAGGGGTTGCATCAAATCCAGACCCGCGTATAGTGCGCATCCACGGACGCGGGATGGAGCAGCCTGGTAGCTCGTCGGGCTCATAACCCGAAGGTCGTCGGTTCAAATCCGGCTCCCGCAACCAATTAAAATATGAAGTAAAAGGTTTACCTGATGGAAGGGTAAACAGACGGACGCGGGGTGGAGCAGCCTGGTAGCTCGTCGGGCTCATAACCCGAAGGT
>NZ_DALZVG010000038.1:0-26099 GCF_032012665.1 Scandinavium sp.
TCGCAATCCGTGAAGGCGGCCGTACCGTTGGTGCTGGCGTGGTTGCTAAAGTTCTGGGCTAATTATTCGTAATTAGTTTTGAATAAAAAAGGGCGCTTCGGCGCCCTTTTTGTTGCCTGTTAATTACTGATGACACAGTTATTTGCATTTTTACTGTACTCTCCCGCATCGGTTCAGTATTTGTGCTATTGTAATCATAACTATTCTCATTTACACTTTGCGCATAAATTGAACGGGAGCGATCATGTACGTTTGTTTGTGTAACGGTGTAAGTGATAAAAAAATTCGACAGGCTGTACGCCAGTTTCATCCGCAATCATTTCAACAACTCCGCAAATTCATTCCCGTTGGAAATCAATGCGGTAAGTGCGTTCGTGCTGCGCGAGAAATCATGCAGGATGAATTAACTCAGATGCCAGAATTTAAAGAGATCGCCTGAAGGCCCGCCTTTATTTTTGACTTCCCTGTAGCCCGATCTACGCTTCTATGAGTGGAAGCGGAGGGACTACATAATGAAAGGTGATGTTAAGATCATAAGTCATCTCAATAAATTATTGGGAAATGAGCTTGTCGCGATCAACCAATACTTTCTCCATGCGAGAATGTTCAAAAACTGGGGCCTGACTCGCCTCAACGATGTCGAATATCACGAATCCATCGATGAAATGAAACACGCCGATAAATACATTGAGCGTATTTTGTTTCTTGAAGGCATCCCTAACCTGCAGGATCTTGGCAAACTTGGCATTGGTGAAGATGTCGAAGAGATGCTCCAATCCGATCTCAGGCTGGAACTCGAAGGTGCGAAAGATCTGCGTGAAGCAATTGCCTACGCGGATACCGTACATGACTATGTCAGCCGTGACATGATGATTGAGATCCTGGCAGATGAAGAAGGGCACATTGACTGGCTGGAAACTGAGCTCGATCTGATCGGCAAGTTAGGTATCCAGAACTATCTCCAGTCGCAGATTAAAGTGGAAGAGTAACCCAGGTCTGCCATCCAAGGAGCAAACCCGCTGCGCTCAGAAATGGGCCAAACCGCAGCGGGTTTTTTAATGCGTAGCATGAGCGCTGTGCTAAAAGCTGGAATCCTACAAATGTCAGCGCCATGCCGGCGGCAAGGGTAATCAGAAGCGGTAACTGCGGCCAGCCAAGCCAGGCCCCCAGTGCAGCCAGGAATTTCACATCTCCGTAGCCCAATCCCTCTTTGCGCCGAATGCCCCGATAAATCCAGTAGACCAATGAAAGTGAGCAATATCCTGCCATCGCGCCAATTACCGCAACGCCGAGCTGTTCCGGCAAAACCACCACATAAAACAGCAATCCGCACCAAAGTAACGGGCAAGTTAACCTGTCGGGTAGCAACCCAGTTTTATAATCCTGCCATGCAAGAGCGATCAACGTGACTGAGTAGAGAAGTAAAAAGAGAAGGTTGGAAATGAACATAAAGCCGTACCTGAGTTGGGAGGAAGTCTTCACAATCAGGTGGTGGCAAAGGAAGGGCAACCGGCAATGCATCAGTTTACGAGCCCCTTCCATGAAAATCGTAGCAACGTGAGTACATCGCAGCAAAGTTTGCGCGTAGCTCCGCATGACACAAGCGGCGCATTTATAAACACCGCTTGCTTCGCCGCCAGATTTACGTATAATGCGCGGGCTTGTCAAAATTGACGGCGGGTTCGATATGAACTCCGGCAGTGCTGTTTACTGTCGACAATGTTCCCAATTGGGGAACTACGCAAGAACGGTTACGCTCCCCCATCAATCGTAATGGGTGTGAGGAGTAGCCATTTCGTTTATAAAATAATTGGAGCTCTGGTCTCATGCAGAACCAAAGAATCCGTATCCGCCTGAAAGCGTTTGATCATCGTCTGATCGATCAATCAACCGCGGAAATCGTCGAGACTGCCAAGCGCACTGGTGCGCAGGTTCGCGGTCCGATCCCGCTGCCGACCCGCAAAGAGCGCTTTACCGTTCTGATCTCCCCGCACGTCAACAAAGACGCGCGTGATCAGTACGAGATTCGCACTCACAAGCGTCTGGTTGACATCGTTGAGCCAACCGAGAAAACCGTTGATGCTCTGATGCGTCTGGATCTGGCTGCCGGTGTAGACGTGCAGATCAGCCTGGGTTAATCAGGTCATCGAGCGATTGAGAGGTTGATACAATGATTGGTTTAGTCGGTAAAAAAGTGGGCATGACCCGCATCTTCACTGAAGATGGCGTATCTATCCCAGTAACCGTAATCGAAGTTGAAGCAAACCGCGTTACTCAGGTTAAAGATCTGGCTAACGACGGCTACCGTGCTATTCAGGTGACCACTGGTGCTAAAAAAGCAAACCGTGTAACCAAGCCGGAAGCAGGTCACTTCGCTAAAGCTGGCGTAGAAGCTGGCCGTGGTCTGTGGGAATTCCGCCTCGCTGAAGGCGAAGAGTTCACCGTAGGTCAGGACATTAGCGTTGAGCTGTTTGCTGAAGTTAAAAAAGTTGACGTAACCGGTACCTCTAAAGGTAAAGGTTTCGCTGGTACCGTTAAGCGCTGGAACTTCCGTACCCAGGACGCGACTCACGGTAACTCCTTGTCTCACCGCGTTCCGGGTTCTATCGGTCAGAACCAGACTCCGGGCAAAGTGTTCAAAGGCAAGAAGATGGCAGGTCAGCTGGGTAATGAGCGTGTAACCGTTCAGAGCCTGGACGTAGTACGTGTTGACGCTGAGCGCAACCTGCTGCTGGTGAAAGGTGCTGTCCCGGGTGCAACCGGTAGCGACCTGATCGTTAAACCAGCTGTGAAGGCGTAAGGGGATAGCAATGGAATTAGTATTGAAAGACGCGCAGAGCGCGCTGACTGTTTCCGAAACTACCTTCGGTCGTGATTTCAACGAAGCGCTGGTTCACCAGGTTGTTGTTGCTTATGCAGCTGGTGCTCGTCAGGGTACTCGTGCTCAGAAGACTCGTGCTGAAGTAACTGGTTCTGGCAAAAAGCCATGGCGCCAGAAAGGTACCGGCCGTGCGCGTTCAGGTTCTATCAAGAGCCCGATCTGGCGTTCAGGTGGCGTGACCTTCGCTGCGCGTCCGCAGGACCACAGTCAAAAAGTTAACAAAAAGATGTACCGCGGCGCGCTGAAAAGCATCCTGTCCGAACTGGTACGTCAGGATCGTCTGATCGTTGTCGAGAAGTTCTCTGTAGAAGCGCCGAAAACTAAGCTGCTGGCACAGAAACTGAAAGACATGGCTCTGGAAGATGTGCTGATCATCACCGGTGAGCTGGACGAGAACCTGTTCCTGGCCGCACGTAACCTGCACAAGGTTGACGTACGTGACGCGACTGGTATCGACCCGGTTAGCCTGATCGCCTTCGACAAAGTCGTAATGACTGCTGATGCTGTTAAGCAAGTTGAGGAGATGCTGGCATGATTCGTGAAGAACGTCTGCTGAAGGTGCTGCGTGCACCGCACGTTTCTGAAAAAGCGTCTACTGCGATGGAAAAAACCAACACCATCGTTCTCAAAGTTGCTAAAGACGCGACCAAAGCAGAGATCAAAGCTGCTGTGCAGAAACTGTTTGAAGTCGAAGTCGAAGTCGTTAACACCCTGGTCGTTAAAGGGAAAGTTAAACGTCACGGACAGCGTATCGGTCGTCGTAGCGACTGGAAAAAAGCTTACGTCACCCTGAAAGAAGGCCAGAATCTGGACTTCGTTGGCGGCGCTGAGTAAGTCGGAGGAGTAATACAATGGCAGTTGTTAAATGTAAACCGACATCTCCGGGTCGTCGCCACGTAGTTAAAGTGGTTAACCCTGAGCTGCACAAGGGCAAACCTTTTGCTCCGTTGCTGGAAAAAAACAGCAAATCCGGTGGTCGTAACAACAATGGCCGTATCACCACTCGTCACATCGGTGGTGGCCACAAGCAGGCTTATCGTATTGTTGACTTCAAACGCAACAAAGACGGTATCCCGGCAGTTGTTGAACGTCTTGAGTACGATCCGAACCGTTCCGCGAACATCGCGCTGGTTCTGTACAAAGACGGCGAACGCCGTTACATCCTGGCCCCTAAAGGCCTGAAAGCTGGCGACCAGATTCAGTCTGGCGTTGATGCTGCAATCAAAGCAGGTAACACCCTGCCGATGCGCAATATCCCGGTTGGTTCTACCGTTCATAACGTAGAAATGAAGCCAGGTAAAGGCGGTCAGCTGGCACGTTCCGCTGGTACTTACGTTCAGATCGTTGCTCGTGATGGTGCATATGTCACCCTGCGTCTGCGTTCTGGTGAAATGCGTAAAGTCGAAGCAGACTGCCGTGCAACCCTGGGCGAAGTTGGCAATGCTGAGCATATGCTGCGCGTTCTGGGTAAAGCAGGTGCTGCACGCTGGCGTGGTGTTCGTCCTACCGTTCGCGGTACTGCGATGAACCCAGTCGACCACCCACATGGTGGTGGTGAAGGTCGTAACTTTGGTAAGCACCCGGTAACTCCGTGGGGCGTTCAGACCAAAGGTAAGAAGACCCGCAGCAACAAGCGTACTGATAAATTTATCGTACGTCGCCGTAGCAAATAATTTTAGAGGATAAGCCATGCCACGTTCTCTCAAGAAAGGTCCTTTTATTGACCTGCACTTGCTGAAGAAGGTAGAGAAAGCGGTGGAAAGCGGTGACAAGAAGCCCCTGCGCACTTGGTCCCGTCGTTCAACGATCTTTCCTAACATGATCGGTTTGACCATCGCTGTCCATAATGGTCGTCAGCACGTTCCAGTCTTTGTTTCCGACGAAATGGTTGGTCACAAACTGGGTGAATTCGCACCGACTCGTACTTATCGCGGCCACGCTGCTGATAAAAAAGCGAAGAAGAAATAAGGTAGGAGGAAGAGATGGAAACTTTAGCTCAACATCGCCATGCTCGTTCTTCTGCTCAGAAGGTTCGCCTTGTTGCTGACCTGATTCGCGGTAAGAAAGTGTCGCAGGCCCTGGACATCCTGACCTATACCAACAAGAAAGCTGCGGTATTGGTCAAGAAAGTACTGGAATCTGCCATTGCTAACGCTGAACACAACGATGGCGCTGACATCGACGATCTGAAAGTTACGAAAATTTTCGTAGACGAAGGCCCAAGCATGAAGCGCATTATGCCGCGTGCAAAAGGTCGTGCAGATCGCATCCTGAAGCGCACCAGCCACATTACTGTGGTTGTGTCCGATCGCTGAGACTCTGGAGACTAGCAATGGGTCAGAAAGTACATCCTAATGGTATTCGCCTGGGTATTGTAAAACCTTGGAACTCTACCTGGTTTGCGAACACCAAAGAATTCGCTGACAACCTGGACAGCGATTTTAAAGTCCGCCAGTACCTGACTAAGGAACTGGCTAAAGCGTCCGTATCTCGTATCGTTATCGAGCGTCCGGCTAAGAGCATCCGTGTGACTATTCACACTGCTCGTCCTGGCATCGTTATCGGTAAGAAAGGCGAAGACGTAGAAAAACTGCGCAAGGTCGTAGCGGATATCGCTGGCGTACCTGCACAGATCAATATCGCCGAAGTTCGTAAGCCTGAACTGGACGCAAAACTGGTTGCTGACAGCATCACTTCTCAGCTGGAACGTCGTGTTATGTTCCGTCGTGCTATGAAGCGTGCTGTACAGAACGCAATGCGTCTGGGCGCTAAAGGTATCAAAGTTGAAGTTAGCGGCCGTCTGGGCGGCGCGGAAATCGCACGTACCGAATGGTACCGTGAAGGTCGCGTACCGCTGCACACTCTGCGTGCTGACATTGACTACAACACCTCTGAAGCGCACACCACTTACGGTGTAATCGGCGTTAAGGTATGGATCTTCAAAGGCGAGATCCTGGGTGGTATGGCTGCTGTTGAACAACCGGAACCGGCTGCTCAACCTAAAAAGCAGCAGCGTAAAGGCCGTAAATAAGGAGCGTCGCTGATGTTACAACCAAAGCGTACAAAATTCCGTAAAGTGCACAAAGGCCGCAACCGTGGTCTGGCGCAGGGTACGGATGTTAGCTTCGGCACTTTCGGTCTGAAAGCTGTTGGCCGTGGTCGTCTGACTGCACGTCAGATCGAAGCAGCACGTCGTGCTATGACCCGTGCAGTTAAGCGTCAAGGTAAAATTTGGATCCGTGTATTCCCGGACAAACCAATTACCGAGAAGCCGCTGGAAGTTCGTATGGGTAAAGGTAAAGGTAACGTGGAGTATTGGGTTGCCTTGATTCAGCCGGGTAAAGTCCTGTATGAAATGGACGGTGTTCCGGAAGAGCTGGCCCGTGAAGCCTTCGGCCTGGCAGCAGCGAAACTGCCTATCAAAACCACCTTTGTAACTAAGACGGTGATGTAATGAAAGCAAATGAGCTGCGTGAAAAGAGCGTTGAAGAGCTGAACACCGAGCTGCTTAACCTGCTGCGCGAGCAATTCAACCTGCGTATGCAGGCTGCAAGCGGCCAGCTGCAACAGACTCACCTGCTGAAGCAGGTTCGTCGTAATGTTGCACGTGTTAAGACTTTACTGACTCAGAAGGCGGGTGCGTAATGACCGATAAAATCCGTACTCTGCAAGGTCGCGTTGTCAGCGACAAAATGGAGAAATCCATTGTTGTTGCCATCGAACGTGTTGTGAAGCACCCGATCTACGGGAAATTCATCAAGCGTACGACCAAACTGCACGTACATGACGAGAACAACGAATGTGGTATCGGCGACAAGGTTGAAATCCGTGAATGCCGTCCACTGTCCAAGACTAAGTCCTGGACGCTGGTTCGCGTTGTAGAGAAAGCCGTTCTGTAATACAGTACGTCTTCTCACTATGAATAAACGGCTCAGAAATGAGCCGTTTATTTTTTCTACCCTTATCTTGTGAGCGGTGTTATAATGCCGCGCCCTCGATATGGGGCTTTTTAACGACCCTGATTTTTTGGGTCTCAGTAGTAGTTGACATTAGCGGAGCACTAAAATGATCCAAGAACAGACTATGCTGAACGTGGCCGACAACTCCGGTGCACGTCGCGTAATGTGTATCAAGGTTCTGGGTGGCTCGCACCGTCGCTACGCAGGCGTCGGCGACATCATCAAGATTACCATCAAGGAAGCAATTCCACGTGGTAAGGTGAAGAAAGGCGATGTGCTGAAAGCGGTAGTGGTGCGCACCAAGAAGGGTGTTCGTCGCCCGGACGGTTCTGTCATTCGCTTCGATGGCAATGCATGCGTTATTTTAAACAATAACAGCGAGCAGCCAATCGGCACGCGTATTTTTGGGCCGGTAACTCGTGAACTGCGTAATGAAAAGTTCATGAAAATTATCTCTCTGGCACCAGAAGTACTCTAAGGAGCGAATCATGGCAGCGAAAATCCGTCGTGATGACGAAGTTATCGTGTTGACCGGTAAAGATAAAGGTAAACGCGGTAAAGTTAAGAATGTCCTGTCTTCCGGCAAGGTCATTGTTGAAGGTATCAACCTGGTTAAAAAGCATCAGAAGCCTGTACCGGCCCTGAACCAGCCAGGTGGCATCGTTGAGAAAGAAGCTGCGCTTCAGATCTCTAACGTTGCAATCTTCAATGCGGCAACCGGCAAGGCTGACCGTGTAGGCTTTAGATTCGAAGACGGCAAAAAAGTCCGTTTCTTCAAGTCTAACAGCGAAACTATCAAGTAATTTGGAGTAGTACGATGGCGAAACTGCATGATTACTACAAAGACGAAGTAGTTAAGAAACTCATGACTGAGTTTAACTACAATTCTGTCATGCAAGTCCCTCGGGTCGAGAAGATCACCCTGAACATGGGTGTTGGTGAAGCGATCGCTGACAAGAAACTGCTGGATAACGCAGCAGCTGATCTGACAGCAATCTCCGGTCAAAAGCCGTTGATCACCAAAGCACGCAAATCAGTTGCAGGCTTCAAAATCCGTCAGGGCTATCCGATCGGCTGTAAAGTAACTCTGCGTGGCGAACGCATGTGGGAGTTCCTTGAGCGCCTGATCACTATTGCTGTACCTCGTATTCGTGACTTCCGTGGCCTGTCCGCTAAGTCTTTCGATGGTCGTGGTAACTACAGCATGGGTGTCCGTGAGCAGATCATCTTCCCAGAAATCGACTATGACAAAGTCGACCGCGTGCGTGGTTTGGATATTACCATTACCACTACTGCGAATTCTGACGAAGAAGGCCGTGCTCTGCTGGCTGCCTTTGACTTCCCGTTCCGCAAGTAAGGTAGGGTTACTTAATGGCTAAGCAATCAATGAAAGCACGCGAAGTTAAACGCGTAGCTTTAGCTGAAAAATACTTCGCGAAACGCGCTGAACTGAAAGCGATCATCTCTGATGTTAACGCTTCCGACGAAGATCGTTGGAACGCAGTTCTGAAGCTGCAGAGTCTGCCGCGTGATTCCAGCCCGTCCCGTCAGCGTAACCGCTGCCGCCAGACTGGTCGTCCACATGGTTATGTGGGCAAGTTCGGGTTGAGCCGTATCAAGCTTCGTGAAGCCGCAATGCGCGGTGAAGTACCTGGCTTGAAAAAGGCTAGCTGGTAATTGTCACCAATTGAATCACGGGAGTAAAGACAGATGAGCATGCAAGATCCGATCGCGGATATGCTGACCCGTATCCGTAACGGTCAGGCCGCGAACAAAGTTGCGGTCACCATGCCTTCCTCCAAGCTGAAAGTGGCAATTGCCAACGTGCTGAAGGAAGAAGGTTTTATTGAAGAATTTAAAGTTGAAGGCGACACCAAGCCGGAACTGGAAGTGACTCTTAAGTACTTCCAGGGTAAAGCTGTTGTAGAAAGCATTCAGCGTGTCAGCCGTCCAGGTCTGCGCATCTATAAGAAAAAAGATGAGCTGCCTAAAGTTATGGCGGGTCTGGGTATCGCAGTTGTTTCTACCTCTAAAGGTGTTATGACTGATCGTGCAGCGCGCCAGGCTGGTCTTGGCGGCGAAATTATCTGCTACGTAGCCTAATCGGAGGAAAAAATGTCTCGTGTTGCTAAAGCACCGGTCGTTGTTCCTGCCGGCGTTGATGTAAAAATCAACGGTCAGGTTATTACGATCAAAGGTAAAAACGGCGAGCTGACTCGTACTCTCAACGATGCTGTTGAAGTTAAACATGCTGATAATGCACTGACCTTCGGTCCACGTGATGGTTTCGTGGATGGTTGGGCTCAGGCTGGTACCGCGCGTGCCCTGCTGAACTCAATGGTTATCGGTGTTACCGAAGGCTTCACTAAGAAGCTGCAGCTGGTTGGTGTAGGTTATCGTGCAGCGGTTAAAGGGAATGTAGTAAACCTGGCTCTGGGTTTCTCACATCCTGTTGACCATCAACTGCCGGCAGGTATTACTGCTGAATGTCCGACTCAAACTGAAATCGTGCTGAAAGGCGCTGATAAGCAGATGATCGGTCAGGTTGCAGCAGATCTGCGCGCCTACCGTCGTCCTGAGCCTTATAAAGGCAAGGGTGTTCGTTACGCCGACGAAGTCGTGCGTACCAAAGAGGCTAAGAAGAAGTAAGGTAACACTATGGATAAGAAATCTGCTCGTATCCGTCGTGCGACCCGCGCACGCCGCAAGCTCAAAGAGCTGGGTGCAACTCGCCTGGTGGTACATCGTACCCCGCGTCATATTTACGCACAGGTAATTGCACCGAACGGTTCTGAAGTTCTGGTAGCTGCTTCTACTGTAGAAAAAGCTATCTCTGAACAACTGAAGTACACCGGTAACAAAGACGCTGCAGCAGCTGTGGGTAAAGCTGTCGCTGAACGCGCTCTGGAAAAAGGCATCAAAGATGTGTCCTTTGACCGTTCCGGGTTCCAATATCATGGTCGTGTCCAGGCACTGGCAGATGCTGCCCGTGAAGCTGGCCTTCAGTTCTAAGGTAGAGGTGTAAGATGGCTCACATCGAAAAACAAGCTGGCGAACTGCAGGAAAAGCTGATCGCGGTTAACCGCGTATCTAAAACCGTTAAAGGTGGTCGTATTTTCTCCTTCACAGCTCTGACTGTAGTAGGCGATGGTAACGGTCGCGTTGGTTTTGGTTACGGTAAAGCGCGTGAAGTTCCAGCAGCGATCCAGAAAGCGATGGAAAAAGCCCGTCGCAATATGATTAACGTCGCGCTGAACCACGGCACCCTGCAACACCCTGTTAAAGGTGTTCACACGGGTTCTCGTGTCTTCATGCAGCCGGCTTCTGAAGGTACCGGTATCATCGCCGGTGGTGCAATGCGCGCCGTCCTTGAAGTCGCTGGAGTTCATAACGTTCTGGCTAAAGCGTATGGTTCTACCAACCCGATTAACGTGGTTCGTGCAACTATCGATGGCCTGGAAAATATGAATTCTCCAGAAATGGTCGCTGCCAAGCGTGGTAAATCCGTTGAAGAAATTCTGGGGTAATTGACCATGGCAAAGACTATTAAAATTACTCAAACCCGCAGTGCAATCGGTCGTCTGCCGAAACACAAGGCAACGCTGCTTGGCCTGGGTCTGCGTCGTATTGGCCACACCGTAGAGCGCGAGGATACTCCTGCTGTTCGTGGTATGGTCAACGCGGTTTCCTACATGGTTAAAGTTGAGGAGTAAGAGATGCGTTTAAATACTCTGTCTCCGGCCGAAGGCTCTAAAAAGGCGGGTAAACGCCTGGGTCGTGGTATCGGTTCTGGCCTCGGTAAAACCGGTGGTCGTGGTCACAAAGGTCAGAACTCTCGTTCTGGCGGTGGCGTACGTCGCGGTTTCGAGGGTGGTCAGATGCCTCTGTACCGTCGTCTGCCGAAGTTCGGTTTCACTTCACGCAAAGCAATGATCACAGCCGAAGTTCGTCTGTCCGATCTGGCTAAAGTAGAAGGCGACGTAGTTGACCTGAACACGCTGAAAGCGGCTAACATTATCGGCATCCAGATTGAATTCGCGAAAGTGATTCTGGCTGGTGAAGTAACTCGTCCGGTAACTGTTAACGGCCTGCGCGTGACTAAAGGCGCTCGTGCTGCTATCGAAGCTGCTGGCGGTAAAATCGAGGAATAAGTAGCAGATGGCTAAACAACCGGGATTAGATTTTCAAAGTGCCAAAGGTGGCTTAGGCGAGCTGAAACGCAGACTGCTGTTTGTTATCGGTGCGCTTATCGTGTTCCGTATTGGCTCTTTTATTCCAATCCCTGGTATTGATGCCGCTGTACTTGCCAAACTGCTTGAGCAACAGCGAGGCACCATCATTGAGATGTTTAACATGTTCTCTGGTGGTGCTCTCAGCCGTGCTTCTATCTTTGCCTTGGGTATCATGCCGTACATTTCGGCATCGATTATTATCCAGCTGCTGACGGTGGTTCACCCGACGCTGGCAGAGATTAAGAAGGAAGGGGAATCTGGCCGTCGTAAGATTAGCCAGTACACCCGCTACGGCACTCTGGTGCTGGCAATATTCCAGGCAACCGGTATTGCTACTGGTTTGCCGAATATGCCTGGTATGCAGGGCCTGGTGATTAACCCAGGCTTTGCATTCTATTTCACCGCTGTTGTTAGTCTGGTCACAGGAACGATGTTCCTGATGTGGCTCGGCGAACAGATTACTGAACGTGGTATCGGTAACGGTATCTCGATCATTATCTTCGCCGGTATCGTTGCGGGTCTCCCGCCAGCCATCGCCCATACTATTGAGCAAGCGCGTCAAGGCGACCTGCACTTCCTCCTGTTGCTGTTGGTTGCAGTATTAGTATTTGCAGTGACCTTCTTTGTTGTGTTTGTTGAACGTGGTCAACGCCGCATTGTGGTAAACTACGCGAAACGCCAGCAAGGTCGTCGTGTCTATGCTGCACAGAGCACACATTTACCGCTGAAAGTGAATATGGCGGGGGTAATCCCGGCAATCTTCGCTTCCAGTATTATTCTGTTCCCGGCGACCATCGCGTCATGGTTCGGGGGCGGTACTGGTTGGAACTGGCTGACAACAATTTCGCTGTATTTGCAGCCTGGGCAACCGCTTTATGTGTTACTCTATGCGTCTGCAATCATCTTCTTCTGTTTCTTCTACACGGCGTTGGTTTTCAACCCGCGTGAAACAGCAGATAACCTGAAGAAGTCCGGTGCATTCGTACCAGGAATTCGTCCGGGAGAACAAACGGCGAAGTATATCGATAAAGTAATGACTCGTCTGACTTTGGTCGGTGCGTTGTACATCACTTTTATCTGCCTGATCCCGGAGTTCATGCGTGATGCAATGAAAGTGCCGTTCTACTTTGGTGGAACATCGCTGCTCATCGTTGTTGTCGTGATTATGGACTTTATGGCTCAAGTGCAAACTCTGATGATGTCGAGTCAGTACGAGTCTGCATTGAAGAAGGCGAACCTGAAAGGCTATGGCCGTTAATGGTCGCCCGAGAAGTTACGGAGAGTAAAAATGAAAGTTCGTGCTTCCGTCAAGAAATTATGCCGTAACTGCAAAATCGTTAAGCGTGATGGTGTCATCCGTGTGATTTGCAGTGCCGAGCCGAAGCATAAACAGCGCCAAGGCTGATTAATTCGCATATTTTTCTTGCAAAGTTGGGTTGAGCTGGCTAGATTAGCCAGCCAATCTTTTTGTATGTCTGTACATATCCATTTGAGTATCCTGAAAACGGGCTTTTCAGCATGGTATGTACATATTAAATAGTAGGAGTGCATAGTGGCCCGTATAGCAGGCATTAACATTCCTGATCAGAAACATGCCGTGATCGCATTAACTTCGATCTTCGGCGTCGGCAAAACCCGTTCCAAAGCCATTCTGGCTGCGGCAGGTATTGCTGAAGATGTTAAGATCAGTGAGCTGTCTGAAGAACAAATCGACACGCTGCGTGACGAAGTTGCCAAATTTGTCGTTGAAGGTGATCTGCGCCGTGAAATCAGCATGAGCATCAAGCGCCTGATGGATCTTGGTTGCTATCGCGGTTTGCGTCATCGTCGTGGTCTGCCAGTGCGCGGTCAGCGTACTAAGACCAACGCACGTACCCGTAAGGGTCCGCGCAAACCGATCAAGAAATAATCGGGGTGATTGAATAATGGCAAAGGCACCAGTTCGTGCACGTAAGCGTGTAAGAAAACAAGTCTCTGACGGCGTGGCTCATATCCATGCTTCTTTCAACAACACCATCGTTACCATCTCTGATCGTCAGGGTAACGCACTGGGTTGGGCAACAGCCGGTGGTTCCGGTTTCCGTGGTTCTCGCAAATCCACTCCGTTCGCAGCTCAGGTTGCGGCAGAGCGTTGCGCTGAAGCCGTAAAAGATTACGGTATCAAGAATCTGGAAGTTATGGTCAAAGGTCCGGGTCCGGGTCGCGAATCTACTATTCGTGCTCTGAACGCCGCTGGTTTCCGCATCACTAACATTACTGATGTGACTCCGATCCCTCATAACGGTTGTCGTCCGCCGAAAAAACGTCGCGTATAACGCTGCGTTTTCCAGGTTAGTTGGAGAAAGAAAATGGCAAGATATTTGGGTCCTAAGCTCAAGCTGAGCCGTCGTGAGGGCACCGACTTATTCCTTAAGTCTGGCGTTCGCGCGATCGATACCAAGTGTAAAATTGAACAAGCTCCTGGCCAGCACGGTGCGCGTAAACCGCGTCTGTCTGACTATGGTGTGCAGTTGCGTGAAAAGCAAAAAGTTCGCCGTATCTACGGTGTGCTGGAGCGTCAGTTCCGTAACTACTACAAAGAAGCAGCACGTCTGAAAGGCAACACCGGTGAAAACCTGTTGGCTCTGCTGGAAGGTCGTCTGGACAACGTTGTATACCGTATGGGCTTCGGCGCTACTCGTGCTGAATCACGTCAGCTGGTTAGCCACAAAGCTATCATGGTAAACGGTCGTGTTGTTAACATCGCTTCTTATCAGGTTAAAGCGAATGACGTTGTCAGTGTTCGTGAGAAAGCGAAAAAGCAATCTCGCGTGAAAGCCGCTCTTGAGCTGGCTGAGCAGCGTGAAAAGCCAACCTGGCTGGAAGTTGATGCTGGCAAGATGGAAGGTACGTTCAAGCGTCAGCCTGAGCGTTCTGATCTGTCTGCGGACATTAACGAACACCTGATCGTCGAGCTTTACTCCAAGTAAAGCTTAGTACCAAAGAGAGGACACAATGCAGGGTTCTGTGACAGAGTTTCTAAAACCGCGCCTGGTCGATATCGAGCAAGTGAGTTCGACGCACGCCAAGGTGACCCTTGAGCCTTTAGAGCGTGGCTTCGGCCATACTTTGGGTAACGCACTGCGCCGTATTCTGCTCTCATCGATGCCGGGTTGCGCGGTGACCGAGGTTGAGATTGATGGTGTACTTCATGAGTACAGCACCAAAGAAGGCGTTCAGGAAGATATCCTTGAAATCCTGCTCAACCTGAAAGGGCTGGCGGTGAGAGTTCAGGGTAAAGATGAAGTTATTCTTACTCTGAATAAATCTGGCATTGGCCCTGTGACCGCAGCCGACATCACCCACGACGGTGATGTCGAAATCGTCAAGCCGCAGCATGTTATCTGCCACCTGACTGATGAGAACGCATCTATCAATATGCGTATCAAAGTTCAGCGCGGTCGCGGTTATGTGCCGGCTTCTGCCCGAATTCATTCGGAAGAAGATGAGCGCCCAATCGGCCGTCTGCTGGTCGACGCATGCTACAGCCCTGTAGAGCGTATCGCCTACAATGTTGAAGCAGCGCGCGTAGAGCAGCGTACCGACCTGGACAAGCTGGTCATCGAAATGGAAACCAATGGCACAATCGATCCTGAAGAGGCGATTCGTCGTGCGGCAACCATCCTGGCAGAACAACTGGAAGCTTTCGTTGACTTACGTGATGTACGTCAGCCGGAAGTGAAAGAAGAGAAACCAGAATTCGATCCGATCCTGCTGCGCCCTGTTGACGATCTGGAATTGACTGTCCGCTCTGCTAACTGCCTCAAGGCAGAAGCTATCCACTATATCGGTGATCTGGTACAGCGTACCGAGGTTGAGTTGCTGAAAACGCCAAACCTGGGTAAAAAATCTCTTACTGAGATTAAAGACGTGCTGGCCTCTCGTGGTCTGTCTCTGGGCATGCGCCTGGAAAACTGGCCACCGGCAAGCATTGCTGACGAGTAACCGGATCACAGGTTAAGGTTTTACTGAGAAGGATAAGGTCATGCGCCATCGTAAGAGTGGTCGTCAACTGAACCGCAACAGCAGCCATCGCCAGGCTATGTTCCGCAACATGGCAGGTTCACTGGTTCGTCATGAGATCATCAAGACGACCCTGCCTAAAGCGAAAGAGCTGCGTCGCGTAGTTGAGCCGCTGATTACTCTTGCCAAGACTGATAGCGTTGCTAATCGTCGTCTGGCATTCGCCCGTACTCGTGATAACGAGATCGTGGCAAAACTGTTTAACGAACTGGGCCCGCGTTTCGCGAGCCGTGCCGGTGGTTACACTCGCATCATGAAGTGTGGTTTCCGTGCAGGCGACAACGCGCCGATGGCTTACATCGAGCTGGTTGATCGTTCAGAAGCGAAAGCAGAAGCAGCTGCAGAGTAATTTGCAGTAGTATGAAAAAACCCGCCTCGGCGGGTTTTTTTATGCCTGTAAGATCCCCATTTCGCTACAATCATTGTACTCTTTTTGTTCATCAGGATATTTACGATGTGGTTACTCGATCAGTGGGCCGAGCGTCATATTCAGGAGGCACAGTCCCGGGGTGAGTTTGATCTCCTGCCGGGCCGGGGTGAACCTTTATTTCTTGATGATGACAGTCATGTTCCCCCTGAACTGCGTGCAGGTTATCGTCTGTTGAAGAACGCTGGTTGCCTTCCTCCGGAACTCGCACAGCATAAAGAGGCCGTCGAGCTCATAGGATTGCTAAAAGGTATTCGTGAGGATGACCCTGGAGTGCCTGAAATCCAGCGCCGCCTTACGCTGCTCGAATTGAAACTACAGCAGGCCGGGCTGAGTACAGATTTTTTGCGTGGTGATTATGCCGATAAGTTATGCAGTAAATTACGGGAGGAATGCTGATGTATCGTATTGGTGAATTAGCGAAACTCGCAGGCGTGACGCCCGATACCATCCGCTATTATGAAAAACAGCAGATGATGGATCATTCTGTTCGCACTGAAGGTGGATTCCGGCTTTATACAGAAAGCGATCTGCAGCGCTTGCGGTTTATACGCCACGGCACGCAGCTTGGCTTTACGCTCGAAGCGATCCGTGAACTGCTGTCGATTCGTATTGATCCCGAACATCATACCTGTCAGGAGTCGAAAAGCATCGTCCAGTCCCGGCTGAATGAAGTCGAAGCAAGGATTGCGCAGCTGGAAACGATGCGCCGTTCTCTGCAGCGCCTGAATGATGCATGCTGCGGCAGTGCCCACAGCAGTGTTTACTGTTCTATTCTCGAAGCGCTTGAGCAGGGAGCTGAGGCAGAGCAAGCAGGGCATTGATTTTCGACTGTTGCAGGATTACACTCCCGCCGTCTTATTACACAATCCGGAGAAAATATGAGCCGCTATCAGCATACGAAGGGGCAAATAAAGGATAACGCGGTAGAAGCGTTATTACGTGACCCACTGTTTCGTCAGCGCGTTGAGAAAAGTAAGAAAGGGAAAGGCAGTTTTCAGCGTAAGGGCAAACATGGCAACAGAGGTAACTGGGAGGCCAGTGGCAAGAAAGTGAATCACTTTTTTACCACTGGCTTTCTGCTTTCAGTGTCCTGATTAAGAGCGGCTGTTTTGCTCTTTCAGCAGATCGCGAATTTCAGTCAGTAAGACTTCTTCTTTCGTCGGCACTGGATCCGCAGCCGGCTCTTCTTTCTTACGATTGAGCTTGTTAATAAGCTTAATCGCCATAAAGATGGCGAATGCCACAATCACGAAATCAAAAATATTCTGGATGAACACGCCGTAGTGCATCACTACCGCAGGAACGTCGCCCTGCGCATCACGCAGCGTAACCGCAAACTGTTTGAAATCGATCCCGCCAATCAATAATCCCAGCGGAGGCATAATAATATCGGCAACTAATGACGATACGATTTTACCGAATGCCGCACCAATAATGACACCCACTGCCAAATCAACCACGTTTCCGCGCATCGCGAATTCGCGAAACTCTTTAATAATGCTCATTTTATTCTCCTTGAACCAGCTGACGTTTATAAGTTTAACAAATGTCTGGTCAATTTCCATTACAGCGCGACGGCTATTTTGAATAAATAGACCTTGAATAATAAAGGGTTAATAAAAAAGACGCTCATTTGAGCGTCTTTTTCGGTTACAGGAAGAATGGGCTAGGCTGGAACAGGCGCTCGACGTCGGTAATAAACTTTTTATCCGTCAGGAACATAATTACGTGGTCACCCTGCTCAATCCGCAAATTGTCATTGGCGATGAGGACTTCATTACCGCGAACGACTGCACCAATAATTGTGCCCGGCGGGAGTTTAATATCATCAATCACGCGGCCAACCACCCTGGAGGTACTTTCATCTCCATGGGCGACGGCTTCAATCGCTTCGGCAACGCCTCGGCGGAGAGATGAAACACCAACGATATCTGCCTTGCGGACATGGCTTAACAATGCGGAGATAGTGGCCTGCTGTGGGGAAATCGCAATATCAATCACGCTGCCCTGCACCAGATCAACATAGGCGCGGCGCTGGATAAGCACCATCACTTTTTTGGCACCCATACGCTTGGCTAACATGGCCGACATAATATTCGCTTCATCGTCGTTGGTGACGGCGATAAACAGATCAACCTGATCGATATGCTCTTCCGCCAGCAGCTCCTGATCTGATGCGTCGCCAAAGAAGACGATCGTATTTTGCAGCTTTTCCGCAAGCTCAGCCGCGCGTTGCTGATCCCGTTCGATCAGCTTCACGCTGTAATCTTTTTCCAGACGACGTGCCAGACCAGCGCCGATGTTTCCGCCGCCGACAAGCATGATTCGCTTATAGGGCTTTTCCAGGCGCTGAAGTTCACTCATTACGGCGCGAATATGCTGCGAAGCGGCAATGAAGAAGACTTCGTCGCCTGCCTCAACAATGGTCGATCCCTGAGGACGGATAGGCCGGTCGTGGCGGAAAATCGCCGCTACGCGAGTATCGATATGCGGCATGTGCTCTCGCATAGTGGACAGCGCATTACCGACCAGTGGGCCACCATAATAGGCTTTCACCACGGCCAGGCTTACTTTCCCTTCGGCAAAGTTCACCACCTGCAGGGCACCCGGATACTCAATCAGGCGGTAAATATTGTCGATAACAAGCTGTTCAGGTGCGATCAGATGATCGATTGGCACCGCTTCAGAATGGAACAACTTATCTGCATCGCGGACGTAGTCGGGAGAACGAATACGAGCGATACGGTTCGGCGTATTGAAAAGAGAATAGGCAACCTGGCAGGCAACCATATTGGTTTCATCAGAGCTGGTGACGGCGACGAGCATATCCGCATCATCAGCCCCGGCTTCCCTCAGTACGCGGGGATGAGAGCCGTGGCCCTGAACAACGCGTAAATCGAATTTGTCCTGCAGGCTGCGCAGGCGATCGCCGTTGGTGTCTACCACGGTAATGTCGTTATTCTCACCGACCAGGTTCTCTGCCAGCGTGCCGCCGACTTGTCCGGCACCCAGAATGATAATTTTCATCAGTCGCGATCCGTTAATTCATCACTGTTTGATTAGCTTAGCGTAAAAGAATCCGTCGCCTTCATCCGCAGCCGGCAGGTTTTGCTGGCCGGGGTGTTCTGCAGTGCCCGTCTCGCAGAGGGTCGCATCTGGTGTACGTTTCAGGAACGCTGCAATCTGTTCGCTGTTTTCTTCCGGCAGAATGGAGCAGGTGGCGTACACCAGCGTACCGCCAGGTTTGAGATGCAGCCAGGTGGCATCAAGGATTTCTGCCTGAAGCTGAGCCAGGTCAGCGATATCGCGATCGCGGCGCAGCCATTTGATATCCGGATGGCGGCGAATCACGCCCGTAGCAGAGCAAGGAGCATCCAGCAGAATGCGATCGAATTGCTGCTCACCGCACCACTGTGAAGGATAACGGCCATCGCCTTGCTTCACCTGTGCGTTCATGCCGAGGCGTTTCAGGTTTTCATAGACGCGAGTCAGGCGCTGCTCATCAACGTCGACGGCCAGTACGCTCACTTTGGGGGCGACTTCAAGAATATGGGTCGTTTTCCCGCCCGGTGCCGCGCACAAATCGAGGATCTCTTCGCCATTTTTAGGCGTCAGATAGTTCATGCAGCCCTGGGCAGAAGCGTCCTGCACGGTGACCCAGCCCTCGGCAAAGCCGGGCAGTGCCATTACCGACGTCGGCGTTTCCAGGCGCACAGCGTCAGGGTAGTCCTGATGCGTAAAGCCTTTCATTCCGGATGCTTCCAGCAATGCGAGCCATGCATCACGTGAGTGATGGTTGCGGTTAACGCGCAGCCACATAGGTGGGCGCTGGTTGTTGGCCTCAAGGATGGCTTGCCACTGCTGCGGATAAGCTTTTTGAATACGTTTCACCAGCCAGGAAGGGTGCAGGAAGCGCATTTCCGTCCCGGCAAATTCGGCTAACAGGGCTTCCTGATTACGCTGAAACTGGCGCAGTACACCGTTGATCAGCCCTTTCAGCTGCGGGCGCTTGATGGCTACTGCACCTTCAACCGTTTCCGCCAGCGCCGCGTGGGCTGGAATGCGGGTATACAGAAGCTGATAAAGGCCAACCATCAGTAGAAAGTGGACGGTACGCTGTTTGCCCGTCATGGGGCGTTCCATCAATTTTTTGATGAGCCACTCCAGCTGCGGCAGAGTACGCAGCACGCCAAAACTCAGTTCCTGCAGCAGGGCACGATCTTTATCGGCAACTTTGTTTTGCAGGTGCGGCAAAACATTGCTCAGCGACTGGCCTTTCTCAACGACCTGTTCGATAGCCTGAGCGGCAAGGCTACGTAAATTTGTATTTTTTTTCATAAGCATAAAAATGAAAAGGCCCGGTATAACCGGGCTGAAAGTAAGAAACCGTCAGGCAAGACGGTTGCCGGGAATAAACCACTCCCGACGTGAATTCAGAAGATCCTGTACGCTCATGGCCTTTTTTCCCGCAGGCTGAAGCGACTGCAGATTCAGGATCCCACGCGCGGTTGCAACCTGGATGCCTTGCTTGTTGGCATCGACGATCGTGCCTGGCTCTGCCGCAGTGTCTGCGTGAATAACTGTGGCTTGCCATACTTTAACCGGTTGACCATCAATCTCCAGCCAGCTCATTGGCCATGGATTAAAGGCCCGGATATTACGTTCAAGCTGTTCAGCCGAAAGTGACCAGTCAACGCGAGCCTCTTCTTTGCTGAGCTTTTCGGCGTGTGTGACCAGCGCTTCGTCCTGAACTTCAGGTTTAGCTGTGCCTTCCGCCAACTGCTTCAGGGTTTCGATCAACCCTTGTGGACCGAGCTCAGCCAGCTTGTCGTACAGCGAGCCGCTGGTGTCTTCTGCCGTGATTGGGCAGGCGAGCTTATAGAGCATATCACCGGTATCAAGCCCAACGTCCATCTGCATGATCGTGACGCCCGTTTGTGCATCACCCGCCCAGAGGGAACGCTGGATTGGCGCAGCACCACGCCAGCGTGGCAGCAGTGAACCATGAACGTTAATGCAGCCGAGACGTGGCATATCAAGAACGGCTTTCGGTAAGATCAGACCATACGCTACCACTACCATAACGTCGGCGTTGAGCTCGGCAACGAGCTGCTGGTTTTCCTGCGGGCGAAGCGAGGCGGGCTGGAAAACCGGCAGACCTTTTTCTTCTGCCAGCACTTTGACGGGGCTCGGCATCAGCTTTTTACCGCGGCCGGCGGGACGGTCTGGTTGGGTAAATACGCCCACGATCTGGTGCCCAGACGACAACAGCGCGTCAAGATGACGCGCAGCAAAGTCAGGAGTACCGGCAAAAATAATGCGAAGTGATTCTGACACGTTAATTCTTATCCTTAAGCGCGAGCGTTCAGGCGATCCAGTTTTTCAACTTTCTGGCGAATACGCTGCTGTTTCAGCGGAGAGAGATAGTCGATGAACAGTTTGCCTACCAGATGGTCCATCTCGTGCTGAATGCAGATTGCCAGCAGGCCATCGGCTTCGAGTTCGAACGGCTTGCCATTGCGGTCCAGCGCGCGAATTTTAACTCGCTCGGCACGTGGAACCAGAGCACGCTGCTCAGGAATAGACAGGCAGCCTTCTTCGATGCCGGTTTCACCGCTCTTTTCCAGCAGCTCGGGGTTAATCAATACCAGCTGGTCGGCACGATCTTCGGAAACATCAATCACGATGATGCGCTGATGGATATCGACCTGCGTTGCGGCCAGGCCAATGCCTTCTTCGTCGTACATGGTTTCGAACATATCATCGACGATACGCTGAATGTCGGCATTCACTTCTTTAACCGGCTCAGCGACTTTGCGAAGGCGCTCGTCCGGAATATGTAACACTTGCAAAACTGACATAATTATCCAGAGTTGTGTTCAGGAGTTGGAAAGATTATTACCTCTATTCTAGACAAAACCCCCTCTGATTGACAGCATCACTGACCAATCGCAAAGATTGACGAGACAGCTTGTGGCAAGGGGAAAAGGATGGCGCCCACGGAGATCTGGATCCGCCTGATGGCGGTCAATGGGTTATACGGCAATACGATGTGCGAGCTGGCAAAAAGACTCATTTCAGCTGGTTCAGTAGACGCAGGTTTTTTGCGCAATCAGGGGTTTTCTACGGCCCAGGTAAAACACTTTTTCTCGTTTTCCGGGCGGGTGCTGAATGAGATGCTTGCCTGGCTAACACATCCCGGGCACCACTTACTGACGGCGGATCATGCCGGTTATCCTTCCACTCTAAAAGCGACCGTCGATTACCCTGGGGCTTTGTTTGTCGCGGGGGATCCGCAGTTACTCTTGTCTCCACAAATCGCCATTGTCGGCAGCCGTCACCATTCCTGGTATGGGGAGCGCTGGGGGCGCATCCTTAGTGAGGCTATTGCCCGAAAAGGCCTGACGGTGACCAGCGGTATGGCGCTCGGCATTGATGGAATAGCACACAGGGCCGCGCTGGATGTTCATGGAAAAACCATTGCTGTGCTCGGAAACGGCCTCTTTCATACCTATCCGCGTCGGCATGCCGCCCTGGCTCAGCGTATTCTTGAAAATGGCGGCGCGTTGGTTAGCGAATTCCCGCTGAACCAGCTCCCCTTTCCTGCCAATTTCCCTCGCCGAAATCGAATCATCAGTGGCCTCAGCTACGGTGTTTTAGTGGTGGAGGCGGCACCGAAAAGTGGTTCTCTGGTGACTGCCCGTACCGCGCTGGAGCAAGGTCGTGAAGTCTTTGCCATTCCAGGTCCGCTGGGCAACCCCGGATCGGAAGGCCCGCACTGGCTGATTAAACAGGGAGCTGTTCCTGTGACGACGATAGAGGACATCATGGAAAATTTGCAATTCGGGCGCTATCCGCTGCCAGATGAGCCTGAAAAATCAAATTATTCCCCGGATACGGAGTTTGCAGCATTGCCATTTCCGGAGCTCCTGGCTAACGTAGGAGATGAGGTAACACCTGTTGACGTTGTCGCTGAACGTGCCGGCCAACCTGTGCCAGTAACCGTAGCACAGCTACTGGAACTGGAGTTAGCAGGATGGATCGCAGCTGTACCCGGCGGCTATGTCCGATTAAGGAGGGCATGCCATGTTCGACGTACTGATGTATTTATTTGAGACTTACATCCATAACGAAGCAGAGATGCGGGTGGACCAGGATAAACTGACGCGGGATTTAACCGATGCCGGTTTCGATCGGGAAGATATCTACAACGCACTGCTGTGGTTGGAAAAGCTGGCTGATTATCAGGAAGGGCTCGCAGAGCCGATGCAGCTGGCTTCGGATCCACTCTCTGTCCGCATTTATACTGCAGATGAGTGCCAACGGCTGGATGCCAGTTGCCGGGGATTCTTGTTATTCCTGGAGCAGATTCAGGTGCTAAACCTCGAAACGCGTGAAATGGTCATCGAACGCGTCATGGCGCTGGATGCCACAGAGTTTGAGCTGGAGGATCTGAAATGGGTCATCCTGATGGTGCTGTTTAATATTCCGGGCTGTGAAAATGCCTATCAGCAGATGGAAGAATTACTCTTCGAAGTAAATGAAGGTATGCTGCACTGATTCCCTTGCGCAGCGAAAAGAGTTGTTATGGCTAAATCTGCACTGTTTTCGGTGCCTAAAAACGAGCCCTGCCCACAGTGCGGGGCCGAGCTCATTATCCGGTCCGGTAAGCACGGGCCGTTTCTCGGTTGTTCCCATTACCCGGAATGCGATTATGTTCGTCCCCTGAAAAGCCAGGCGGACGGACATATCGTGAAAGTTCTGGAAGGCCAGCTTTGCCCGGTTTGTGGTGCGGAAATGGTGCTTCGTCAGGGGCGTTTTGGCATGTTCATAGGGTGTAGCCAGTATCCCGTCTGCGAACACACCGAGCTTATTGATAAACCTGATGAGACGTCTATCGCCTGCCCGCAATGCCATCAAGGTCATCTTGTTCAGCGTCGCTCACGCTATGGCAAAACCTTTCATTCCTGCGATCGTTATCCCGATTGCCAGTTCGCTCTGAATTTCAAACCGGTGGTGGGAGAGTGCCCTGAGTGCCACTATCCGCTACTTATCGAAAAGAAAACGGCACAAGGCGTTAAGCTCTATTGCGCCAGTAAACAATGTGGAAAGCCGATATCGGCGGAATAAATCAGTGAACAGTCACCTGCATGAACTAAGCGTTTTGAAAGCTCTCGAAGCGCTCAATAATAAAGAAGTCATCGCTTATCCCACTGAAGCTGTTTTCGGTGTCGGCTGCGATCCGGACAGTGAAACTGCTGTTATGCGTTTGCTGGAGCTTAAGCAGAGGCCAGTAGAAAAAGGACTTATCCTTATTGCGGCGAGTTTTGAGCAGCTCAAACCTTATATAGATGATTCAGTATTAACAGACAGCCAACGAGAAACGGTCTTTTCGCGCTGGCCTGGGCCTGTCACTTTTGTCTTTCCGGCAAGAGCGTCAACGCCCCGCTGGTTGACCGGCCGATTCGACACTCTGGCTGTTCGCGTCACTGATCATCCGCTGGTGGTTGAGCTGTGCCAGGCTTACGGTAAACCACTTGTTTCAACAAGTGCGAACCTGAGCGGGCAGGAGCCATGCCGCAACGTCGAAGAAGTCGTTGCTCAGTTCGGCGAATCCTTCCCGGTTGTTAAAGGCGAAACCGGCGGTCGCCTTAACCCTTCCGAAATCCGGGATGCCCTGACGGGCGAACTTTTCCGCCAGGGATAATCATATGGAACAGTACGCCGTATTCGGCAACCCCATTGCCCACAGCAAATCGCCTTTTATTCATCAGCAATTTGCCCGGCAGTTGAACATCGAACATCCTTACGGACGAGTGCTTGCGCCGTTGGAGGCGTTTACTGAAACGCTGAACAGGTTTTTTGCTGAAGGAGGCAAAGGCTGCAACGTCACCGTGCCTTTTAAAGAGGAAGCTTTCGCCAGAGCGGATGAACTCACCGAGCGGGCTGCGCTCGCCGGGGCGGTGAATACGCTGAAGCGGCTGGAAGATGGGCGGCTGCTGGGTGATAACACCGATGGAATAGGGTTGCTTAGCGATCTGGAACGACTGGATCTGATCAAACCGGGCTATCGTATTTTGCTGATAGGTGCTGGCGGCGCGGCGCGTGGAGTATTGCTGCCGCTTTTATCCTTGGACTGTGCTGTTACTGTGACTAACCGTACCTTTGCCCGCGCACAGGAGCTGGCCGCGATCTTCGCCCACACCGGCAGCATTCGTGCTCTGGCAATGGATTCACTGCAGAGCGAAACGTTCGATTTGATCATCAATGCAACGTCCAGCGGCATCGGTGGAAACGTTCCGGCGATCCCGAATGCCATCATCAATATGAACGTGCGTTGCTACGACATGTTCTATCAGAAAGGAAGTACGCCTTTTTTGAAGTGGTGCGAACAGCATGGTGCAAAACACTGCGAGGATGGGCTGGGGATGCTGGTGGCTCAGGCCGCGCATGCGGTGCTTTTATGGCACGGCGTTATGCCAGAAATTGCCCCTGTCATTGAGGCACTGAAAAAGGAACTGTCTTTGTGAATCAGGCGATCCTGTTTCCCGATCGTGAAGAATGGGACGACGCAAATCAGTCTCTCTGCTTCCCGGCGCTGGTTAATGGGTTTCAGGTCACCTGTGCATTGTCGGCAGAAGCACTGGCGCATCGCTTTGGTGGGGATGCGCCAGAGTTTTGGGTCGAGAGCTTTCGTCTGCATCGCTGGGATTTAGAAGATGAAGCTGAGCAGGCGATCTGCAACCAAAAAGAAGACGATCAGGGCTGGATCTGGCTCTCCTGAGCGAGATACTCATCTTTCCACTTTACATAGTTATTCGCTGAATACCTGAGACCCTCAAGCTCCGCCTCTTTCAACGGACGAATCTGCTTCACTGGGCTACCAAGATAAAGGTAGCCACTCTCCAGGCGCTTATTTTGAGGCGCCAGACTACCAGCGCCGATCATCACGTCATTTTCGACAACTACTCCATCGAGCAATATCGATCCCATACCAACAAGTACCCGATCTCCAATGGTGCAGCCGTGCAGCATGACTTTGTGTCCTACCGTAACGTCTTCACCCACAATTAGCGGGTTACCTTCCGGGTTATAAGAAGACTTGTGGGTAACGTGTAGCACGCTGCCGTCCTGGATATTCGTGCGGGCGCCGATAGCAACATAGTTTACGTCACCGCGGATCGCGACCAGTGGCCATATGCCGACATCATCCGCAAGGCGGACATCGCCGATAATCACGCTGGTGGAATCGACCATAACGCGCTGACCGATCGTGGGTGTCAGGTTTTTATAGGAACGAATGTTTGCAGACATGAAAACCTCTATAGGACGAATTGCAGGTAATGTGGCTCATTATCGGCCTTTCAGAGGGGATTCACACCTCAAAAAAACAGCAGATCGTATGGGATCTCAACAAAAAGAATGAAAAAACAGCTATCAGAAGAAAGATCGAAAAAAAGGGTTGTGCAAAAAAATGGGATCCCTATAATGCGCCTCCATCGACACGGCGGATGTGAATCACTTCACACAAACAG
>NZ_DALZVG010000039.1:0-23766 GCF_032012665.1 Scandinavium sp.
CCGACGGAAAGCCCGACCGAGAGCCCGACGGAAAGCCCAACCGAGAGCCCGACGGAAAGCCCAACCGAGAGCCCAACGGAGAGTCCGACGGAGACACCGACGGAAACGCCAACCGTCACACCGACGAGGACTCCGCCACCCTGATCGTCACCCCTTTCCGCTCGCCGCTTCGGCGGGCGGATTTACCCTTAATCCATAAAGGAGAGGTTATATGCAAAATGCAGCACGCTTAGGCGATGCCATCTGTCACGGCGGCGCGGTCGTCAGCGGTTCCGGGAACGTCTTTATCAACAGCATACCCGCGGCCATGCTGGGAAGCGCCGCCGCCTGCGCCCTTCATGGCGGAAGCGCCGTTGCATCCGGCTCCGGTACCGTGTTCATCAACAACAGTCCCGCGGCTCGGCTGGGTGACTGCACCGGCTGTGGTGCCGCCATCTGTAGTGGCTCGGGCGATGTGTTTATAGGCTAGGCATGATCACTTTAAACCTTTACTGGCCAGAACAGCGCTCGCGTCGGGTGCTGGGTGACAATGAAACCGTCATTTTCGACGTCGACAGCGGTCAGTTCTTCTCCCCTGCAAAAGCCCCCTGTGAGGAGGGGGTTATTTTCAGCCATGGCACAGAGGGGCTTAGCCTGCTTAACGCTCAGCGACTGCTGCCCTGCTATGTTGATGGCCACCCTCTGGCCTTTCAGGAACGTCATTCCCTGCGGATCCAGAGCAGCATTCAGCTTGCCCGCTATGGCATCACCGTGGAGGACGAGGAGACGGATAAAAGTCTGCTCCAGGAGCTGGGTTACGCCGACGGCTGCGGCAACGACGCCCAGTTACCGGAGCTGGTGGAGATCCTGCACAACAGCCTGCAGCACGTCACCGAGGCACCGGAAAACGAAAAAAGGGACATTCTTAAATCGCTTGAAAAAGAGTTTCGCCAGGCCCTGATATGGGGCATCCAGCAGCCCCACGCCCGACAGTCCGGCCCGCGGCGCGACAACCGGTTCAACGAAAACGTGTTTCACTTCGACAGGGTTCAGGCGCAGGTCAAATCAGCCACCGTCACCCACTGTATTTTTGAAACGCCGGCGCTTATCCACAAAGTGTTTAACGAGCTGGAGATCGCCGAAAGTGACAGGATCCAGGCCGAAGAGCAGACAAAAACCGACGTCCTCAAGCTGCTGGCCCCTGAAGAAGTTCGCTACGACACCCAAAAACGGATCCCCGCTCTGCTGGTACAGGACATTTACCGGGCAGACCTGGACACTCTACTGTAATTAAAGGATTAACTATGATGCTGACAACTCCCCGTCTCAGGACCTTCCTGCAGGAAAATACCTTTGGTTCACTGACGGAAGACCTGCTTTCTACCCTAAAGAAACGCCCGGCCGACCGGGAATCTCGTTACGCGCTGGCAACGCTCTGGTGCATCGAAGAAGCATGGGACAAGGCGCTGACGCAGGTCGATACCCTGGCCGCCCTGTCGGATGCGACCTCCTCGCATAGCGAACTGCTGAAAAACCTGATCATGAGTGAGATGGTGCGTAAGCAGGTGCTCAACGGAGAACGCAAGGCCAGCCCGCTTGACGAGCAGGCCCCCACCTGGCTGGACATTCTGCACCAGGCAAACCAGGCCAGTGCCGCCCAGGAAATCGATAAAGCGGATGAGCTTCGCTTTCAGGCCTTCGAGCTTGCCCCGGTCACCGCAGGCCACAGCGAGCACGCCGGTGCGTTCGACTGGATTGCCGATGGCGATGGCCGTCTTGGGCCAGTGTGCGAATTTATCTGCGCCGGCGGGTATCGCTGGGTGCCGTTCGAGCAGATCCAATCGCTGACGGTGCAGCCACCTCAGTCGCTGCTTGACCTGATGTGGGCACCCGCGACGCTCGTCACCCCGTCGCGTAAATGGAGCGGCTATTTACCTGCCCGCTACCCGATCGACGCCAGCCAGAGCCTGAGCGTGAAGCTCGGCGACGAGACCCACTGGCAGCAGCAAAGCCTGGTATTGACCATCGGCGAAGGCCGTAAGATGTGGGTCACCGAGCAAAGCGAATTTTCGATCATGGAAACGGGCACCCTCACCTTTGAAACGGCCTGAACGCCATGAACAGCAAGCAGCAATATCTGCCAACCCTGCTCGATCGCCTGCTGGATGATGAGCCCAAAAAGCAGCAGGAGGCCTTTGACAAAGCCTTTTACGATGCGAGGACCCTCAGGCGTCTGGTGCAGCGGGATCTGGCATCGCTCCTCAACTGCAACAACATCGATCGCGAACTCGATCCCGTTAAGCACTGCCATGTGGCTAACACGGTGGTGAATTTCGGCATCACTCCGCTTCCGGGCATGCCGGTCAACCTGAACAACTGGCGGCAAATGGAGAAAAACATTCGTGATGCCATTCTGCGCTTCGAGCCCCGAATCATCCCCGAATCGCTGCTGGTGCATATTCTCCACGAGAAGGATAAATCCTTCAGCAGTACCAACATGCTGTTCGAAGTTCGCGGGCTGATCTACTGGGAGCCTCATCCCATCGATCTCTGTCTGAACGGCAGCTATGACCGCGAATGCGAACGCATTGAGCTGTCTGGTGTGTCGTAATGTTATCCACGGGCAGCGCCAGCGCTGCCCGTGTTGTTGCCTGAATCACAAGGATAAATCATGAAGGTGCTTTATGTTGGTAGCGGGCTTTCAGCCCAGCAGGCCACGGACGAACGCTACCGCGACCATATCAAAGTGTGTTTAAACAACGCCTGGCGAATCTTCCCCGACGAGGTATTTGATTACTGGATCCACCCCAACGACTTTCCTGCCGAAAACTATCCGCAGACGAAAAATTACCGCACGGAAATTCGGCACAAAGAGTACTCAGCCGCTCTGCATCAGGGAGCAGAAACGCTCGGTTTCGGGGAGCTAAGCGGTTTCAATCTGGAAAGAAAAATTGGCTATACCTCTTTCTTTCAGGGTCTCTACTGGATAATGCTGACCCTGGCGCCAGCGCGGATCGGGCTGCTCGGCTTCGATCACGACTATAACCCTGAGAAGGTGCAAAAATGGCGCGCCGAGGGCATGCCACAGGTCTGTAATGACTTTAATCAGAAAACGGAAAAAACCTTGCGGGAGTGGGCCGGGAACTATTTTTCCGGGCTGGAGCAGGATTCCTTTTACGGCCACGGCACGCCGGACCCATTACGCTTCGGGCCGGAGTATCTGGAGCAAAAAATGCATATTGCCGTCGCCAGCGCGAAAACGCTGGGCGTTGAAATCGTCAATTATTCGCAGCGCCCGTCGCCCTATAACATATTTGTGCGCGGTACGCCTGAGTGATCGGAGCGGGTTCGCGATCCTGAGGGTGGCGAACCCCGTCACTTTTTAGCCCTGCTCGCCCATCATCTGCTTTACCAGCTCCACGCAGCGCAGGAATCGCGCGTCGTAGTCCGGTTCTTCAACATGGACATACTCGATGTTGTTCTCCTCGAGCATCTCTACCAGCATGGTCTGAAACTCTTTCCTGTCGACTGAACTGCCCAGGCTACGCAAGCCGTCGGCAACCCACGGGGTATTATTTTCCAGCACGATAACCAGGTCGAAGCGGTATTCATCAATCAGCGCCTGCACGAACGGGTGCTCGCGGCCTTCGTATTTCTTACAGAACGCCTGGGTGGTGACAAAATCGGTGTCGATAAACGCCACCTTATTGGCATATTTCACCGCAAAATCAATGTACTGTGCATGGCCAAGCGCGATTTTATCGTAGTCCGAATACTGTAACGCCATCTCGTCGCCGCCGAGATGCGAAAAGACGTAATCCCGGCCATATTCCCAGGCGCTGGTGGTATTGAAAATGTTAGCGAGCTTATTCACCAGCGTCGATTTACCGCTCGACTCGCCGCCGAGAATCGCCACCGTACGCACGAAGAACGGCTTCACTTCGGTCGGGATATATTCCCAGTAGCGCGACGGGTTTTCACGAATTTGCGCGCCGCTGATGCTCATGAACGTGCGCTGCGGGTCGATAAGCACCGTTTCGGTGCCCAGATGCTCGCGAAACTGCGGCGCATCGGCCTCTTCGGAGGTGTAAATGGTATTTGGCTGAATGCCCTTTTCTTCCATAAACGCCTTCACGCCGTTGCTCCACACGTCCCAGCCGTGGGGATACGGCTCCATGCCCTCTTCGTTAAAGGCATGAATACGAATGTTTTTCTGATATTTGAAGGTCTGCAACAGCCAGCGCAAACGATCGGATACCGTCGGCTGCTGCGACATCGCGCTGTCTTCAAACAGCTCGCGGTCGCGCTTTTCGTCATAGCCCATGATGATATGCAGCTCATCGACCTGGCTTACGGCGCGCTGGATAAGATAGATATGCCCGGTATGCAATGGGTAGAACTTACCGAACACCACGCCAACATTTTTCTGCTGGCGCGGAAACTCGAGCCCGAGGAAACGGTGCAACGCTTCGAGCTTTTGCGCACTCGGGCTTTTGATTTTGGCGTTCAGCAACTGGCTCAGATAGCCCTTCGTCA
This sequence comes from Scandinavium sp., assembly GCF_032012665.1. Lineage (NCBI taxonomy): Bacteria > Pseudomonadati > Pseudomonadota > Gammaproteobacteria > Enterobacterales > Enterobacteriaceae > Scandinavium > Scandinavium sp. The sequence goes on from NZ_DALZVG010000039.1 coordinate 4,516, forward strand.
TCCCGCTGGCGTCCGCCACCTGCTGCAAGGTACAGCCTTTCTGGCGAATAGCGGTTTTGATGTAATCGAATGATGACAAAGGAGCCTCCTGCCTGATGGGTTTGCCCGGCGGCGCTTAGGCTTGCCGGGCCTGGAAAAACGTAGGGCGGATAAGCAAAGCGTCACCCGCCAAAAGAGATAACGCAATGATTATAATTCGTCGAAGACGTTTAGTGCATCGGAAAGCTTTTTCACGCCAAACACCTTCATCCCTTCCGGTATTTTTTTCGGTACGTTAGCCGCGGGCACGATCGCCCGTTTAAAGCCATGCTTGGCGGCTTCAGAGATTCGCTCCTGCCCGCTCGGCACCGGGCGAATTTCACCGGAAAGCCCGACTTCGCCAAACACCACCAAATCCTGCGGCAGCGGCCTGTCGCGCAGGCTGGAGACCATCGCCATCAGCAGCGCCAGATCCGCACTGGTTTCGGTCACCTTCACGCCGCCGACCACGTTGACGAACACGTCCTGGTCGAACATCTGCAAGCCACCGTGACGATGCAGCACCGCCAGCAGAATCGACAGACGGTTCTGTTCAAGCCCCACCGCTACGCGACGCGGGTTGCCCATCATCGACTGATCGACCAGCGCCTGAATCTCGACCAACAGCGGCCGCGTGCCTTCCCAGACCACCATCACCGAGCTGCCGGAGGTGACTTCATCGCCCCGGCTCAGGAATATGGCAGAAGGGTTGCTCACTTCGCGCAGGCCCTGTTCAGTCATGGCGAAAACGCCAAGCTCATTGACCGCACCAAATCGGTTTTTGTGACTGCGCAGCGTGCGGAAACGGGAGTCCGCATCGCCGTCCAACAATACGGAACAGTCGATGCAGTGCTCCAGCACTTTAGGCCCCGCCAGCGAACCATCTTTAGTGACGTGACCGACCATGATAATCGCCACCCCGCGCGTTTTAGCAAAGCGGGTCAGGTAAGCGGCACTTTCGCGCACCTGGGCGACACTGCCCGGCGAGGACTGTACGTCGGCCATATGCATAACCTGGATGGAGTCGATCACCATCAGCTTCGGCTGCTCTTCTTCGGCAATCTGGCAAATCTGCTCAATGCTGGTTTCTGACAGCATGTTGAGGTTAGCAGCCGGTAACCCAAGACGGTGCGCGCGCATCGCGACCTGCTGCAAAGATTCTTCGCCGGTGACGTAGAGGGTTTTCATCTGCTCGCTGAGCTTGCACAGCGTCTGCAACAGCAGGGTGGATTTCCCGGCCCCCGGATTGCCGCCAATCAAAATGGCGCTGCCCGGCACGACGCCACCGCCAAGCACGCGGTCAAACTCTTTAAAGCCGCTGGAGAAGCGCGGCAGCTCTTCGAGGCTGATTTCAGAAAGCTTCTGGACCTTCGAGCCACCAGAAGCCCCGGCGTAGCCGGTTAAGCGCTCATTGCGCGCCACGACGGGCGACGCGGCAATGCGCATTTCGGTAATGGTGTTCCAGGCATGACAGGCACTGCACTGCCCCTGCCAGCGCGGATAATCCGCGCCGCATTCGTTACAGACAAAGGCGCGTTTCGGTGCTTTCGCCACGGTTTACCTCGTTATTACTTTTGATTCAGGCTGCCGGACAGGATGCAAAATACGCCCATCAGGTCAGCGTGACGGATGGTGATTTCCGTCTGCTCGTTCACTTTCGGTTTGGCATGGTACGCAATACCGAGCCCGGCCACTTTAATCATCGGCAGATCGTTGGCGCCGTCGCCAATCGCCACGGTTTGCGCCAGCGGAATTTCATGGCTTTCGGCCAGACGTTTCAGGGTGCTGGCCTTGTACTGTGCGTCCACGATATCGCCGGTCACGTTGCCGGTGAGCACGCCGTCGCGAATTTCCAGCTCATTCGCCACCGCGGCCGTCAGGCGCAGTTTTTCACGCAGATAATCGGCGAAGAACGTAAAGCCGCCGGAGGCAATCGCCACCTTCCAGCCCAGCGTTTCCAGCTTCAGCACCAGCGGCACCAGTCCTGGCATCAGCGGCAGCGTGTCGCGAACCTGACGCAGAATGCTTGCATCGGCGCCCTGCAGAGTGGCCACCCGCTGGCGAAGGCTGGCGGTGAAATCGAGTTCGCCGCGCATCGCACGCTCAGTGACTTCAGACACCAGCTCGCCGGTCCCCGCCAGTTTGGCGATTTCATCAATACACTCAATCTGGATAGCCGTTGAATCCATGTCCATCACCAGCAGGCCCGGCGTGCGCAGGTGCGGGATTTTCCCGAGCGGGGCGACGTCAAACCCGGCATCGTGTGCAAGGCGCGTCGCACGCGGCGTAAGCGATCCTGCGAGGCGAATCACCTGATAATCCTCAACGCACCAGGCGGCAACAATCACCATCGCCGCCCCCAGCTTGTGCTGATAATCGGTCAGGCGCTGTTTATCGAGACGGCGGCCATACAGCAGCCAGCCGCTGCGTCCGGCGTGGTAATCCAGCGGCATCACTTCATCACCGCTCAAGGACAGCGGCAGCCCAGGCCATAAAGAGACATCGTCGGGCAGGTCGCACCAGGTCAGACTGTTCGGCATTACAGCTCCAGTTAATCGAGATTTGGCCAGGAAAATAACGCATGAGGCTACCCTGTATCCAGCGCTTCTGGCAACATTAAGCTGCAAATTTTCAAAGGTGGAATATGGTTCGCGCAAAACTGAAATTTCGGCTGCATCGTGCGGTGATCGTCCTTATCTGTCTTGCCCTGCTGGTGGCCCTGATGCAGGGCGCATCGTGGTTCAGCCAAAACCACCAGCGGCAGCGCAACCCACAGATGGAAGAGCTGGCCCGCTCCCTCGCCCATCAGGTCACGCTGAATCTTGCGCCGTTGATGCGTTCAGAAACGCCGGATGAGAAGAAGATCAATCAGTTGCTGACGCAGCTGACCACCAACAGTCGCCTGCTGGACGCCAGCGTCTATGACGAAGAAGGCAACCTGATCGCCCACAGCGGTGAGTGCGTGGACGTCCGCGACCGCCTGGCGCTCGACGGCAAAAAAGCCGGGGGCTACTTCAATCAGCAGATCGTCGAACCCATTCAGGGCAAGAATGAACCCCTTGGCTATCTGCGCCTGACGCTGGACACCCACACGCTGGCGACGGAAGCCAAACAGGTGGATAACACCACCAACATTCTGCGCCTGATGCTGCTGCTCTCCCTTGCCATCGGCGTGGTGCTGACTCGCACATTGCTTCAGGGCAAACGCACGCGCTGGCAGCAATCGCCGTTTCTGCTCACGGCGAATAAATCCGTTCCCGAAGAGGATGAGGGCGAAAACAAGGATAAGTGATAAATTGGCTGAATCATTAAAGAAAGGAAATCTGCCATGTCGACGCTGCGCCTGCTTATCTCTGATTCATACGATCCCTGGTTCAACCTGGCGGTGGAAGAGTGTATTTTCCGCCAGATGCCCGCCACCCAGCGCGTGCTGTTTTTGTGGCGCAACGCCGATACCGTCGTCATTGGTCGGGCACAAAATCCATGGAAAGAGTGCAACACCCGGCGGATGGAAGAGGATAACGTGCGCCTGGCGCGCCGCAGCAGCGGCGGCGGTGCGGTGTTTCACGATCTCGGTAACACCTGCTTTACCTTTATGGCCGGCAAGCCGGAATACGATAAAACCATCTCCACGTCGATAGTGCTTAACGCCCTGAACGCTCTTGGCGTGACGGCTGCGGCCTCCGGACGCAACGACCTGGTGGTCAAAACTCCGCAAGGCGATCGTAAGGTCTCCGGTTCGGCCTATCGCGAAACCCTGGATCGGGGATTTCATCACGGCACGCTGCTGCTGAATGCTGACCTCAGCCGTCTGGCAAACTACCTCAACCCTGACAAGAAAAAGCTTCAGGCAAAAGGGATTACCTCGGTACGCGGCCGCGTGGCAAATCTGATTGAGCTGCTGCCGGGTATCACCCATGAAAAAATCTGCGGCGCGGTAACGGAGGCGTTCTTCGCCCATTACGGCGAACGCGTTGAAGCAGAAGTGATTTCGCCAGACAAAACCCCGGACCTGCCAAACTTTGCGGAAACCTTTGCCCGCCAGAGCAGCTGGGAGTGGAACTTCGGCCAGGCGCCAGCCTTTTCACATCTGCTCGATGAACGTTTCACCTGGGGCGGCATCGAGCTGCATTTCGACGTCGAGAAAGGCCACATCACCCGCACCCAGGTTTTCACCGACAGCCTGAATCCGGCACCGCTGGAGTCGCTGGCGGCACGCTTGCAGGGCTGCCTGTATCAACCTGACGTGCTTCAGCAAGAGTGCGATGCGCTGTTGGGGGATTTCCCGGAACAGGAAAAAGAGCTACGTGAACTGTCGGCGTGGATTGCGGGGGCGGTCCGGTGAGGGAGAATAAAAAACGGCAACCTTTGGTTGCCGTTTTGCGTTGACTTCCCAGGCCGGGTCAGGCGAAGCCCCCCGGCACAACAACATTTACTCTTTATCGCCCAGCAGAACGGATTCCAGCGCGATTTTGATCATGTCGTTGAAGGTCGTCTGACGCTCCGCGGCGGTGGTCTGCTCGTGGGTGCGGATGTGGTCAGAGACGGTGCAGATGGTCAGCGCTTTTGCGCCAAATTCTGCGGCCACGCCGTAGATACCTGCCGCTTCCATTTCCACGCCCAGAATGCCGTATTTCTCCATCACGTCGAACATTTCGCCGTCCGGAGAGTAGAACAGATCGGCGGAGAAGAGGTTGCCAACGCGCGCGTCAACGCCCAACGCTTTAGCCGCGTCAACGGCGTTACGCACCATGTCGAAGTCAGCAATCGCCGCGAAGTCGTGATCTTTGAAGCGGATACGGTTCACTTTGGAATCGGTGCAGGCACCCATGCCGATAACCACATCACGCAGCTTCACGTCCATACGCACGGCGCCACAGGAGCCCACACGGATGATTTTCTTCACGCCGAAATCGGTGATCAGCTCTTTGGTGTAGATGGAGCAGGACGGGATACCCATACCGTGACCCATCACGGAAATCTTGCGGCCTTTGTAGGTGCCGGTGAAGCCCAGCATGCCGCGTACGTTGTTCACTTCACGCACGTCTTCGAGGAAAGTTTCAGCAATGTGCTTCGCGCGCAGCGGATCGCCAGGCATCAGTACGACGTCAGCGAAATCACCCATTTCAGCGTTAATGTGTGGGGTTGCCATTTTATTTTTCCTTATTCGTTGTTGTTATGCCGGGTGGTGGCGTTGCCTTACCCGGCCTACAAATCCGTAGGCCCGGTAAGCTTGCGCCACCGGGCAATTGCATCACAGCATATTTTTGCCGTATTCCATCGGTGACGTACCAAAGTACGTTGCCAGGGTCTGACCGATATCCGCGAAGGTTTCGCGATGGCCCAGCGAACCTGCTTTCACTTTCGGGCCATAGACCAGCACCGGAATGTGTTCACGGGTGTGATCGGTCCCGGTCCAGGTCGGGTCGCAGCCGTGGTCCGCGGTGAGGATGATGATGTCATCTTCACCCACCAGCTTCAGCAGCTCCGGCAGACGGCGATCGAACAGCTCCAGACCTGCTGCATAGCCGGCAACGTCGCGGCGGTGACCCCAGGAAGAGTCGAAATCAACGAAGTTAGTGAAGACGATGGTATTGTCCCCGGCTTCTTTCATCTCTTTCACGGTAGCGTCAAACAGCGCATCCAGACCGGTCGCTTTCACCTTTTTGGTGATGCCGCAGTTGGCGTAGATATCCGCAATTTTGCCGACGGACACCACGTGACCACCCTTCTCATCGACCAGTTTCTGCAACACGGTTGGCGCTGGCGGCTCAACGGCCAGGTCGTGACGGTTGCCGGTACGCTCGAAGCTGCCCGCTTTGTCACCGATGAACGGACGCGCGATCACGCGGCCGATGTTGTAGCCGCCCTCAGTGAGCTCTTCACGGGCGATTTCGCACAGCTCATACAGCTTATCCAGGCCATAGGTGCCTTCGTGGCAGGCAATCTGGAAGACGGAGTCAGCGGAGGTGTAGAAAATCGGCTTGCCGGTTTTCATATGCTCTTCGCCGAGCTCGTCCAGGATAACGGTGCCAGATGAGTGGCAGTTGCCGAGGTAGCCCGGCAGGTTGGCGCGCTTAACCAGCTTATCCAGCAGCTCCTGTGGGAAGCTGTTGTGGTGTTCCGGGAAGTAGCCCCAGTCGAACAGCACGGGCACACCGGCAATTTCCCAGTGACCGGATGGGGTATCTTTCCCGGAAGAGAGCTCATGCGCCCAGGCGTATGCGCCAACCACTTCGGCATTACCGTCCATGCCAGCGGCAATGTTTCCGGTAGACCCTTCATGGGCTTTCACCAGACCCAGACGGGTCAGGTTTGGCAGGTTCAGCGGGCCCTGGCGGCCTTTATCGGCCTCGCCTTTCGCGCAGGCTTCTGCGATATGGCCCATCGTATCGGCACCGACATCGCCGAAACGCTCTGCGTCTTCGGTGGCGCCGATACCAAAGGAGTCCAGCACCATAATAAATGCACGTTTCATATTTTCTCCGTACGTTTTGCGCTGCAAAAAAGCGATCAGATCAGTATACCGCTATTGAGTGATTCGACGATAGACCGTTGGTGTTTCTTTTGGTGCCGTATCGTCCAGTTTAATTGCCGCTTTCACCGCTTTGGCGGCTTCCTGCCAGCTGGCTTCGTCTTTCGCGTGGACCACCGCCAACGGACGCTGCCCGTCAACGCTTTCGCCCAGGCGCGCCATGTCGGTAAAGCCGACGCTGTAATCCAGCTTATCGCTGGCCTGACGGCGACCGCCGCCCATCGCAACAACGGCCATCCCGAGCGCGCGGGTATCCATTGCGGAAACGAATCCTTCCGTATCGGCATAGACCGCTTTACTGAGCATCGCCGTTGGCAGGTATTTCGCGTAATTTTCGACGAAGTCCGCCGGGCCTTTCTGTGCCGCGACCATGCGGCCGAAGATCTCAGCGGCTTTACCGTTATCCAGCACCGCCTGTAGTTTGCTGCGCGCTTCCGCTTCGTCTTTCGCCAGATGACCGGAGATCAGCATCTCCACGCACAGCGCCATGGTGACGTCGAACAGACGCGGATTGCGGTACTCGCCGGTCAGGAACTGCACCGCCTCACGGACCTCAACGGCATTACCCGCGCTGGATGCCAGCACCTGGTTCATATCAGTCAGCAGCGCGGTAGTCCGCACGCCTGCGCCGTTGGAGACGCCAACGATCGCTTCGGCGAGCGCTTCAGAGAGCTCGTAGGTCGGCATAAATGCGCCGCTGCCCACCTTCACGTCCATCACCAGCGCATCCAGCCCTTCGGCGAGTTTTTTCGCCAGAATGGACGCCGTTATCAGCGGAATGGAATCGACCGTGGCGGTGATGTCGCGGGTGGCATAAAAACGTTTGTCCGCAGGCGCGAGCGAGCTGGTCTGCCCGATAATTGCCACGCCTGTGTCCTTAATAATTTCGCGGAAGCGATTGTCGTCCGGGAAGATATCAAACCCCGGAATCGCTTCCAGTTTGTCGAGCGTACCGCCCGTGTGCCCGAGGCCGCGCCCGGAGATCATCGGAATGTAGCCGCCGCAGGCCGCCACCATTGGGCCAAGCATCAGGGAGGTCACATCACCCACGCCGCCGGTGGAGTGCTTGTCGACAATCGGGCCGTTTAAATTCAGGCTTTTCCAATCAAGGACGGTGCCGGAATCCCGCATGGCCATCGTCAGCGAGACGCGCTCCGGCATGGACATATCATGGAAGAAAATGGTCATCGCCAGGGCCGCAATTTGCCCTTCGGACACGGTGTTATCACGAATGCCGTTGATGAAGAAACGGATCTCTTCGTCACTCAGCGCGTGACCATCGCGTTTTTTACGAATAATTTCTTGTGCGAGAAACACGGTAACCCCCTGAGGGAAAATCGAAAAGCCATCGTAGCTGTAGGCAGGATTTGGCGTAGCCGACATCCGGCACTTAAACAATTTGCCGGGTGGCGCTACGCTTACCCGGCCTACGTCCATTGATACGGTAAATCAGTAAGCGCTCGCGCTCTTGCCGTCGCCGTGACCCAGCGCTTTCAGCAGGCTTGCCAGCAGGCTGGACGCGCCAAAGCGGTAGTGACGGGCGTCGGCCCAGTCGGCGCCAAACAGGTCATCAGCAATCGCGAGGAATTTCTGTGCGTCTTCAGCGGTACGCACGCCGCCCGCTGGCTTAAAGCCCACGGTTTTTTCAACGCCCATATCGCGGATCACTTCCATCATGATGCGCGCGCTTTCTGGCGTGGCGTTCACCGGCACTTTACCGGTAGAGGTTTTGATGAAGTCCGCGCCCGCTTTGATGGCGATTTCAGAGGCTTTACGAATCAGTGCCTCTTCTTTCAGCTCACCGGTTTCGATGATCACTTTCAGCAGCACGTTCGCTGCCGCACAGGCGTCTTTACAGGCTTTCACCAGATCGAAACCGACCTGCTCGTTGCCCGCAATCAGCGCACGATAAGGGAACACAACGTCAACTTCATCTGCGCCGTAGGCGATAGCCGCTTTGGTTTCCGCCAGCGCGATGTCGATGTCATCGTTGCCGTGCGGGAAGTTAGTGACGGTTGCGATGCGAACGTCTGGTGTACCCTGCTCTTTCAGCGCCTTGCGCGCGACAGGGATAAAGCGAGGGTAGATGCAGATTGCCGCGGTCGTGCCCACCGGCGTTTTCGCCTGATGGCACAGGGCGATCACTTTCGCATCAGTGTCATCGTCATTCAGGGTGGTCAGGTCCATCAGCTTTAACGCGCGCAGGCTGCTTGCAGTTAAATCAGTCATGTTATCTCCGGTGTGTAATTTTACCTTGCGGGTCTGTGACTATTTTAACACCGACCCGACGTTTCACTTCGATCCCCATCACAGTTAATGAAACGCACATGCAAATTTGCATTACCGTAATGAGATTTGAATCACTCTTTTAAGCGCCGACGAGGGATATGGATCAAGAGCCACGCCGCCGCTTTTCTCTACAATGCCCTCATCGCCAACGCGCCTGAGGAACGTCTATGTCTGACTCTTTTGCACAACGCTGCCAGAATATTGTGACAAGCAAAACGCTCAGCCCCGAGCAAAAACGCCACTTTCTGGCGCTTGAAGCGGAAAACGCTTTGCCCTATCCGACTCTGCCAGAAGCCGCCCGTGCGGCGCTGGACCAGGGCGTGATCTGCGATATGTTTGAAGGCCACGCGCCGTTCAAACCGCGCTACGTTCTGCCCGACTACGCGCGTTTCCTGGCTAACGGCTCAGAATGGCTGGAGCTGGAAGGTGCGAAGGATCTGGATGACGCACTCTCAATGCTGACCATTCTTTATCACCACGTTCCGTCGGTGACGGCGATGCCGGTTTACCTTGGGCATCTGGATGCGATCCTCGCCCCATATGTTAAAATTCTAACACAAGAAGAAATCGATATCCGCATAAAACGTTTCTGGCGCTATCTGGACAGAACCCTGCCGGACGCTTTCACCCACGTGAATATCGGCCCGGAAGATACCCCCGTCACGCGCGCCATTTTACGTGCCGATGCTGAACTGAAGCAGGCTGCACCGAATCTGACGTTTATCTATGATCCGGACATTACACCGGATTCTCTGCTGCTGGAAGTCAGTAAAAACATCTGTGAATGCAGCAAGCCACACATCGCTAACGGCCCGGTGAATGATAAAATTTTCACAAAAGGCCAGTATGGCGTGGTCAGCTGCTACAACTCACTGCCGCTGGCGGGCGGCGGTAGCACGCTGGTGCGTCTGAATCTGAAAGAAATTGCACGGCGCAGTGAATCGGTGGCCGACTTCTTCGACCGGGTTCTTCCGTTCTACTGCCAGCAGCAAATCGCCATCATTGATGCCCGTTGCACCTTCCTGTACCAGCAATCGCACTTCTTTGAGAATAGCTTCCTGGTGGCGGAAGGGTTGATTGACCCGCAGCGCTTTGCGCCAATGTTTGGCATTTATGCCCTGGCGGAAGCGGTGAACCTGCTCTGTGAAAAAGCCAACAGCCCTGCCCGCTATGGTCAGGATGAAGAGGCCAATGCGCTTGGCTGGCGTATCAGCGCTGAACTGGCGGCGTTTGTTGAAAGAACACCTGTTAAGTTCGGCTGGAACCAGCGCGCGATGCTGCATGCCCAATCCGGCATCAGCTCCGACAGCGGTACTACGCCCGGCGCGCGTATTCCTTACGGCAGCGAACCCGATCCGGTCAGCCACCTGCTGACCGTTGCGCCGCATCATGCGTTTTATACCGCCGGGATCAGCGACATCCTGACGCTCGATGAAACCATAAAACGCAACCCACAGGCGATAATGCAGCTCTGCCTGGGCGCGTTTAATGCCGGAATGCGCGAGTTTTCAGCCAACGTCAGCGGCAACGATCTGGTACGCGTCACCGGGTATATGGTACGTCTCTCAGACCTGCAAAAATTCCGTGCCGAAGGCTCACGCACCAATACCACCTGGCTTGGCGAAGAGGCCGCCCGCAACACCCGCATTCTGGAACGCCAACCGAGAGTCATCAGCCATGAGCAGCAGATGCGCTTCAGTCAGTAAAATCATCCCGTTCTCCTGCGTCGACGGCCCCGGTAGCCGTCTGACGCTGTTCCTGCAGGGCTGTAATCTGCGCTGTAAAAGCTGCCACAACCCCTGGACGATGGGGCGCTGCAACGACTGCGGAGAGTGTGCTGTTCATTGCCCACACGATGCGCTCTCCTTTCAGGCCGGGCGCGTCTACTGGCAGGAAACGCTCTGCCAGCAGTGCGACACCTGCCTGAAGATGTGCCCGCAGCAGGCCACACCGATGGCGAAAACAATGTCCGTCGAAGAGGTGATAAAGCAGGTCGCGCGCGCGGCCCCGTTCATTGAAGGCATCACCGTCAGCGGCGGCGAAGCCACCACTCAACTGCCCTTTATTTGCGAGCTATTCACGCAGCTCAAGGCCACGCCAGCGCTTTCACATCTCACCTGCCTGGTCGACAGCAACGGCGAGCTGGGCATTCCGGGCTGGGAGAAGCTGCTGCCGGTCTGCGACGGCGTGATGGTGGATTTGAAAGCCTGGAATAGCAGCGTTCACCAGCATCTCACCGGGCGCGGGAATGAAAGGATTAAAGCCAGTATTCGCTGGCTGGCAGAACACCAGAGGCTTGCGGAGCTACGCCTGCTGACCATCCCTGAGGAGACGGACTATTTGTCATCCATTGAACCGCTGAGCGAGTTTATTCATTCCCTGGGAGAAATCACCGTGAGGCTGAATGCCTTTCATGCCCACGGCGTCTACAGTGAAGCACGAGAGTGGCGCAGCGCCCACGCCGGGGACGTTGAGCCGCTGGCACAAGCGCTGCAAAATCAGGGGATAAATCAGGTTATCCTCCCGGCGCTTTACTTATAGGGCGGTAAAAAGCTGACGGGTATTTTTCGCCAGCGCATCGGCGATATCTGCGGGTGATTCAGAACGTAGTTCACAAAGGGAGGTAAAAACGTCTGCTGCCCGTTCCGGGCGATTGGGCTGGCCCTGATAGCCGTTGAGCGGCATGTCCGGCGCATCCGTTTCCAGCAGCAGTGCGCTCAGGGGCAAACGCGCCATCACCTCACGCGTTTTGCTTGCCCGCGGGTAGGTTATCGTCCCGCCCACGCCAATTTTATACCCCAGTTGAACGAATCGTTCCGCCTGTTGCAGGCTTCCGGCAAAACCGTGGACAACGCCGGTGCAGGGTAAATTATGCCGCTTGAGGTGCATCGCCAGCTTATCGTGGGTCCGGCGTGAGTGGAGGATCACCGGAAGATCGTAGCGTTTCGCGAGCCTGAGCTGCGCATCCAGCACCGCCTGCTGTTTATCGAACTGCGGATTGTCGCGATACAGATCAAGGCCAATTTCCCCGATAGCCACAAGCTTCGGCGGCTTCAGGGCAAGCAGCGCCTCAAGCTTTGCCAGGCTTTCATCATGATGTTTTTCTATCACAATCGGATGCAGGCCCAGCGCGGCATACAGCGGGGCGTGATTTGCCGCAAGCTTCAGCACACCGTCGAAACGCGTCGCTTCGGTCGCGGGCACGATGATCTTCGATACGCCCGCGCGGGCGGCAAGGACCAGACTGTTTTCGATATCGTCGACAAAGGGCGGAAAATCAAAATGGCAATGGGTGTCGGTAAAGCTGAAGCTCACGCCAGCCCCTCGCTATCAAAACTCGCATCGTTGGCCTGTGGCGCGTCGATAAGCGGCGCATTGTGCAGATCGTTTGCCACCGCTGCGGGAGGAATAACCACCGCCGCAGGAGGGATAACAACGGCGGCAGGCGTGGCAACGCGCGGTTTGAAGCGATGCAAAGGAGGCTTATCGGCCAGCATTTTGCCCATCGTGGCAAGGAAATAGCGCCCACACTGACGGCCCACGTTGTAGTCTTCCAGCAGCGCAGGCAGGCGGCTACCGAGCGCCATACTTTTCAGTGGCTTAGGCGGGAAGATTTCCAGGATCCGCACGTTGCCCGGCGGTTTCTCAATGAACTGCTGAATGGCGTGGTAGGTTTTTTCGTGATGCTGAACCAGGTTCACAAACGGCTGCAGGCTGCTCTCTCCGAGCCAGCGTTCCATACGCTTGAACCACTGCGGGGTGTAGTACATCTGCGACGGCACGGTGCGGATCACCACGATTGTTTTCCCGCCGCGCTTCACCGCTTCCTGTACCGGAATGGCATCGCTCACGCCGCCATCCAGCCAGTTAATGCCGTCTAACGTCACGCCAGGCCGGTAAAAACCGGGGATCGCACTGGAGGCCCGAATCTGATCCATCCAGGTTTCACGCGTTGGCGAGAAGTAGCCCGGCGAGTAGTCATCCGCCCGGGAGGCACACATGTAAAACGCTTTGCCGTCATCAAACTGGCGCGCGGCCACATCCATCGCCAGCGGCATTTTGCTTGAGGTGGCCTCTACCAGCCAGTCGAGATCGATAAGATTGCCGCCGCGCACAAAGCGCATCGGATCGAAAAAATCTCGGGAAGTCGTGTAGCGGGTGATCACTTTTCGGGCATAGCCGGGCTGATTGCAAAGGTAGGCAGAAAGATTCTGTGCCCCGGCAGAGGTGCCTAAATAGAGATCGAATGGATTAAATCTGGCGCGCATAAATTCATCCAGCACGCCTGCCGTAAAGATGCCACGCTGCCCGCCGCCCTCACAGACTAATGCCAGCTCGCCTGGGTGAAAGGGTTTCACTGCAAGTGGCGCAATGTTACCGAGCGTCACCGGAATTCGCTGTCCCACACTGCTTTCCCTTTTTTGATTGTTCTGTCCTATAACCATAACGCAAACAAGGATTGTCTGAAAACAATAAAGCCAGCCCGAAGGCTGGCTTTGTGTTACGAAAATTTAACTTAGCAGGCTAAGGACGTCGGCGCCCCATAAACAGGCTGACCAGGAACAGGATGATACCGACGATGAAAACAATTTTTGCGGCACCCGCTGCCGTACCCGCCAGACCACCAAAGCCCAGAGCGGCGGCAATTAATGCGATGACCAGAAAGATAATGCCCCAACGAAACATACGATTCTCCTTTACCATAGTGAATGTCGTCCGCTTTGATGAACGCTCAGGCACTCAAAACGACAGACTCGTTTCCCCGGCACTGGCCGGGGAAGGTAGTGTCAGAACAACGTTATTTAACTTTCAGATCGTTCTTGACACTTTTTACGCCATCAACTGCTTTGGCGATGCTCTCCGCGCGTTCACTCTGCGCATGAGAATCGACCGTACCGGAAAGCTGCACCACGCCGTCGGTGGTTTCTACTTTCACTTTGCGGGACGGTACAATATCGTCCGCCAGCAGCTTGGCTTTGATTTCACTGGTGGTTGCGGTATCACCCGCATACCCCTGCATGCTTTGCGTTTTGCTGTCACGCACGTGGAGCTTATCGCTGACTGACGCCACGCCTTCCACACCTTTCGCGACTTTCACCGCCTCTTCGGCCTGGGCCTGGCTTTCAACAAAGCCGCTCAGCGTGACGACCTTGTTATCGGTTTTCACCGAAATATCGGTACTTTTGATGGAGTCATGATCGACCAGTGCCGCTTTCACCTTCGCCGTGATGCTGCTGTCATCCATGAAGCCGCCGACTTTGCTCATTGAGCTGTCGACTTTTTGCCCTGCGCTTTCCGCAGCGGATTGGGTCTTATCCATGGTGGATTCCGCCAGAGCAGAACCGCTCATCATTGCAGTACCCAGCATGATTGCCAGCAGCGTTTTGGACATCTTATGGCTCGTCATTGTCTCGATTCCTGTAGTTTGCTCAGAATTTGAGCTCAGGCGATCTTCATGATCGCATTGCTGTAGGGGGGAATATCACCACAATTTCACAGTTTTTAATCTTGATAATGACAAATAAACCGGGCTAATTCGCTAATGAACACGCATTGAGTAGCGAGTTAAGCCAGACAACTTGTCATCACTTTGTTAAATATAGCCAACAATTTTTAACTCGCCCGGCCAACAGGTTAAAAAGTGACCTTTCCGGCGGGAATCGGGCTCATTTAAGAACTTTCTGCAAGGGAATCAAGAGGGAGGCAAAGTGACAGAGCACGGCGCGGGCCGTGCTCTGGAGAGGATTAGTGCTCGCGAGTTTTACGGAACTGAACGTCAGGGTAACGTTCCTGAGTCAGGTTCAGGTTTACCATCGTTGGGGCGATATAGGTGAGGTTGTCGCCGCCGTCCAGCGCAAGCTGTACTTCGTTTTTGCGCTTGAACTCTTCGAATTTCTTCACATCGCTGCTTTCTACCCAGCGTGCCGTCGCCACGTTCACCGATTCGTAAATCGCTTCGACGTTGTACTCGCTCTTCAGACGCGCAACCACCACGTCGAACTGCAGCACACCGACCGCGCCAACGATCAGATCGTTGTTGGCAATCGGGCGGAAGACCTGCACGGCGCCCTCTTCCGAGAGCTGAACCAGCCCTTTGAGCAGTTGCTTCTGCTTGAGCGGATCCTTCAGGCGAATACGACGGAACAGCTCCGGCGCGAAGTTCGGAATGCCGGTGAACTTCATCATTTCGCCCTGGGTAAAGGTGTCACCAATCTGAATGGTGCCGTGGTTATGCAGGCCAATGATGTCGCCCGGGAAGGCTTCTTCCACGTGCGAACGGTCGCCCGCCATAAAGGTCAGCGCGTCGGAGATAACGACATCTTTCCCGGTGCGCACCTGACGCAGCTTCATGCCCTTTTCATATTTACCGGACACCACACGCATGAACGCTACGCGGTCACGGTGTTTCGGGTCCATGTTGGCCTGAATCTTAAACACGAAGCCTGAGAACTTCTCTTCTTTCGCTTCGACTTCACGGCTGTCGGTTTTACGCGGCATTGGCGCTGGCGCCCATTCCACCAGACCGTCCAGCATGTGATCCACGCCGAAGTTACCGAGTGCGGTACCGAAGAACACCGGGGTGATTTCGCCTGCCAGGAACAGTTCCTGATCGAACTCGTGAGACGCGCCCTGAACCAGCTCCAGCTCTTCACGCAGCTGTGCCGCCAGCTCTTCGCCTACGGCCGCGTCGAGATCCGGGTTGTTCAGCCCTTTAACAATGCGAACTTCCTGGATCGTATGGCCTTTACCGGTCTGGTACAGATAGGTTTCATCTTTGTAGAGATGATAAACGCCCTTAAACAGCTTGCCGCAGCCGATAGGCCAGGTGATTGGCGCACAGCCGATTTTCAGCTCGCGCTCCACTTCATCCAGCACTTCCATCGGATCGCGGATGTCACGATCGAGTTTATTCATGAAGGTCAGGATCGGCGTATCGCGCAGACGGGTCACTTCCATCAGCTTACGGGTACGATCCTCAACGCCTTTTGCGGCGTCGATAACCATCAGACAGCAGTCCACCGCCGTCAGGGTACGGTAGGTATCTTCGGAGAAGTCTTCGTGACCCGGGGTATCAAGCAGATTCACCAGGCAGTCGTGATACGGGAACTGCATCACGGAGGTGGTGATCGAGATCCCACGCTGCTTTTCCATCTCCATCCAGTCGGATTTCGCATGCTGGCTGGAGCCACGGCCTTTGACGGTACCGGCGGTCTGGATCGCCTGTCCGAACAGCAGCACTTTTTCAGTGATGGTCGTTTTACCGGCATCCGGGTGAGAAATGATGGCAAAAGTGCGGCGTTTGGCCACCTCTTGCAGATAAGGAGACAACGTCATAGTCAATTCTTCTTAAGTAAACGCGGCGTCAATCCGCGCATGTTGAATACGAAAAATGCGGCTATTTTACCCGTAAGGCGGGGCCTGACAATCAATGTTTACACAGGAGCTGCTCCAGTTCGGCAAGCGATGTCACGGTCCAGGTTGGCTGGATATGTTCCGGCAACACCTGCTGGTGCGCATTCAACCAGCAGGTTGAGAGCCCGGCGTTCATACCGCCGAGGATGTCAGAGGCGGCGGTGTCACCCACCATCAGCACCCGGGAGCGATCCGGGTTGCCCGCCAGCTCCAGCGCATAATCAAAGATGCGCGCATCCGGTTTGGCCACGCCGACTTCTTCGGAAATAATCAATAAATCAAAGTGTTCACGCAGGCCAGTGCGCTCAAGGCGAATCTGCTGAAGCGAGGTGAAGCCGTTGGTGATGATCCCCATCTTCACTTTGCCTTTGAGTGAATCCAGCAGCGAAACCGCGCCCGGCAGCGGTGCGCAAATCTCGGCCATCGCGTTCATAAAGGCGTCATTCAGGTCACCCGGGTTGGCGTTCAGGCGCGCCGCCCAGCCTTCAAAACGCTGATGCTGAAGCTGCAAAGAGGTGATCGCCCCATTCTGGTAATCCACCCACAGCGGCTTATTCACGGCCTGGTAGTCCTGGAAATCTTCAGCGGTGAAGGTCACGCTATAGTCAAGAAACATCCGCTGTAGGCCGCTGAACGAGTCGAAGGTAAACAGCGTCTCGTCGGCATCAAAGAAAATCCAGTCCCACTTCTTCATCGTAAACCCTTGTCTTACATACTGACAGGCAGCGCCATGATCAGAGCATCTTCGCGCCCGTCTGCCGTTGGATAATAGTTGCGGCGAATCGTCGCTTCGTTAAAACCTACGCTTTCATACAATGTGATTGCGGCGGCGTTCGAGGCCCGAACCTCCAGCCACAGCGTCGCCACGCCACGCTGTTCCACTTCGTCGATGACCCGCTCAAGCAGCTCGCGCCCGAGCCCCCGGCGCTGAAATGCCGGGTCGACCGCGATATTGAACAACGTAGCCTCATCAAGCACGATTTGCGTGATAGCGAAGGCCGCCATTTCACCGTCGACGGTCAGCTGCAGGTTGAGATAGCGTTCGCCCTGATTGCTGGCGAGCGTCTGCTCGCTCCACGGAAACGCATGAGCGCGCTGTTCAATGCGCAATGCGCGCGGTAAATCAGTCTGACTGAGGGAAGAAATCGTGTTCATGAGCACAAATTTGTTGCCAGAGCTCAGCGCGAGCCGCCGCGCTGGTCTGTAGTTGTTCGAATACCGGGCTCGTCACCTGCGCGCCTTCCAGCGCAACGGGCTCGTCTTCGCCAAGACGCCAGCTGTTGCAGCGTCCGCCTTCCGGCAGCATCGCTACACGATCGGGCGTCAGCTGTAATACCTGATCTGGCGTGACGGCAAACGCACGCAGAATGTCGTTCAGCAGCGGTTCGGTCAGCGCGGGCAGTGTTTGCGCCACCATCACCAGGCGGATATGTTCAGGCAGCGAGATAGCGATTTCGCCCTGCAACACCGAAGGGCGGCGCAAAGACCACTGGGTAATGCCCAGCTGCTGTAGTTGCCAGTCTCGTCGGGATGTCATCGCGGGTTTCTCCTGTCTGTCAGGCGCGGAAATATAGCAAATTCGGCGAAGTTGCGCCAACAAAGCGAGGCCGCCGCCTTGTTATATAGCCTGAATAATTCGAGTGACAGCAAGCGCAGCCAACGCAGATGTAACTTGAAGTATGACGGCTATAAACGTGTATAATCCCGCCCGTCTTTAATCAATGGTGACTTTTTATGTCTGCTTTATCTCCGGCAAGTGAAGTCTTGCTGCGCCACAGTGATGATTTCGAACAAAGCCGCATTCTGTTTGCCGGTGATCTGCAGGATGACCTGCCCGCTCGTCTGGATACCGCCTTTAGCCGCGCCCATACGCAACAGTTTCACCACTGGCAGGTGCTGAGCCGCCAGATGGGCGAGAACGTGCGCTTCAGCCTGACGGCGGAAGCCGCCGACGTGGCCGACTGTGACACGCTGATTTACTACTGGCCGAAAAACAAGCCCGAGGCGCTGTACCAGCTGACCAATATTCTGTCGCTGCTGCCGGTGGGCACCGATATTTTTGTCGTCGGTGAAAACCGCAGCGGCGTGCGCAGCGCCGAGCAAATGCTCGCGGAATTCGCTCCGTTGAATAAAGTCGACAGCGCTCGCCGCTGTGGCCTTTACCATGGTCGACTGGAAAAGCAGCCGTCGTTTAACGCCGAAGGTTACTGGGGCGAATATCAGCTCGACGGCCTGACCATTAAAACCCTGCCGGGTGTCTTCAGTCGCGATGGTCTGGACGTTGGCAGCCAGCTACTGCTTTCCACCCTGACGCCGCACACCAAAGGCAAAGTGCTGGACGTCGGCTGTGGCGCGGGCGTTCTGGCGACCGTACTGGCGAGCCATTCGCCAAAAGTTCGCCTGACGCTATGCGACGTGAGTGCACCTGCGGTAGAAGCCAGCCGTGCAACGCTTGCTGCGAACGAACTTGAAGGCGAAGTTTTTGCCAGCAACGTTTTCTCCGAAGTCACCGGCCGCTTCGATATGATCATCTCCAACCCGCCGTTCCACGACGGGCTGCAGACCAGCCTGGAAGCCGCACAACAGTTGATTCGCGGCGCGGTGCGTCATCTGAACAGCGGCGGCGAGCTGCGAATCGTGGCCAACGCCTTCCTGCCTTACCCGAAAGTGCTGGATGAAGTCTTTGGCTTCCACGAAGTGATTGCCCAGACGGGCCGCTTCAAAGTCTACCGCACGGTAATGACCCGTCAGGCGAAAAAATAATCTTTACCCACCCTGCAGGCTCTACCCTGCGGGGATTTTCCCTCTCTTTTCTCCGTTCCGTTAAAGCGCCCAATTTTAGAGCGATCGGCAAATTCGGCTGCAATTAACTGTTGACGAAAACCCTGAATCCACTAGAATGCGCCTCCGTAGTAGCGATTCTTTATAGAATCGATGGTATGCGAAGGTGGCGGAATTGGTAGACGCGCTAGCTTCAGGTGTTAGTGTCCTTACGG
>NZ_DALZVG010000040.1:0-22406 GCF_032012665.1 Scandinavium sp.
CATCGTCTTGGTCACGGCGTATGGGACTTAATGTTCGAGAGGGTGAAATAATGGCGAAGAACCGTAGCCGTCGTCTGCGTAAGAAAATGCACATCGACGAATTCCAGGAAGTGGGCTTTTCCATCGCGTGGCGTTTCCCGGAAGGCACTGACGTTGAGCAGATTGACAAAACCGTCGATCAGTTCATTGACGAAGTGATTGAGCCAAACAAGCTGGCCTTTGACGGCAGCGGCTATCTGGCATGGGAAGGGCTGGTGTGCCTGCAAGAGACGGGCAAATGCACCGAAGAGCATCAGGCTATCGTGCGTAAATGGCTGGAAGCCAAAAAACTCGAAGAGGTACGCACCAGCGAACTTTTCGACGTTTGGTGGGACTAAACAACCATAAGGGGCCAGCAATCGCTGGCCCGTTTTGTCTTTACAGGAGTTTCTATGATGCGCAAAACGCTGCTGGCAGCGGCCCTTACCGTCACCGCCTTTGCCGCTCAGGCGGATTATCAGTGCAGCGTGACCCCGAAGGATGACGTGATCCTCAGCCCGCAAACCGTGCAGGTGAAAGGGGAGAACGGCAATCTGGTGATTACACCGGATGGCAACGTGATGTTTAACGGCAAGCAGTACACCCTGAGCGCAGCCCAGCGCGAACAGGCGAAAGATTACCAGTCCGACCTGCGCAACGCGCTACCGTGGATTGACGAAGGTGCCCGCTCCCGCGTAGATAAAAGCCGTGCCGCGCTGGATAAGATCATCACCGAACAGGTGGGCGCCAGCAGCAACATGCATGGTCGTCTGACCAAGCTGGATGCGCAACTGAAAGAGCAGATGAACCGCATCATCGAACATCGTTCTGACGGCCTGACGTTCCACTACAAAGGCATCGACCAGGTGCGCGCCGACGGCCAGCAGCTGGTGAATCAGGCGATGGGTGGCCTGTTGCAGGACAGCATCAATGAAATGGGGGCTAAAGCCGTGATAAAAGGCGGCGGTAACCCGCTTCAGGGGATCTTAGGCAGCATGGGCGGCCTGCAATCTGCGGTTCAGGACGAATGGAAAAATCAGGAAGCTGATTTCCAGAAATTCGGCAAAGACGTGTGCAGCCGGGTGGTGTCACTGGAAGAAAGCCGTAAAGCGCTGGTGGGATCGTTGAAGTAAGACGTTTGTGCCGTTTCCCCTCACCCTAACCCTCTCCCCAAAGGGGCGAGGGAACCGATCGAGACAGGAGTAACTCTTATTTTCACTCTTCTCAAACAGGCGAAGGGAGAACTGTGGCCAGAGGTAACTCCGGTTTTCGCCCTCTCCCTTTCAGGGAGAGGGCCGGGGTGAGGGTAAAAGCCCAACCAAAGCCTCAAGTATTCGTTCCAGCACGGCGCTTTCATTCATCCATAAATCATTATTCCAGAATCTCAATACTTCCCATCCATGTTGACGTAACCATTCTGTCCTTCTCAGATCATAAGATTGCTGTTCATCATGCTGTCCGCCATCCAGTTCAATTGCCAGACGCGCCTGGCAGCAGGCAAAATCAAGAATGTAGTTTCCCACCGGATGCTGGCGGCGAAATTTGTAATGAGCAAAACGGCGGCTGCGTAATAAATACCACAGTCGTTGCTCTTCAGGAGTGAGTGTCCGTCTTAACTGGCGAGCATAGCCTTCAATTTTTTCCATCCCCCAATCCTGCCAGCAAAAATCAAAGCCGTCAGAATGGGGGCGGAAAACTGGAAGCGTGCTTCCAGACTTTATTCGGCGAGGAACAGCTCAAGAAGAGAGTTGAGGAACAGCTTGCCGTGTTCCGTAATCTGCCAGTGCGTTTCACTCTCGGTGAGATAATTTTGCGCCAGCGCTTCGTCGAGCTGCGGGCGTATGACTGATTCAGAAAGACCGGTAAACGCGGCGAACTCAGCGCGAGGCGCGGCTTCCAGCAGGCGGAAGCGGTTCATGAAGAACTCGAACGGTTTATCCGCTGCTTCCACATCGTGCTGGCGTTCAAGATAGCGACCTTCCATAAATCCGCGCGGGTGGCGGGTTTTAGCCGTGCGCAGAATGCGCCCGTCCGGGAAGGTGATTTTGCCGTGCGCGCCGCAGCCGATGCCGAGGTAATCGCCAAAGCGCCAGTAGTTCAGGTTGTGCTGACACTGATAGCCCGGTTTTGCATAGGCCGAGGTTTCATACTGCTGATAGCCCGCAGCGCTCAGCAGTTTATGGCCCTGCTCAAAGATATCCCACAGTGCGTCGTCGTCCGGCAGCTTCGGCGGACGCGAGCCGAACAGCGTGTTGGGCTCAATGGTGAGCTGATACCACGACAGATGCGGCGGGTTAAGCTCGATCGCCTGGCGCAAATCGTCCAGCGCCTCTTCCAGCGACTGGTCCGGCAGACCGTGCATTAAATCGAGGTTGAAGCTGCGCAGATTCAAACTGGTGGCCAGATGTGCGGCGCGCTTCGCTTCGCCAGCGTCATGAATACGGCCCAGGCGCTTGAGCTTCGGCTCGCTGAAGCTTTGGACGCCAATCGAAATACGGTTCACGCCTGCGCGCTGATAGTCCACGAAACGATCGGCTTCGACCGTGCCAGGGTTCGCTTCCATGGTGATTTCAGCGTCCGCCGCCAGGTTCAGCCGGGCACGCACTCCATCGAGTAAGGTTTGCATTGCCGGGCCTGAAAGCAGGCTCGGCGTACCGCCACCGATAAAGATCGTTTTGACTTCTCGTCCCTGCGCGTACGGCACGTCGGCATCCAGATCGGCAAGCAAATGCTGCACGTAATCGTCGTGCGGCACTTCGCCCTTCAGCGCGTGCGAATTGAAATCGCAGTACGGGCATTTCTGCACGCACCAGGGAATGTGAATGTAAAGGCTGAGCGGCGGGAGTACGGACATTAACGCAAGGCTTCCAGTAACAGTTTCAGCGCCTGCCCACGGTGGGAGACGGCAATTTTTTCTTCACGGCTAAGCTCTGCCGCCGTTTTACCGGCATCAGGAACAAAGAAAATCGGATCGTAGCCGAAGCCACCGTTGCCCGCGGCTGCGCGGGTAATCACGCCCGGCCAGCTGCCGTGGCACACCAGCGGCGTTGGGTCATCTGCATGACGCATATACACCAGCACGCAGTGGAACTGGGCCTGGCGTTTATCGTCGGGTACGTCTTTCAGCGTATGAAGAAGTTTCTCCAGATTCTGCTGGTCTGTTGCATCCTCGCCGGAATAACGTGCGGAATAGATGCCAGGGGCACCGCCCAGTACGTCAACGGCCAGGCCAGAGTCATCCGCAATCGCCGGTAAACCGGTGACTTTCGCGGCATGGCGCGCTTTCAGAATCGCGTTCTCAATAAACGTCAGGCCCGTCTCTTCAACGGACTCCACGTTCAGCGCGGTCTGAGCGACCACGTCGAGACCAAAATCGTTTAACAGCGACGCGAGCTCGCGCACTTTACCGGCGTTACCGGTCGCCAGAACTACTTTTTGCATGGGATGTCCTGCGTGAGGAGCGCTTCAACGCCCGAAGGGATGTGTTGCGGTTGAATGATTTTTACCTGCTTGTGACGGCCAAGTTCGCCTTTCTCAATTATCACCTGACTTTTCGCCACGCGAAACTGTTTGGCGAGAAATTTTACTAAGTGGGCATTGGCCTGACCGTCCACCGGCGGGGCAGTGATGGCGACTTTAAGTTCGTCGCCATGTTCGCCCACAATGCTGTCACGGCTGGCTTTAGGCTGAATGTACAGCCGTAAAACCAGCCCGTTTTCGCGCTGTTCAACAGCACTCATAGCGCCATCCACAGCCCCGGCAGCAGCATATTCCCGGTCGCCTGCAGAAGTTCGGTGATACCCATATTCGCCACGTACAGCAGCAGAACGAGGATCATCGGTGAGAAATCAATGCCGCCCATGGAAGGCAGCATGCTGCGGATTGGGCGCAGCAGCGGGTCGGCGAGCTGCATTAATACAAACTCAACCGGGCTGCGGCCACGGCTGACCCAGCTCATGATGGCCATCAGCATCAGCACCCAGAAAATCAGCAGACCGATGGTTTTCACGAGGATCAGCACCGCAGCAATCCAGATAATCGGCTGGAAGGTGATGACCATAAACAGCACGATGGCCTTCAGCACGCAAAGGACAAAAGCGACCAGCAGAGAGGAGCTATCGAGCGGCCCCATCGCGGGAATCACGCGGCGCAGCGGTCCGACAATCGGCTGAGTGGCTTTCACCACGAACTGCGAAAACGGGTTGTAAAAATCACAGCGGGCCCACTGCATCCAGACGCGAAGCAGCATCACCATGGTGTAAAGCTCAATCACCGTCGAAAGCAGGAAAGTCAACGTCTTCATGGCGTTCCTCAGTTTTCCTTATTTATTGTTGTGTGTAATTGCGCGCGCCAAAAATGGCGGTACCAATGCGCACCATTGTGCTACCCGCCGCAATGGCGGCTTCCATATCGTCCGACATGCCCAGAGAGAGCGTGTCCACGGTCGGATAGTGTGTTTTCAGCCGGGCAAATGCTACCGCCATTTGTTGGGCGACCGCAAACTGCCTTACATATTCTGACTCAGGCGCAGGAATGGCCATCAGGCCGCGCAGGCAGAGGCCGGGTAAGGCGGCTACGGCTTGCGCCAGCGCGCCCACTTCTTCCGGCGCAATTCCTGATTTGCTTGTCTCATCGCTGATATTGACCTGAATCAGTACGTTCAGCGGCGGCAGATGAGCAGGGCGCTGTTCGCTCAGTCGGCTGGCAATTTTCAGGCGATCGACGGTATGACACCAGTCGAAGTGCTCTGCCACCAGACGGCTCTTATTCGACTGTAATGGGCCAATAAAATGCCACTGCAGGTCGTTTTGCCCCGCCTCCTGAAAATAGCGGATCTTTTCGACCCCTTCCTGAACGTAGTTTTCGCCAAAGGCGCGCTGACCCGCTTTGATGGCTTCTTCGATGGCGCCCGCAGGTTTGGTTTTGCTCACTGCAAGCAATGTCACTTCTTCTGGAGCACGGCCGCAAAGGGCGACAGCGGCTGAGATTTTGTCCCTGACCTGTGCCAGGTTATGCGCAATGTCGTTCATTTTCAGGATGATGATATGGATATGCAGGAAATTGTGGCCCTTAGTGTAAAGCATAACGTCTCGGATCTACACCTGTGCAACGACGGCACGGTGCGCTGGCGACGACGAGGCAGCCTTGAGCCTGCCCCGTTTACAGGGCCGGTGCCGCAAACGCTGTTGCACCAGTGGCTCAGCCAGGCTGCACAGCGGCAGTGGCAAACGGAAAACCAGTGTGACTTTGCTGTGCAGATGGAGGATGGCGCTCGCCTGCGTGCCAGCGTGTTTCACCATGCGGAAGGCATTACGCTTGTGCTGCGCCTGCTGCCGGAACGCAGCCCGCAGCTGTCAGAACTCGGCGTGCCACCCGCCATCAGTGAATTGCTGAATGAGGAGAGCGGGCTCATTCTGGTGACCGGGGCCACCGGCAGCGGTAAGTCGACGACGCTTGCCGCAATGGTGAATCACCTTAATCACCAGCGTGATGGGCATATCCTGACGCTGGAAGATCCGGTTGAATTTGTTCATCACAGCGAGCGTTGCCTGATTCATCAGCGCGAAGTCGGCGTTCACTGTGCGTCATTCCCGGCAGCCCTTCGGGTCGCGTTACGTCAGGATCCTGACGTTATTCTGCTCGGTGAGCTGCGCGACACCGAAACCATCCGCCTGGCGCTAACGGCGGCGGAAACCGGCCATCTGGTATTGTCGACGCTCCATACGCGAGGCGCAGCTCAGGCCATTGAAAGGCTGGTGGACGTCTTCCCTGCCGGAGAAAAGGAGCAGGTTCGCAGTCAGCTTGCCGGAAGCCTTAATGCCGTGCTGGCGCAGAAGCTGTTGCCCGATAAACAAGGCGGTCGGGTGGCGCTGTATGAACTGCTGGTCAACACACCGGCGGTGGGAAGCCTCATTCGTGAAGGAAAAACGCATCAGCTGCCAGGCGTGATGCAAACCGGGCAGCAGGTGGGTATGTTAACGTTCACTCAAAGCTATCAGCAGCGTCAGGCGGCTGGACGGCTTTAGCGCATTTTTCCCTGAAATGGCGCGGAAAGAAAGTTCGGGGTTTCATCTATTATCCGCGTTTCTGACTTTACTTCGTAAATAAGTTGCTAACGAACGGGCTCAAATTTGTGAGCCCGGTCTCGCTATTGGCAAAAAACAGCTGAATATTTGCGGAATAATTCATCTTTACTGAGAATGTTTGGGAAAATTAAACAGAGGTGTTAGCGGAATTAATACTTAACTATCATTAATGTTATATTGATGTTGATATTAAGTCGGGCTAATGCAATTATCTTTTTACACTCTCATGATACTGTATTACGCCTGGTGCGGTAAAAACGACCTTTTTGGAAGATATGTAAAGCAAGTCCGCGTCCTGCATGACATTGTATTGTTATGGCATGGAAAAAAAGGTGATAATCTTTTGACACTTATCAGGCATTCGTTCTATTCTGTTAATGAGAAATAGGATTTTTCTCATGAAACAGTGTTTCGGTTAGTAAGTTAAAATTTTATATATTGATCACGTTGCTTGTGTCTTTTTGACCCATTTAATCACCATGATGGTGAGTCTCAACTATGGAGAGTTTTTAAATGCTTGATGTATCAGAGAGTGTAGGCAAATCTCAACAGCTCCTTCTTATCACTCATCCATCCGTTCAGGCGAATGCTTTTGCGAGCTATCTGTCCGATCTGCTTTCCGTTTTTGTCGTTGTGCACAATATTAATAAGCCTCTGGTGCAGCGTTTACCGCGCGGTACTGTCGTGCTGTTTGATATTGCGGTCTCCAATAAAAAATTGAACGGGATCTGGCGGGATATTATTCAAACGCAGGTCAAGAGCCCACGTTTGCTTATTATTAATAGCGCACAAAAGTATGAGCTGTACGAAATGGCAAAATGGCCAGCGTTGTACGGGGTATTTCGCCATGACGATGATGAATCGCGCTTAATTGAGGGCGTCAAAGCTGTGCTTCACGGCGAGCAGACGGCTGAATTGAGCGTGATGCACCCTGCAATGTATGCTACGGTTCACACATCCAGCGATTCAGATAATGTTCCCCTAACGGAACGTGAGTGTGAAATTCTTAATGAGTTGCGTCACGGTGCAACCAATATGGATATCGCGCGCGCGTTGTTTATTAGTGAGAATACGGTAAGAACCCACCTGTACAATGTTTTCCGCAAATTAAGCGTCAAAAACAGAACTCAGGCAGTAAGCTGGGCGAACGAGAATCTGCGTCACTGAGGTTGCCTGAAGTCCCTCTCCTGCAAGGGAGAGGGACTATTCAAAATCCCTGCTCGAAAAAGCTCTCCAGAATCACGACCGCTGAGGCGGAGTCCACTTTTCCTTTGTTCAGCGCCCGATAGCCGCCGTGCTCAAACAAACCTGCCCGGGCTTCTACCGTGCTCAGTCGCTCGTCGTGAAGGATGATTTTCACGCCAAACCGACCATGAATTTTATTGGCGAAATTACGTGCGCGCGAGGTCAGTGGCTGCTCGGTGCCGTCCATATTCAGCGGTAAACCGACCACCACCGCTTCAGGTTGCCACTCTTTGAGTAATTTCTCTATGGCGCTCCAGTCTGGCGTGCCATCCTGTGCCTTCAACGCGCCCAACGGACGCGCCGTACCGGTAACGCGCTGCCCGACGGCAACGCCAATGCTGCGCGTACCAAAGTCAAAACCGATCAGCGTACCGCTCATTATGCATGCCCCGCAACGCCAGGCATGGTCTGGATATCAATACCAATCAGGCGGGCAGCATCGCGCCAGCGGTCGGCAATCGGTGTTTTGAACAAAATATTGAGGTCGGCCGGGGCGGTCAGCCAGGCGTTATCGAGAATTTCCTGTTCAAGCTGGCCCTTCTCCCAGGAGGAGTAGCCCAGTGCCACCAGCACGTCTGCCGGCTGTTCAGCGGTGCCGAGCGTTTCAAGCACGTCGCGGGAGGTGGTGATCACGGTATTGTCAGAAATTCGGATGCTTGATGAAAATGCCGAAGGCGGCGTGTGCAGGATGAAGCCACGATCTTCTGCCAGCGGGCCGCCCATCATCACGGGCTTGTTGAGTCGAATGTCCGGATCGCGCGCTTCCGGGGCGATTTTCAGCTTTTCCAGAATCCCTTCAACCTTCAGATTTTCCATCGGTTTGTTGATGATGATCCCCATTGCGCCGTCGTCATTGTATTCACAAATATAGACAACGGAGCGGCGAAACATCGGGTCCTGGAGAGCAGGCATGGCAATAAGAAAGTGGTGCTGTAAATTCATTGTCAGAGGTTCTGTTTCCTGGTTTAAAAAGCAACAAGGGCCAGTATGCGGGGAAAGCTTGGCGCTGTCGAGAGAAGGCGGGATCCCTCCCGCCCGGTGGCGATTACTTACCGAGACGCTTTTCGATAGCGTCCATCAGCATGCCGGTGATGGAGACAGGGAATTCGGCTTCGATTTCGCGAATGCAGGTAGGGCTGGTGACGTTAATCTCGGTCAGGCGATCGCCGATGATATCAAGGCCAACAAAAATCAGGCCCTTCGCCTTAAGCGTTGGTCCGATACGACGGGCAATTTCCCAGTCGCTTTCGGTCAGCGGACGAGGTTCACCGCGGCCACCGGCGGCCAGGTTACCGCGAGTTTCTCCGCCCTGCGGAATACGCGCCAGGCAATAAGGAACCGGTTCACCGTCCACCACCAGTACGCGCTTATCACCGTCCTTGATGGCGGGCAGATAGTTCTGCGCCATGCAGTAGCGGGTGCCGAGCTCGGTCAGGGTTTCAGCGATAACGCCAATGTTGGGGTCATCCTGCTTTACGCGGAAGATAGAGGCGCCGCCCATGCCGTCCAGCGGTTTCATAATGATGTCACCGTGCTGCTGCCAGAAGGCTTTCAGCTGAATTTTGCTGCGGGTGACCAGCGTTTCTGGCGTCAGGTCAGCAAACCACGCGGTAAACAGTTTTTCGTTACAGTCGCGCAGGCTCTGGGGTTTGTTGACGATAAGCGTACCTTTTTCTTCTGCGCGCTCAAGGATATAGGTCGCATAGATGAATTCGGTGTCGAACGGCGGATCTTTGCGCATCAGGATGACGTCGAGGTCGGCAAGCGCAATATCCTGCTCGCCGTTGAAGCTGTACCAGCCGTCGTAGTTCTGCTCGACGCTCAGCAGGCGCGTCTGCGCCCGCGCTTCGCCGTTGATCAGATAGAGATCGTTCATCTCCATATAATGAATCTCGTAACCACGACGCTGCGCTTCCAGCAGCATAGCGAAGCTGGA
This sequence comes from Scandinavium sp., assembly GCF_032012665.1. Lineage (NCBI taxonomy): Bacteria > Pseudomonadati > Pseudomonadota > Gammaproteobacteria > Enterobacterales > Enterobacteriaceae > Scandinavium > Scandinavium sp. The sequence continues at coordinate 9,286 of NZ_DALZVG010000040.1, forward strand.
ATCTTTCTTGATATTGATCTTCGCAATGGGGTCCATCACGATGCCGAGCTTGATCATTACTCTTCTCCTGTAACGCGAAGTTTAGCCCAGGTCACCAAAACGCACCTGAAGCGCGGTGATGGCGGTGAGCGCAGTAGTCTCAGTACGCAGAACGCGGGGTCCTAAAAGAATATCCGTGAACGCATAGCGGGCGGTCATGGCGATTTCATCCGCCGATAACCCGCCTTCCGGGCCAATGAGCAAACGTACTCGCTCAACGGGCTGCGGCAGCGTATTAATGCTGGCGCTGGCACGTGGGTGAAGATTGAGCTTTAGTCCGCTCTCTTCCTCGGCGCACCAGGCTTCCAGATCCATCGCCGGGCGGATCTCCGGGATCACATTTCGCCCGGATTGTTCACAGGCGGCAATGGCGATTTTTTGCCACTGCGCGAGCTTCTTGTTCAGACGTTCAGCATCCAGTTTAACGCCGCAGCGCTCGGAAAAGAGTGGCGTAATGAGGCTTACACCGAGCTCAATTGACTTCTGGATGGTGAATTCCATCTTTTCACCCCGGGATATGACCTGCCCGAGATGAATGTGCAGCGGAGATTCACGATCGTCGGTCCCGCCGCTCAGCACGCTGACCCGCACGCTCTTTTTGTCGGCCTGTAAAATTTCAGCCTCAAAAACCTGGTTGCTGCCGTCAAACAGCTGAATAACCTGGCCCGCGCTCATGCGCAGCACGCGGCCTACGTGGTTAGCGGCCTCTTCGCTCAGGGTTATCTGACTACCAGCGGTAATGGGTTCAGGGTGCCAGATGCGGGGAATGCGCATAGTCTCAGGGTTTCCGGATATCAGTTAACAATTGACGCTAGTGTAGGGTAGCTCTTTTGCGCCTGGCAAGCCTGCTGGACGTAAGGGTTGTGATTGCCCTGGATTCTGGCGATGCGCTCGTCGCGTGTGCACTCCCACGCCGTGACCGGATACTGCTTGTTCCACACGGTGAAAAGCTGAGTCTGCTGGCGGGAAAGCGGAAGCTTGTACTGGTCGCGCATATAGAAGTAGATGCGGGCGATAGCGCCGCGTGCGCGCGCAGGCGGTTCGGCGACTTTATCTTTGAAATCAACCTTCATCGAACATTGCCCGTACTGGCCTTCCCCGCCGTTCCACTGGCTGTACATGAAGTTGTTGCGGTCGCCGTTTACTTCACCGACGGCGGGCTGCAGGTTGTGCATATCGCTTTCGATTTTGCGATAGACAGGATCTTTGGCGCAGTTTTTGCGTCCGCCGTCCTGCCAGCACTGCAGCAGGTGGCCAAACTGCCAGGCGGGCATCACGTGCTCCCATTCGACGCGGCTGGCGCGGGTTTCATTTTTACGCACTTTATAGCCGCACGATTCCAGATCGATAACGCCTTTCTTGCCGTGCCAGCTGATTTTGCAGCCGCAATAGAAATCGCCGGGCACGTCAGAATTGACCTTTACGCCAGCGGTTTTTGCCTGGGAAAAACTGTTGATACCTTCGGCCATGGCCTGGCCTGAAAAAGCGGTGGCGAAAAATGCCAGCGCCAGAACTGATTTACGGGACATCACGAACTCCGTCTCAAAACGAGCCCGCAACGTAGCGAATGCTATTGTCAGATGCAATCAGTCAGATCAGAAAACTTCCTGTTATTTCCGAAGGTTACTTTTCCGCCACCAGCGGATCGCCGCAGTGTACGCAACGATAAACGGCCTCACCGCGCAGGACGCGATTATGGCGTCGTACGGTGAGCTGGTGCTGCTGGCAGCCGCAGCGGTAGGGGAAGGTATTTTTGCGAACGGACGCCAGCTCAAACTGATGTGTCCGGCGGGCGGGAACGCCGAGTACGCTCTCCATCATCCACTTCCATTCTTTGCCGTGGGGTGCTACGCGGCCAAAGCGCTTCCAGACCAGCAGATGCGCCAGTTCGTGCGGCACCACTTCGTCGATAAACGCCTGCTGGTTTTCCATCAGCAGTACGGGGTTGAGGCGAATTTCGTAGTTTTCCAGCCAGGCCGTGCCCGCTGAGGTACCGCGCTGTTGCCAGGTCAGTTTGGGTTCCGGGTAGTCGCGGCCAAGCTTCAGGTTAGCCTGAGCGAGTTTTTCCCGCAGGCTGCGCATAACGGCTTGCTGAATGGCGATGGGAAGGCGAGGGGTTTTCATGGAGCCTGAGAATAAAACGATGGACGGGGGAGTGCAAGAGGCGGTATCGCACCGGCGGTGCTGCGCTTGCCGGGCCTACAAATGTGGGTCTGTAGGCCGGGTTAGCGCAGCGCCACCCGGCACCTACAGCAACTGAAACTTAATTATGCGCGCCAATCTCGCGCAGTGGACGGCCTTTCATCAGGTTACGTTCGATATGTTCCAGCGACACGTGTTTGGTTTCCGGTACCAGCCACAGCGTCAGCACGATGAAGAACAGGTTCAGGCCGCCGTAAACCCAGAAGGTATTGGCGTTGCCGAGCGAGTTCAGCATGGTCAGGAAGGTCGCACCGACGATCATGTTGGCAATCCAGTTGGTGGCGGTCGAACAGGTGATACCGAAATCGCGTCCTTTCAGCGGCTGGATCTCAGAGCACAGGACCCAAATCAGCGGACCGGCGCTCATCGCGAAGCCCACGATAAACATCAGCAGCATGGCGACGGCGAAGTACTGCGCACCAGGCGTGTGGATGCCGTTATGCATCATGGTGCCGAGTACGCCCATGCCGACGGCCATGACCAGGAAGCCGAGCACCAGCGTCGGTTTACGTCCCCAGCGGTCCACAAGGCCAATCGCGATAAAGGTTGCCAGCACGTTAGTCAGGCCGACGATCACCGTGCCCCACATTTGTTCAGTGGTGTTAGCGTAGCCCGCCAGCTCGAAGATTTTCGGCGCGTAGTACATGATGACGTTCATACCGGTGAACTGTTGCATTACCTGTAACAGCACGCCGAGGAACACCGCGCGGCGGAAGTTGCTGTTCTCTTTAAACAGCGCCCAGCCGGACTGCTTCACCTTCAGGCTTTCACGGATCTCTTCGAGCTCATTTTTTGCTTCGGCGCTGGTGTCACGCAGGCGTTGCAGTACGCGTTCGGCATCATTAAACCGGCGTTTAGCGGCGTACCAGCGTGGGCTGTCCGGCAGGAAGAAGACGCCAATCAGCAGCAGAACGGCAGGGATGATGATTACGCCGAGCATCCAGCGCCATGCACCGCTGTAGCTAAAAGCGGTATCGGAAAGGTAGGCCGCGAGGATCCCGATAGTGATCATCAACTGGTACATCGAAATCATGCTGCCGCGAATTTTCTCTGGCGCGATTTCAGACAGGTACAGCGGCGCGGTGTAGGAGGCAACACCGACCGCCAGGCCCAGCAGTACGCGGGATACCAGCAGCACTTCTACGTTCGGCGCGGCGGCGGAGCAAAGCGAGCCCGCCACGAACAGGATCGCGCCGATCATCAGGCTTTTTTTACGGCCAAGACGATAAGAAAGCCAGCCGCTGCCGACGGCACCCACCGCGGCACCGAACATCATCGAGCTGACCACCCATTCCTGGGTGTGTGAGTCAATCTGGAATTCATGGGCGATGAAGGGCAGTGCGCCCGCAATCACGCCAATATCAAGGCCGAACAGCAATCCCGCCAGGGCTGCGAGGAAGCAAACAAAGAACGTAATCGCCTTGTTGGAATACCCCTGTTTTTTATTGACAGGCATTATGCCCTCCAAATGGGTTATCAGTTTTATCAATGTAAAGGGTAGGTTAGGAGGGCGTGAAAAGATGTGAGATAAATCACAATGGTGTAATCGGTTACACAAATGTCAGGTTATGTAATCTTAATAATATGTTATTTATCAAATAGATATAATTGAATATGCGCACAGATAAATTGCATTTTTGAGACTTACCCGAAACTGGCTGTAACATCACAACAATTGGGTTCTTGCAAAGTAAAAAGTCTCAAAAATGTCCTTGCAGCATTAGTGTAAGCGCTTTCATTGGAAGAATTCAGACAGATTGGCGTGAAGGGGGGTTGCGGGGCGAATGATGGGTTTTTAGCGTAGCAGAAAAGCAAAAGGCCAGCGCGAGGCTGGCCTTTGAAGCAGAAAGCGGCAGGACTTATTTCAGACCCGCGGCCTCACGCAGCAGGGCGGCTTTGTCGGTTTTTTCCCAAGGGAAATGTTCACGACCAAAGTGACCGTAGGCTGCGGTTTCTTTGTAGATTGGGTGCAGCAGATCCAGCATCTGAATCAGGCCGTACGGACGCAGGTCGAAGAATTCACGTACCAGCAGGGTCAGCTGCTCGGCCGGGACTTTTTCGGTGCCGAAGGTTTCAACCATGATGGAAGTAGGTTCTGCCACGCCGATTGCGTAGGAAACCTGAATTTCACAGCGATCGGCCAGGCCTGCCGCAACGATGTTTTTCGCAACATAGCGTGCCGCGTACGCCGCAGAACGGTCAACTTTAGACGGATCTTTACCGGAGAACGCACCGCCGCCGTGACGAGCCATGCCGCCGTAAGTATCCACGATGATCTTACGTCCGGTCAGACCGCAGTCGCCCATTGGGCCACCGATAACGAAACGGCCGGTTGGGTTGATGAAGAATTTGGTGGCGCTGTTCAGCCATTCGGTTGGCAGAACGGGCTTGATGATCTCTTCCATCACTGCTTCCTGCAGGGATTTCTGATCGATATCTTCGGCGTGCTGAGTGGAGAGCACCACGGCATCGATGCCGACGATTTTGCCGTCGTCATACTGGAAGGTCACCTGGCTTTTTGCATCCGGACGCAGCCATGGCAGGGTGCCGTTTTTACGCACTTCAGCCTGACGCTGCACCAGACGGTGTGCGTAGGTGACTGGCGCTGGCATCAGCACGTCGGTTTCGTTAGTGGCATAGCCAAACATCAGGCCCTGGTCGCCCGCGCCCTGCTCCAGCGGATCGGCACGGTCAACGCCCTGGTTGATGTCCGGAGACTGTTTCCCGATTGCGCTCAGTACCGCGCAGGAGTTGGCGTCAAAGCCCATATCGGAATGCACATAGCCAATTTCGCGCACCGTGTTACGGGTGATCTCTTCGATATCCACCCACGCGCTGGTGGTGATTTCACCGCCCACTAAAACCATGCCGGTTTTGACGTAAGTTTCACAGGCTACGCGCGCTTTCGGATCCTGCTCGAGGATAGCGTCAAGTACGGCGTCGGAGATTTGGTCAGCAATTTTGTCTGGATGCCCTTCAGATACGGACTCGGACGTAAAGAGGTGTTTTGCCATGTTTTATTTCACCTGGAAAGAATTCGGTTAGCTCAAACTGTTGTAACTGGATGTTCTGACAGACTTTTAAACCAGAACTTGCCGATAATCACACAAACAGTCTGGGTGTTAATCAGTATAGATGGATTAACATCTGGATGGCTATTTTAGGTCAGAGTTTCGCCCGATTGCCAGTTTTTTTTGAGATGTGTCGCATCTGCGTGCCCGGGAGGCTGGCAATTTTTCCTGACATCGGTGGAAGCGTGCGCATTAATATTTTGCTTTTTATCCGGGTTCCCGGTATAAAACGCCGCGCGCGGCTCATACCAAAAAAGCGCACGATGCCTGCCTTCGTGTCGCCACTTCCAGCCGGGTTAAGCAGTGTTTTTTTACACGGAAAGTTTGGCTTTGGCTTGTCGCTGGCCCCGGTGGGTTGGTGTGGAGGTGATACGACATAATGAACCATCGTTTTTTGCAGATTCAGTCATGCCGTTCCGGCGTGCATTTATCCCCAGCAGCTTCACTCTCTTCGCATAAAACCTGCCGAAGTTATCCTCATTCGGGCTTATCTCAGGATTCAAGGGCCGGTCAGGCACTCTGATACTGGACAAGGGCGCTCCTGTTGCACAGGGGTTTTCTCGTGGTTTCTCCGGTGGTCCTTCAAACCCCGGGTCTATGTTTTACAATGATATGAACAAGAAACCGGTCGCACAGGCGGGCGTTCAGCATACTCTGCTGAAGCACACGGCTGTTTATGGGTTGTTATCGCTGAGTAACATTGCGATAGTAGTCAACTGTTTTACACTTTTGCCAACATTTGAGGTTCGCTATGTCTGACGACATGTCTTTATTTCCCCCTTCGTCAGCCGGCGAACAGGGTGTACTACGTTCCATGCAGGAGGTGGCAATGAGCTCTCAGGAAGCCAGCAAGATGCTGCGTACTTACAACATTGCCTGGTGGGGCAATAATTATTACGACGTGAACGAGCTGGGTCATATCAGCGTTTGCCCGGATCCCGACGTACCCGAAGCCCGCGTTGATCTCGCTAAGCTGGTGAAAGCTCGTGAAGCGCAGGGACAGCGGCTGCCTGCATTGTTCTGCTTCCCGCAGATCCTGCAACACCGTCTGCGTTCCATTAACGCCGCCTTCAAGCGCGCGCGGGAATCCTACGGCTATAAAGGCGACTATTTCCTCGTTTACCCGATCAAGGTGAACCAGCACCGCCGCGTGATTGAATCCCTGATCCACTCTGGCGAACCGCTGGGCCTTGAAGCCGGTTCGAAAGCCGAGCTGATGGCGGTGCTGGCGCATGCCGGCATGACCCGCAGCGTGATCGTCTGCAACGGCTACAAAGACCGCGAATATATTCGCCTGGCGCTGATCGGCGAGAAGATGGGCCACAAGGTCTATCTGGTTATCGAGAAGATGTCCGAAGTTGCTATCGTGCTCGAAGAAGCTGAACGTCTGAACGTGGTGCCACGCCTTGGCGTACGTGCTCGTCTGGCTTCACAGGGCTCGGGGAAATGGCAGTCCTCCGGCGGTGAAAAATCCAAATTCGGCCTGGCGGCAACCCAGGTGCTACAGCTGGTGGAGATCCTGCGTAAGCACAATCGCCTGGACAGCATTCAGCTGCTGCATTTCCATCTCGGTTCACAGATGGCGAACATTCGCGATATCGCCACCGGTGTGCGTGAGTCTGCCCGTTTCTACGTCGAGCTGCATAAGCTTGGCGTGAACATTCAGTGCTTTGACGTAGGCGGTGGCCTGGGCGTCGATTATGAAGGCACTCGTTCGCAGTCTGACTGTTCGGTGAACTACGGCCTCAATGAATACGCTAATAACATCATCTGGGCGATTGGCGATGCCTGTGAAGAAAACGGCCTGCCGCATCCTACGGTGATCACGGAATCTGGTCGTGCCGTTACCGCGCACCATACCGTGCTGGTGTCTAACATCATCGGCGTTGAGCGTAACGAATACACCACGCCGTCTGCGCCAGCTGAAGATGCACCGCGAACGCTGCAAAATATGTGGGAAACCTGGCAGGAGCTTCATGAGCCGGGCGGGCGTCGTTCGCTGCGTGAGTGGCTGCACGACAGCCAGATGGATCTGCACGATGTCCATATCGGCTACTCTTCCGGGGCCTACAGCCTGCAGCAGCGTGCCTGGGCTGAGCAGCTCTATTTGGGGATGTGCCATGAGGTGCAGAAACAGCTCGACCCAAGCAATCGCGCCCATCGCCCGATCATTGATGAGCTGCAGGAGCGCATGGCGGACAAAATGTACGTCAACTTCTCGCTGTTCCAGTCAATGCCGGACGCGTGGGGGATCGACCAGCTGTTCCCTGTACTGCCGCTTGAGGGCCTGAATCAGGTGCCGGAGCGCCGCGCGGTGCTGCTGGACATCACCTGTGATTCCGATGGTGCAATCGATCACTACATCGACGGTGACGGCATTGCCACTACCATGCCAATGCCGGAATACGACCCGGAGAACCCGCCAATGCTGGGCTTCTTTATGGTTGGTGCTTACCAGGAAATCCTCGGTAATATGCACAACCTGTTCGGCGATACCGAAGCGGTGGACGTGTTTGTCTTCCCTGACGGCAGCGTGGAAGTGGAGCTTTCCGACGAAGGCGACACCGTGGCGGACATGCTGGAATACGTGCAGCTGGATCCGAAAACGCTGCTCACTCAGTTCCGCGATCAGGTGAAACAGACCGGTCTGGACGACGCGCTGCAGCAGCAGTTCCTCGAAGAGTTTGAAGCGGGTCTGTACGGTTACACTTATCTGGAAGACGAGTAACCCCGGGCGCTTGACCCGGTCAGAATTTTGGCGATAATCGCCTTAACAAGCAGTACACACGAATCGATCCCTTCCTCGTCGGGCCTAACGACGCGGAAGGGATTTTTTTTCATCTGTCATAAACACCCGACGGTATACGAGGTCATCTTTATGAGCACTTTGGGTCATCAGTACGACAACTCTCTGGTATCGAACGCGTTTGGTTTCCTGCGTCTGCCGCTCAACTTCCAGCCATACGACAGCGACGCTGAGTGGGTCATCACCGGCGTGCCGTTTGATGCAGCCACCTCCGGTCGTGCCGGTGGCCGCCACGGCCCGGCGGCGATTCGCCAGGTGTCCACTAACCTCGCGTGGGAACACAATCGCTTCCCGTGGGACTTTGACATGCGCGAGCGCCTGAAAGTCGTGGACTGCGGCGATCTGGTTTATGCGTTTGGCGATGCCCGTGAAATGAGTGAAAAATTGCAGGCGCATGCAGAAAAACTGCTGGCGGCCGGCAAGCGCATGCTCTCTTTCGGCGGTGACCACTTCGTGACGCTGCCGCTGCTGCGCGCTCACGCCAAACACTTCGGCAAAATGGCGCTGGTGCATTTCGATGCGCACACCGACACCTACGCGAACGGCTGTGAATTTGACCACGGCACCATGTTCTTTACCGCGCCGAAGGAAGGCCTGATCGATCCGAACCACTCCGTGCAGATCGGCATTCGTACCGAGTTCGACAAAGACAACGGCTTCACCGTGCTGGATGCGGGTCAGGTAAACGATCGCGGCGTGGACGATATCATCGCTCAGGTTAAGCAGATTGTTGGCGATATGCCGGTGTATCTGACCTTTGATATCGACTGCCTGGATCCGGCTTTTGCTCCGGGTACCGGCACGCCGGTGATCGGTGGCCTGACTTCAGACCGTGCGATCAAACTGGTGCGCGGCCTGAAGGATCTGAATATCGTCGGCATGGACGTGGTAGAAGTGGCCCCGGCGTACGATCAGTCTGAGATCACCGCGCTGGCAGCAGCAACGCTGGCGCTGGAAATGCTTTATATCCAGGCGGCGAAGAAAGGCGAATAAGCCTTATGCGCTGATTGCTGCTGCGCGACGCATGCGCAGCAGCAACATTCCTCCGGCCACCAGGGTCACAACCTGCGACACAACCAGCACCGAAAAGCCGGAGCTGACCGATCCCACCGATTTCATCACCACGCCCATCAGCAGCGGAATAAACGCGGCGCAGATATTCCCGATTCCATTGATGATCCCATAGGCGCTACCGACCGCCTCCCGCGCGGCATGATGCTGGAGCACGGCAGGAATGGCAGCACCCTGTAGCCCCCAGAAGACGTTAGCGGAAAGCATAAACAGCGCCAGCCACGCAGCCTGATGGCTCAGCATCAGCGCAATCACGGACAGCGCCGTCAGCAGGCCGCCCATCACAAACAGCATTGGTGCCTGTTCCGGGCGCATTTTGTCGAGCAGCACGCCACCCAGAAACTTGGAACCCAGGCTTAGCAGAAAGGGAATAGCCGCCAGCATTCCCGTCGCATGCAGCGAGAAGTGGTGTTCATCGCGAAGCCACGCGGGCAGCCACGCGCTGCTGCCCCACAGATAGCTCAGGGTGGCGATTTCAACCAGCAGGATCCAGCCCAGCAGCGGCGTTTGCCAGGCAAGCGTGAACGTCTGCACCAAACCCGGTTTTTTGCTCTTCGTGACGAGGTGCGGCGCAGGCAGAAAGCGCCAGATAAGTCCGCCACCCAGCAGCAGATTCATCGCCGCCAGCGCATAAAATGACCCCGCCCAACCGAAATGCGCCATCAGCCAGGTGACCAGCGGAAAGCCTACCGCCAGGCCGAGAGAGACGCCGAGCGCGGTAACCGCATTGGGTTTGCCGATTTCCTCCGCGTTGAAGTTATCGCTGATAAAGCGCGTTTTCAGCGAGAAGAGCGGCCCCTCGGCAATGCCCAGAATCACGCGCGCGACGAGCATTCCCATCAGCGAGCCGAGCAGAGGTGAAATAGCGCAAACGAGGGCCCAAATCGCAATGCTGCTTAATAATCCCTGCCGATAATGCAGCTTGCTTTCGATAACCGGCGTTAATAATAAGGCGGAGAAACCATAACCCAGAAGAAAGCAGGTCATGAGCATTCCCTGTAACATTCTGTTTTCATTTAGCTGAAAATGTTCAGCAAAATCCGGGTTTAAAATCATCACAGAGATATTTACCCGGTCGATGTAAGAAATAATAATGAGCAATAACAGTGCTATCGTGCCTTGCCATCTTGCCGTCATCATGCCCACCTTAAGATTTTATCTGGTTATATTTTTATCACAGTGATTGTCACGCAGCTAAAATGATTCACCTGTGAAACTTATTGATTATAAAAAATAAAAATAAATGCTGTTTCACAGGTGAAACTTCATGGCTGCCTTTTCCTTTATTTTTAAGGAACAAAAAGAAAAGAAGTCAATATCTATTTATTAAATTCAAAGGACATCAAAAAAACGTATTCATTCACGCCTGAAAAATGAAAATTTCATATCTCTGCATTTTTTCGTGATCCTTTGCACACTTAGTTAATTAATTGCCGATCGGTTAACAACTTTGTCACATTGGCGCTTGACGAAAGGTTCATCGCTTTTATATTGACCGTATTAAATAAGAAACAGAGTTTCATATATGAAACAAGAGCCTGGGAGGATCGCGATGAGCTGGATAGGCGTATGTGACACAGAGCAAGTACAGGAAGATTTCCCTTTTAGCGGCAACGTCGAAGGTAAAGAGATCGGCGTTTATTTGATTGACGGTGAATATTACGCGCTGGAAGACGTATGCCCGCACGCCTATGCGCTACTGAGCCAGGGTTTCGTGGAAGACGGCAAAGTGGAATGCCCGCTGCATGAAGCGGTGTTCGACGTCAAAACGGGCCAGTGCCTGCACGGCCCCGGCGGCCGCAACCTCAACCGCTACCCGGTTCGGGTATTTGAAAACCAAATCCAGATTACCTTTGTCGAGGAGACCGTGGCATGAGCGATACCCTGAACTTCAACCCGGCGCTGCCGGAAAGCCGCCAGTTTACCCCGCCGGCCGAGGGCGGCAATGGCGCTATCCATAAGCCGGGTGCTTACCAGAATCTGATCTGGCAAACACGCAGCCGCGCGCCGGAAAACTGGGAAGTGAGCCTCATCGCTACGCTGGAAGACCTCTTTGAACAGGGCGCCGAAGCATTACCGGAGCTGGTAAACGGGCTGAACGCGGTGCGCATGCACGATCAGCAGGGCGAGCCGTGGAGCGAGGCCAGCTTCCAGGCATTCTTACAGGTTAACGGGTACTGAGGACAACGCGATGACGACTACCGTACAAAATTATCTCGATAAAGGACTGCGCGGCCTCTGGTATCCGGTGTTGGCCAGTTGGGAAGTGCAGTCTGCTCCTGTGGGCATTACCCGCCTGGGCGAGCAGATTGTGGTCTGGCGCAATAAAGATGGTCAGGTGCAGGCGCTGGAAGACCGCTGCCCGCACCGCGGCGCGCGCCTGTCGATGGGCTGGAACCTCGGCGACCGTATCGCCTGCTGGTATCACGGCGTGGAAGTGGCGGGTAACGGCGAGGTGAAAGATGTGCCTGCGGTGGACAAATGCCCGCTGGTCGGCCAGCAGTGCGTGCGCAGCTACAACGTGCAGGAGGCGCACGGGGCCATCTTCCTGTGGTTCGGCGTTACCGCTGACCAACAGCCGGACGAACTGAGCTTCCCGGATGAACTCGCCGACACCGACAATTTCAGCAACTTCCTCTGCACCGCCGCGTGGAAATGTAATTACCAGTACGCGCTGGAAAACGTGATGGACCCGATGCACGGCACCTATTTGCACTCCTCCTCGCACTCGATGGCGGAAGGAGATCGCAAGGCTGACATGGTGCTGCAGCCCACCAAAACCGGCTTCATCTTTGAGAAAAAAGGGCAGAGCGGCGTCAACTTCGACTGGGTGGAGCTGGGCAACAGCGGCGCGTACTGGATGCGCCTCTCCATTCCTTATAAGAAGCGTTTCGGGCCGGGCGGCCACTTCTTTATCGTCGGCATGGTGGTGCCGGAAGATAACGACAACTGCCGCGTCTTCTTCTGGCGTATCCGCCGCGTGCAGGGCTGGCAGCGCGATATGTGGCGCTTTATGTACCGCAACCGTCTGGAAAAGCTGCACTGGGAAGTGCTGGAGCAGGATCGCGTGGTGCTGGAAAGCCTGGCGCCCGATGCCCGCGAACATGAGTACCTCTACCAGCACGACGTCGGCCTTTCACGCCTGCGCCGTATGATGCAAAAAGCGGCCAAAGAACAGTTGGCTGAGCGTGAAGAACAGCAGGGAGCGGCCTGATGAATGGGCTGCTGAGCGGAAAGCGCATTGTCGTCACCGGCGCCGCGCGCGGGCTGGGCTATCACTTTGCCAAAGCCTGCGCGGAGCAGGGAGCGGCGGTGGTGATGTGCGACATCCTTCAGGGTGAGCTGGCTGAGAGCGCACACGGCCTGCGTGCGCAAGGTTTTACGATCGAATCTCACGTTATCGATCTGGCCGATCCTCAGTCCATTGAGCAGGTGTTCAGCACAATTGGCGAGCGAGGCCAGATTGACGGGTTGGTGAACAACGCGGCGATGGCAACCGGCGTGGGCGGCAAAAATATGCTCGATTACGATCCCGATCTTTGGGACCGCGTGATGAGCGTGAACGTCAAAGGTACCTGGCTTGTGACCCGCGCCGCTGTTCCGCTGCTGCGCGAAGGGGCAGGGATCGTGAACGTCGCTTCGGACACCGCGCTGTGGGGCGCACCGCGCCTTATGGCCTACGTGGCCAGTAAAGGTGCCGTGATTGCCATGACGCGTTCGATGGCGCGCGAGCTGGGCGAAAAACGCATTCGTATCAACGCCATTGCGCCGGGGTTAACCCGCGTCGAGGCGACGGAATATGTTCCGGCCGAGCGCCATCAGCTTTACGAAAACGGGCGCGCATTAACGGGGGCCCAGCAACCGGAGGACGTCACCGGCAGCGTGGTCTGGCTGTTAAGCGATCTGTCGCGGTTTATCACCGGGCAGCTGAT
>NZ_DALZVG010000041.1:0-19050 GCF_032012665.1 Scandinavium sp.
ACTTCGAACGTCTGATGGAAGGCGCTAAGCTGCTGAAATGTTCAGAGTTTGGTGATGCAATTATCGCGAATATGTAATTGCGATAATTGTTAAATCTATTAACGGGAGCTTAACGCTCCCGTTGTTTTTGGTTAGCCCGCTAACGGTTATCAAAATTTTATCAAAACAATTTATCAAAATGTTAGTATTTTGCCATGTTCGAAACTCTACGATGGTTCGATGATGAAAAAAACTGATTTATTCATGGTTGGATAAATTAATTAACTATCCATGGTGCATTACATCATTTTGTTTGATTTTTAGCATGGTATGGGCGGTTATTGCTTACTATAACCCATTGGTTTCTCTTTCTGAAAATCAAAATCTCTATATTTACTCAACTCAACTCAACTCAACTCAACTCAACTCAACTCAAGCTCAAGTTTTAGGTGGCGTTTATGGTTTACCGTTGACCGCTTACATATTTCTTAGAAACCATCAAGAAAGAGAGTTGGAGAAAGATCAGAGCGTAAATGAAATTATCACGACAATACAAACAAAGGAATATTGCTTTTTAATTGCAATTACCATTTTATCAATGCTGGCGATTTTAGGTGATTTGTTGACACTGGTAGTATATTTAGAGGAGTCACGATGGATAAGAATTGCAACAAAAAATACAGCGACTGCTTTTTTTATCTTTAGTCTTTTTTTATAAGTTATTTTATTCTTAAAGCACTTAAAGCACTTAAAGCACTTAAAGCACTTAAAGCACTTAAAGCACTTAAAGCACTTAAAGCTGATAAATATAACTCTATTGGCATGGGGATAATTAGGAGGGTTGAGCTTGAAAGCATAAAAAGCAGTCCAGAAGAAAACCTCAATGAAGAGTTGAGGGACATTGATGACTATAACAATCAAGGTTGTATTCTTTATGGCATTTTTATGGAGTTATTTAAAACTATTGAAGTAAATCTTGGCGCATTATATGACAAAGTGTTTGAGAAAGCTTATGGATTGAGTTGTCTGCAATCACTTTCAATTACCTATATACCGCCAACAAAACGGCATTTATCAATTTCACGATTAGTCAAGACTCTCATAGATGCCAAGGCTGTGCCTGAAGGGTTAGGGCCTGAAATAATCACTCTCATTAAGTATCGTAACGCACTTGTACATACTAACGATGTTGACCCATCTCAACATATGGTAAGAAATGCGCAGATTGTCAATGAGGAGATTAAGCGGTTGTTAGAAGAGTATTAAAGTTAGGCAATATAAAAATGGCAATGGCATACTACATGCCATTGTCATGATGTCATACCTGCAAATTATCCTGATACTTTTACCCAGCCTTTCCCTCGTCGTTATGATAATGTGCTGTTTGATTCGGTGATTTATGGGCAAGCAGTTCCGACGTATCGATTTCCTAGGCTTCATAGAGGCTTTCTGTCAGTGACCGCTGTTCGTGAAACGTTGCCGGCGTACCGCCACCCCATTCAATCTCGGCTTTATCCCGTGCTTTGCTGAATTTCATCGTTATAGCATTTGACTTTACCTGCGCGCCATGTTCTGCCTGTGATGTTGCCCGGAAGAAGTGGACCATATAGGGGCTTGTAAGCATACCCGTTATACTTTCACACACTTTTTGAAATTTATAGCTTTTAGACATCAGCCGGTACTCATCCGGCATCAGGTTATTCAGGGATTCATGGGAGAGCTAGCTGCAGCCAACGCTCTGTAATTTACTGTACTTCATTCCTTGTTTCGGTATTCGACGGCATCACTACTGGAGAGATAGTGAAGATGCCCCCATGCTACTGACTGGCATGGAGAAGGCGCCAGCGGTGTGAAAGCATCGTTTAGTTGAACGCTCAACAGGGCAAGCAGACACCGTAAGCTAACATCGCGAAAAACTGAGTCAACTCCGGGTGAGCGATACAAGGTCAAAGTTACGCCACTCCTGCATTTATAGAGCAAACGTCAACAAAAAACTTTAAAAAGAGCAATTGAATGATATAAAATAGACTGAAATTCAATTGATTATTGAGCTAGAAAATGAAAACTTTACAAATCCAAATTGGTTTCTTTTATGACGTAAGTTCATCAGTAGATTTTGATGGGCTAGCATACTTTATAAAACGCGAATTTAAATCGGCGATAGGTATCCAATTAGATAATGTTCAACTGTTCAACATGTTACCTAAAGATGCACCAGCGGAAATTCCTCGATTGCAACTTCACTCTCCTAACAATAAAATTAGGGCACAGGCTTCTTTTCAGAGATTTGACTTGTTTATTGAGCGTTTTGATACAGAGCAGGAAGTGAATTCTGAGTTTTTTGATAAATTATTTGACAAAATCTCTTTTGTACATGAGATGTTGAACATTAAAATAGCCCGGATTGGTTTGGTTGCTTTCTTGGCTGAGCCTGACGAAAACCCAAGTAAAAGTATTTCTGAAAAATATTTAAATACTTCTGAATTAGGGAGTTCAGATCAATTGAGTGATGTAACTCTCATGGTTAATCGTCAGTTTGAACTACACGGTAAAGGTTTTAATTGTCATCTTACAATTATGCCTGGGGTGGATACAATTAAACAACAATCAATTTTTGTGAAGCAAGTGGATGTAAGTACTTTGCAAGAAAATGTTTTTTATAAGGAATACAGTAATAATCAAATTAAAGATGCATTTATGTTAAAAATGAATGAATATAAATAAAAGAACATAGGCGTTAAAAATGAGTACTGAAAAGAAAGTTGGATCATCTGTCACTAACTCTCAAGGTGAAGGGGCGAGTAATTCATTTAATAACGACATTACCAGTACAACATTTGTTTCATCCGGTTCAAAAACAGCGACTACAGGACGTTCTTCTAACGCTCAAATAGGCTCTGTAAATATTGGTGGGGCATCGGGGCGTAATTTTACCACTCAAGATGATAATAAGGATGGTGGAGCCAGCTTTATGGATGAACATAATCTGGCTAGCGTTTTCATTCCTCCGAAAGATATTACAAACGATCCGGGTGTGACTGGCTGGACAAATAAAATTGGTAAGGCAGATAATAACATTAATTCATCCTTCAGCTTTGCAAAAAATGATGGAAGTAACCCGTTTTCTCTAAGGGGAGTTAAAGAACTTGAGCGGGGGGACGCGGCAAGTATATATTGGAAAGAAGCAAACCGGCTTATAACTTCTTTTTCTAATGACTTAACTGAAAGTAAGCGTATGATTGAAGAAAGCAAGTCTAATATTTCCGAATTAAGGGAGCAGCTTTCCCAGCAGATAGATAAAGTCGCTGGAATGGATTTGTCTTTGAATGATGCAGAACAAAATCTTGCTAATAAAGTTGAAGGATTTGAGAGTGAAGTAGTGACAGCCAGGAATTCATTACTTGCCGTAATTGCACTGTTTGCATCGTTCTTTACTTTCATTTCTATATCCGTAAATGTTTTTTCACGCGATATGTCACTCAGCACATCAATTTCAGTATTGCTCGTTATTTGGTCTTGCTTGATAAGTTTTATATTTGTATTCATGGCGGGAATTAGCAAAGGCGGAAGTTTTTTTACTAGTTCCGTGTTTGTTAAGCATGCTTTAGTTATGGTTATCTTGTTCTTCTTTTCTTTTGGACTTCCAAGGGTTATTTTTTCAATATTTTCAATTACTTAATTTCTTTGTGCTTTGTGTGAGGTCAGTCCAATCACATTTTGAGTTTATCTTTAATACATAACAGGTAGCTGGCGTGAGCGTTTTAGTATGCAAAGGAAACAGAAGTAGACTCCTTGTTTCCTTCGCTTACTTTAAGTCTTGCTACCATGTCATGTTCAATATTTCTTATGGAAGTATTTGTATTATGATATGGCGGGCATCCTATCCTGCTGATTAACCCTCAGGCATAGCTGAAGAGTGATGGGAGGAAATTTTCCAGTCTTTACCATCCCAGGCGTATGTGAAGGTATAGCGAGCCGTAACGGTTGATTTGTCGTCAAAAGTGAAGGTATATACGCCAGTATCAATGGCTTTATTACAACCCAGGCGGATGGTACGACTGTCAATTTTTCCAGTCGGTTTTTTTTGCAAGAAATGTTCGAAGTAATCTACACGTTCCGCATCAGTGAGGCGAACGTGGTTTGATACCGTTGGCAATAGCACAGCATCGCTAAGGTAATTATTCGAAACTGTTTTTGCATCGCCCGTTTTTAATGACGCATTCCATCTGTCGAACAATCCTTCAATTTGTGATTGATTAACATGAACGCAATTATTTGTCTCCTGAGCAAAGGCATGTACGGATAATAATGAAAGCGCTACCGCAAGACTGATTTTCTTCATGTGAAAACCTCTATTATCATAAACTCAATTTAAAAGTGTCATTGATAAAAATACCATCCTGACAGATTGGGTTTTATAACCCGGAGCCAAAATATCACAAGCCAGTAAATGAATCCTAAACAGCCGCTCATGATTTAATAATGAATTTAATATTGATTGAGATCAATAAATCCTTTTAGATGACAAGTGCGCGTGACAATGCCACATCAATGTTTATTTTTGCTTATGAATTTAACTTCTGAATTCAATTTGTCGCTTGTAACTGAGTTAAACGAAATTAAAGTGTCAAGCCCATGTGAAACGATGCGAATCCGTTTATGAAGTGTTTAAATTCATAAATAACAAAACATGTTAATTTTAATCCAATGCTTAGGCTAAATGTTTACGGCGATCGCCATATCTATTGGTGCTTTTATATTTTATTAGAAAGATTGGGAAGTGTTATGTCATTTTCTGTTAAAGGACCTGGCTCATTTGTTTCTGCTTCATCTTATCACTCAAAGCCTGTGCTGGTGAGCAAACATGATAAAGTAGAGGATATTGAAAACGATAAGGTTACCCATCAAAGAAAAGATGCTGATGAAGCGATTAAAATAACGAAAGGTCCAGTGCGTTCTGACAGCAACACCATTGACCTGTTATGGCTTATAAAACACTTTTCGATTAAAGATATGATACATAAAAAGAAAAGAAAGGATCAAAATCAGACCGAAATGATAGTAAATGTATCTGTACGCGAGGAACTAAAATAATAAAAAAGTCATCTCTCTCCTTGCCCACTCCCTGGTGGGCTTTTTTTGACAACCTCAATGGATTAGCGGGTAATCAGCATCAGTTAGTTTAACCGCAGAGCCTTTGCTTTATTTTATAAATCAATAACACTTGCCCTTGCGTATGGCTTTCATATTATCCTCTTTCGCGCTGTTTAATTCAGACCTGGTCTACTATTCGCGACTCCAGTGCAGTCTGGTCGTGTAAGAGGGAATTGGGCTTTCTTTTTTTCAGCTCAACAAAGACACTTTCACTTTTTGATAAAACTTCATCCGGTGAAGATCCCTGGGAAGTAAATAAATCATCATTTTTGTTATTGTTTTTTGAGCCCTTTGTGTTTTCAATCATTGATGAAATTTGGCTTAAAAGCTGCATGACTTTTGATTCTGTGACAGAGGAAGAGAATTCCGCACTTTGTAGCATGCTGTCCAGTTTATTGATAAGGCTAAGTATCTTAGGTGGTATTGGCTTAAACTTAGCCGCTGCTTTACTTCTTAACGCCTGAAGCCGTTTTTTCTTCTCATGGAGATCCTTTACCGGATCTGAATTTTTGGTTTCAGGAAAAATACTTTTCGGAAATACCTTGCCACTGTTACCCAGAAATCGAATGGACATCATGTCTCCTTAGCTCGCTATAAAACCTGCTTTTTTTATAAGCGGCTAAAAGTCTGGCTTCTTAACGAGCGGAGAGTGATTTTTTTAGAAAATTTCATGAGCGCTTAGCCACGGTTACGGTGCCCTGGCTTTACGCTGGTGGAATAGATTCCGCAGTCGGGAAAACGCCGCTGGGAGCTGTATCAGAAAGTCGGGTAATTAAAACAGGGTGGGGCGCATGCTCCCCACCCTGATACTGTCAGCTAAAGAATTTCCCCTTCAGCAGATTCAGCCCTTCCGTCATCAAATCCTGTTGACCATCAACCGCACCGTTTGGCGAAAGCGTATCGACCATTTTTGGCAGGTGTTCGGCAATCAAATTCGACGCGGCCTGTGGTTCGATACCGAGTTTTGCTGCCAGATCGGCTACGGCAGGAGAGCCCAGCGCCTGGGTTATCTGATCCGCCGAAACGGGCTGATTCCCGCCGGTGCTTATCCAGGATTCGACAATCGCGCCCAGTCCGCCCTGCTGAAATCTTTCCAACAAAGCCTGAATGCCGCCCTGTTCTTCAATCCAGCTGAGAATGGCCTGATAAGCTCCGGCTTTGCCATCCTGACCGCCAAACATGCCAGCCACTTGATCGAATAGGCTCATAGTGAATACCTCAAGGTTTGTTAGGAATGATTAACACCTGACCCGGATAGATTTTGTCCGGATGTTTGAGCATGGGTTTATTGGCCTCAAAGATGCGCTGATACTCGTTGGCCGTACCGTATTCTGCTTTTGAAATGGCGCTCAGCGTGTCGCCTGACTTCACGGTGTAATAGCGACTTTCTGTGCCTGGCTGCGCGGTGGACAGGCTGTCGTTTACCTGCGAAATGCCCGCCACGTTACCAATGGCGACCAGAATTTTCTCCTTCGCTTCCTGGCTCAGGCCGTCTCCGGTCACGGTGGCCGTGCCATCGCTTGCCACATCCACTTTGACTTTATCTGCCCCGGGCAGGCCCAGGTCGTTAATGTGCGTCTCCAGCTTTTTGCTCTGTTCGTCGCTGTTCTGGTTTGTTACCGCATCCCAGAGTTTTTCGCCGGCTTCTTTCACGAAACTGAACAATCCCATATTTGACTCCTGTTTAGAGGAAAAGAGGCTTCAGAGATCAAGTATAAATCACGTCCTCAGGGTGGCTATTTTTTTATGCCCGAACCGGAATGGTCGTTACGATAAGCAAAGCGTTGAGTAGGGCTTTTGCCTGCCTTGTGGCACAGGACGCCGCCAGATTGTTTATCTCCCTTGCATCATGGCGTAGCGTGTATAACTCCGTTAAATTACATCCGTATCGTCACGCTCTCTTATTTTGTCAGTGGTGCCTTAGTGAAGAATGTCCAGGATGCGCTCAGAAAACGCCAGGCGCTGCTGATTTCCGCAGCAGTGACGCTTTTTTGCGTCACCCTTTATGTGATGTTTGCCTATCAACAGCGAATGGCTGAGATCAACGAGCGTATCAATGCACTGGTGAATCAGGTCAATATGGTTTTTAACGACAATGAACTGCTCGCCGATGCGACTGGGGTACGATTCCAGCAAATACGCGGAACGCGCGAATGCGGTGGGTTAACGGCCTTTTCACTCCGGGATGGTGATGAGTGGGCGATCAATGGTGATCCCAACCATCTGAATGGTGATTCAGGTACGCTGATTTCCCGTACGCAAAGTCTTGATGCCAGCTGCATGTACGTAGCGGCTGAATTCATTCGCCATAAAATTAATAGCATCAATCCTGGCCGCTACGACTCACATCGCTACATTATTGCGCACGATACCAGCTGGTTTTACTGGTTCGATCCTCAGGATTCCGTGCCTTTTCATTTTAGCGATTCAAAAATGGCGAACCAGCCTGGCTACTTTTTCAAGCCGCCGCAGTCCTTCTACGACCGCCTGCTGCAAAAAGACGTCACTAAGCGGGAAGGCAGCTCGACGAATTTTTACAGGGATCGCATCACCGGGGAAATGGCCTTCAGCGTGATCAGCTACATCTATGATTTATCCGGAGCCGAAGTGTCAGACCGGATTGTCGGGTATCTGCTGTACGATCATTCGCTGAGCGAAATGCGCGACACGCTGACTGACGTCTTTGACGGGCAGATACCGCCGACGCTGATGGTTCAACTGGTGAACGTGCCGGACAAGACCTCTTTGTGCCTTACGGGCAACTGCTTCTGGCTGAATGATGCTTCGGTGCGTGCCATTTCGAGTAAATATGAATTTCGTTACGCGGTGCCGCTCTATCTGTTCGTGCTCAACGACACCCACGGCTGGAGCGCAGTGCTGATTGCGCCATTCCTTTTCCTGCTGCTGGCCTTTGTGCTGCGTCGCCAGCTCAATCTGAGCGACATTAAGGTTTACACCGATCCACTGACGGGCTGCTTTACGCGCAAAATTCTCGAGTTTGTTCATGAGCGCATGGACGATTATCCGTCAGTTATCCTGATGGACTGCAACAAGTTTAAGGCCATCAATGATACCTGGGGCCACTCCGCAGGGGACAGGGCGCTACAGGTCATTGCCCTGCGGATGATGTCCAGCGTGCGGGACGCTAAAGATCTGGTGATTCGCACCGGCGGTGACGAGTTTGTGATCCTGCTGCAGAAAACCGGTGAGGACGATGCCCGACGGGTGGCTGAACGTGTGGCACGGGAAATTTCAGCACACGATTTTATCGCCAGCGGAAGTGCTGTTCACTTGTCAGTGTCGTGGGGCGTGGCGACTTATCAGCACGATCTGGCCACCACGATTCAGGTGGCCGATGCGGATATGTACAGGATGAAGCTGGCGCGTCAGGAGGCGACGCTGATTCGCTGACGGGTTTTCTTATCGAGATACATGGCGGCGTCTGCTGCCTGAATAGCGCTTTCCGCATCCATCTCAAGTGGATCGAAGGAGCGAGAGTACGATGAAGTGCCACAAAAAAGCCCCGCCGGGGGAGGCGGGGAAAAATTCATTGATTATGGAATGATGTGTTCCCTGGTCAGTTTGGGAACAGGCCTAATTTAAGTTGCAAAAGTGCAGTTAAAATGAAGAAATAATGAAGTTTAAGGCAAATCAGCCGCCAATAAAGGAAGCCATAACAATGAAATACGCTGGATTATTACTGCCGCTTGTACTTGCGGGCTGCACGACTGCAAAACCGGATGATGCACCAAAGCCGCCAAATATCGGGATGGCCAACCCGGCCGCGGTCTATTGTCAGCAAAAAGGCGGGACGTCAGTCCCGGTGCAAACCCCACAGGGCGTGCGTTCTGACTGTAAATTACCGTCCGGGGAAGTGATTGACGAATGGACGTTATACCGCCGGGATCATTCTGGCTCGTGACAGATAACGGCTCTCCAGGATAGAATTGCCATTAAGATTAATCTTAATTTCAGATCGTGTGAGAGCCGCATGTTTCAGCTTAAACCGGGCACCCTGGCGATGATTATCGCTGCCCGCACGCCCGCCGGTCGGGCGAATATCGGTAAATCTGTTTCGCTTTTTGCGCTCTGCCAGCCAGGCGAGCGCATCCTCAATCCGGTTAACGGCGTGGTCACAGAACTCCCCCATCAAGCACAGCGTGCGCTGTGGCTGGTCACCGGTGATATTCAGTCCGTCGACGGCCAGGCCGGGTTTGCGTTTGTACGTCCGGAGCACCTGATGCCGCTTACGCCTGATGCCCTCCCGGCTGAAGAACTGGAAAAAGTCAGCGAGTAAGGCTCTCCAGCCATGTAGCTAATACCCGCGCATGGTTCTGCTCCGTGTTCTTCGCCCCATAAATCAGCGTCACCGTCTGCTGCTTGGCGAGATGCGCCAGGCGCTGGCCTTCCGCTACCTGGCTTTGCAGCTCTGCCCGGTATTCTTTACTGAAGGTGGTGAAGTCGATGGCTTCGCCATGAAAGGCTTTTCGCAGCGCTGACGAAGGGGCAAGCGCTTTGCACCATTCATCACAGGTTAACGCTTCTTTCTTCACCCCGCGCGGCCAGAGTCGGTCGACCAGGACCCGGTAGCCATCTTCCGGCGCAGGCGTCTCATACACGCGTTTGCACTGAATCATCTTTTGTCCTTATTCCGCGATGTTTTGCTGAAAGGGTAATACTTTCCGCACCGGGATGAAAAGGCCAGCGCCTGCTAAAACCGGGGATTGTTCCGGCGACAAATTCCCGGTAGGCTGGTGTTCCTTATGTAGCCCGTAAACTGCACCGCATAAGGAACCCTTCATGGAACACGCTTCGAATCAAAAAACAGTGCGTATCGCCCTCGTAGGCGACTTCAATCCAGAGGTGATTGCCCATCAGGCGATTCCGCTGGCGATTGACGACGCCGCCGCCGTTCAGGATATCACCGCCGACTACGACTGGATCTCCACCTCCGACATCAAAAGCGCCGACGATCTGGTTGGATACGACGCGCTCTGGCTGGTTCCTGCCAGCCCGTATAAAAATGCTGAAGGCGCCTTTATTGCCATTCGCTACGCTCGCGAAAACAGCCTGCCTTTCCTCGGCACCTGTGGCGGCTTCCAGCATGCCATTATCGAATATGCGCGCAACGTGCTGGGCTGGCAGGATGCTGCGCATGCTGAAACGGATACCGAAGGCCGGATGGTTATCGCACCGCTTAGCTGTTCGCTGGTGGAAAAATCAGACACCATTGAGCTGCGTAGCAATACTTTGATTGCCAAAGCCTACGGCCGTCTGAGCATCGAAGAGGGCTATCACTGTAGCTACGGAATTTCGCCTGAGTTTGCGTCTGAGCTGGAAGAGGGCGCATTGCGCGTGACGGGCTGGGATGAAGAAGGTGAGATCCGCGCGGTGGAACTTGTCACCCATCCGTTTTTTGTCGGAACGCTGTTCCAGCATGAACGTAACGCCCTTGCAGGGCGTCCGGCTCCGCTGGTGCACGCTTTCCTGCGCGCAGCGGCAAACTGACGATCGCCCGGTGGCGCTCACGCTCACCGGGCCCAGGGCTTCAGGCCGGGCAAACGAAGTGCCGCCCGGCAATGCCTGTTATTAGCTGCTGATTTCCCTGGCGCGTCCTGCCAGACCACCAAACACCGCCATAACCAGTGAGATAACTGCGACCGCGATAAGCGGGATATGCCAGTCGCCGCTGGCGTCGTGGATTTTCCCCATGACCGGCGGCCCACAGGCGGCCAGCAAATAGCCGACGGACTGCGCCATGCCGGACAGCGCTGCGGCCTGGTGGGCGGAGCCCGCACGCAGGCCGATAAACGTCAGGCCGAGGATCATTGTTGCGCCAGAGCCGCAGCCGAAAATCAGCGTCCATACCACCGCCTGCTGCGGAAACAGCCAATAGCCGATGGCGCTGATGGCGCACATTATGGCAACGATAATGGCAATACCACGTTGATCTTTAAGCTTATGCAAGATAATCGGGATCAGCAGTCCTGGCACGGCAGTAGCCAGCTGCAATAACCCGTGCAACGATCCGGCCTGTGCTTCGCTGTAGCCCTGGCTGATAAGGATCGCCGGGAGCCAGCCGATCACCACGTAATAGACCAGCGAGTTAATGCCGAGGAACAGCGTCACCTGCCAGGCCAGCGCCGAGCGCCAGATCCCTTTGTTATGCAGGCTGCGCGATGTGGTAACGGTGCCTGGCGCGTGCTGACGCAGCTGCGGCAGCCAGAACAGCAGGGCTACCAGCGGGAAGGCCATTAACGCCAACAGCGCACCGTGCCAGCCTGCGCCGCTCATCGCAATGGGTACAACCAGCACTGAGCCGATCGCGGCGGCGGCGCCCATCGTCAATGAATAGGCGCCAATCATTCGTGCGACGTGGCCCGCGAAATCTCTTTTGATTAACCCCGGCAGCAGGACGTTCCCCATGGCGATACCGCAGCCAATTATGGCGGTGCCGACGTACAAAAAGGTGGCAGAAGGCAGAGAGCGGACGGCAATGCCGGCACAAATCAGCACAAGGGCTGCAAACAGGCTGCGTTCCACCCCGAAGCGGCGAGCAACACCCGCCGCAAGTGGGGAAAACAGGCCAAACGCCAGCAGGGGCAGAGTGGTCAGCATGCCTGTCCAGGCAGTGCTCAGACCGTAATCGGCGCGGATACTGTCGAGCAGCGGTGCGGCACCGGTGAAGGTCACGCGCAGCGTGGTGGCGATAAGCAAAATCCCGACAATCAACAACAGCGTCTGACGACGGGAGGGCTGGATAACTTTACTCATGGGGTTCTCTGTCATTCTCAGGAGCCGCTACAATACGCGGTTTTCGTTGTGATTGAATCAAGCTAAAATGACAAATAATCGCTGATACCGGACAAATAAGATGACAACAGGATTGGGCCTTGCGGGCTATGAGCCTGATAGCCAGCCGGAAAACGCGGTGGCTTTCCGCATCCAGGTGGTGGAGGATGAGCAGTTTATTCCCCAGCACAAGCACCGAAAGGGGCAGTTGATTTTGGCCCTGCACGGCGCCATCACCTGTGAAGTGGAAAACGCCATGTGGATGGTGCCGCCGCAGTATGCGGTGTGGATCCCGGGATTAGTGCCTCACAGCAATCGGGCAACGCCCGGCGCCCGCCTGTGCTTTTTATTTATTGAACCCGGCGCGGCGGCGATGCCAGACCATTGCTGTACGCTGAAGATTTCGCCGCTCGTGCGTGAGCTTATCCTCACGCTTGCCGGGCGAAATAAGGGGCAGAAAAATAACGAGGCAATGCAGCGATTAATTCAGGTGCTGTTCGATGAACTCCCGCAGCAGCCACAGCAGCAGCTGCAGTTGCCGGTATCTGCTCATCCAAAAATTCGTCAGATGGTCGATACCATGGCCGCAGAGCCCGCCGTCTGGCAAACCCTGGGGCAGTGGGCGGGACATTTTGCGATGAGTGAACGCAATCTGGCCCGGCTGGTGGTGAAGGAGACGGGCCTCAGCTTTCGCCGTTGGCGGCATCAGCTGCAGCTTATTCTGGCGCTCCAGCTGTTGATCCGTGGGCAAACCGTGCAGCAAACCGCTCACGCGCTGGGCTACGACTCAACCACGGCATTTATCACCATGTTCCGCAAAGGGCTTGGTCAGACGCCGGGGCGCTACCTCAGCGGCCTGATTACCCCTTCCCAATAAGCAGCGACACCAGCCCGGCGGCAATCAGCGGCCCCACCGGTACGCCGCGAAACAGCGCCACGCCGAGTACAGTCCCGACCAACAGCCCGGCAACCAGATGCGGCTGCGTGCCCATCAGCTGTACGCCTCTGCCGCCAAGCCAGGAGACAAACACGCCCACCGCAATCGCCACCAGCGATTTCCAGTTCACGAACGAATGGATAAGCGTCGACGGCGGCAAAGAGCCGCTGGCGATCGGGGCCATCACGCCGATGGTGAGCACGATAATCCCGATGCTGAGACCCTGTTTCTCGATCCATGGGAAGAAGGTGTTCAGCGGCGTCATGCGCACAATGATCAGCACCAGGATCGACACGGCAACGGTGGTGCTATGGCTGATAAAACCAAGCGCCGCCAGCCCCAGCAGAATGAGAAGGGTGGTATCAAACATGAAGGTGTCCTTGCCAGAAGTAAAATAAATCAACCGGTCTACTTTACGCGCAACGCCATGAGCAGAAAGCGCTATTTTTCATTCCGGCAACACTTTTTGGCAGATGCCCAAAGCAGGCGTTTGCGCTGTCATTGTGCTGTCATGAAAAAGGGGGAATGTGCAGGTGAAGAGAGGTCGCCCTGGAGGTAAACCCGATGAGTGAAGCGCTGATGATTGCCACCGCGTTTATCGCTATTGCCCTGACGCTGGTGGCTTCCGTGTTATGGCTGGAGAGAGCGGGTTAATCGTTCTCGCGACGGAACGTGACCAGCTCTGGCTGCGCGATGCGCAGATAGTCCTGGGTGTCCATCACGATCGATTTTTCCAGCAGCCCGGCGTTGAACGCGATTTCGTCGAAACGCTCGAACAACAGCGGGTCGGCCACCAGCTTCAGTGACGGATGGAAGCTGAACGGAGGAATAGCCCCAAACACGCAGGCGGTGAGAGAGTCCACTTCCGCCGGGCTCGCGAGCGAAGCCTTCAGACCGCCCAGATGTGATGCGAGGCGTGATAAATCCGCCTGCTGATCTGCCGCCAGAATTGCCAGCACGTGCTGCTTCACGCCGTTGCCCTTCACTTTGCATACCAGCGCCTTCGCGCCTTGTCCTAGCGCTGTGCCGCGAATTTCTGAGACGGCTTCACATTTGCCAATGGCTTCGTGCTCCATCACGCGAAAGCGGGCTTGCTCAGCGGTGAGAACGTCCAGTAAATGCTGATGGATATTGCGGGAGGAGATGTCAGACATGATGGCTCCGGTAAAAAAATCAGGCGGTCAGCATAGTCCTAAGAGGAAAACCCGGCAAGCAGGATGCACTGTACCAGAAATCAATTTTGCGCAGCCGCTTATTTCATAATGATATCCATTACTATTTTTCCGCATATAGAAATGATTTTTTAGCATTGGCAGACGCTCCGGGGTTATGGGAGCGTAGTGGCATAGCCCGCTAACAGGCGGAGATAACAAGGAAAATCTATGGCACAGGCAATGAAATCCCATAAAAATAAGATCGCTTCGTTTGTCCTTCTGGCGCTTCTCGGCGCCGCTTCCGCGATGGCGCAGGCCGATCAGCTTGCGGATATCCAGAAAGCGGGCGTTATAAAAGTCGCAACGTTTGATTCCAATCCGCCTTTTGGCTCAGTGGACGCTAAAACTCACGATATCGTTGGCTATGACGTCGATTTTGCTAAAGCGCTGGCCAAATCGCTTGGGGTTAAGCTTCAGCTGGTCGCGACCAACCCGGCGAACCGTATTCCTCTTTTACAGTCAGGGAAGGTCGATTTGATCGTGGCGGATATCACTATCACGCCAGAGCGTGCTCAGGTCGTGGACTTCTCTACCCCTTATTTTGTGACTGGCCAACAGTTCCTCGTACCAGCCGCCTCGCCGGATAAGCTCGATGATTATGGTCACAGCCGCATCGGGGCGGTAAAAGGCACCACGGGCGAGCAGGCCTTGCATCAGCGCTTCCCGTCAGCCCGCGTGCTCTCCTATGACGATATTCCGCTGGCGTTAACCGCGCTGCGTAACGGCAACGTGCAGGCCATTACCCAGGACAGCACCATTCTGGCCGGTTTGCTGGCGGAAGCGCCGGACAAAGCGAAATTCAAAATTCTGCCGGATTTACTGAGCAAAGAAGAGATTGGCGTTGGCGTGAAGAAAGGCGAAACGACGTTATTAAACGCGGTCAACGACGAGCTGGTGAAGCTTGAGCAAAGCGGCGAGGCGGCAAAAATATACGACGGCTGGTTTGGTCCGGGCAGCAAGACGCCTCAGCCACGCGGCTTTAAGATAGAAGCTAAGTAGTATGCTGAGTGGCCTGTTAAAACGATCCGCAGCTCAGGCTGCGGATTTTGCACATTTACGCGATGCCAGCGTGGAGTTTCGCCGGGCGGGCAAATTCTACGGCGATCATCAGGTTTTAAAATCCATCGATCTGAAGATTAACGCCGGCGAAGTGGTGGCAATCTGTGGGCCGTCAGGCTCGGGAAAATCGACGCTCATTCGCCTGATCAACCAGCTCGAACCGTTAAGCGCGGGCGATATACTTATCGACGGCAAACCGACGCGGAATCTACGCGGACAGGCGCTGCGAGCGTTGCGCAGCCGTATCGGCTTTGTCTTCCAGCAGTTCAACCTCTACGCGCATCTCACCGCCGTGCAGAATATCACGCTGGCGCTGACGCATGTTCATGGCTGGAAGGTGGAGGAGGCGAAGCAACAGGCAACCGCATTGCTCCTGCGCGTGGGGCTTGCCGAAAAAGCACACCATTTTCCCTCTCAGCTTTCCGGTGGGCAGCAGCAGAGGGTGGCGATTGCCAGAGCGCTGGCCTCATCGCCGCAGATAATCCTGTTCGATGAGCCAACCTCCGCCCTCGATCCTGAAACGATCGGCGAAGTTTTGGCGGTGATGAAATCTCTGGCACACAGCGGTATTACCATGATTGTGGTGACCCACGAGATGCAGTTTGCCCGCGAGATCGCCGATCGGGTGGTGTTTATTGATGGGGGAGAAATTCTTGAGCAGGCACCGCCCGCGCAGTTCTTCAGCGCCCCGCAGCACCCCCGTGCCCGACGCTTTCTGCAAAAGGTGCTCGACCCGCTGCATACGGAACTGAAGGACGGGCAATGAACTGGCATATCGACTGGGCCGGGGTGCTGAGCGGCCAACCCTTACGGTGGATTATCTCCGGCTTTCTGACCACCGTCTGGGTGACGCTTGCCGGAATGATGCTTGCGACGGTGCTGACGCTTTTGCTGACGGGCTTAAGGCTCGCCGGAGGAAGAGCAGGGCGCGGAGTGGTCGCGGTGTGGGTGTCCCTTTTGCGCAATACGCCGCTGCTGGTACAGCTGCTGTTCTGGTATTTCGCCGCCTGGAGCTTTCTCCCGCAGGCGCTGCGGGACTTTATCAACGATGACCATACCTGGTCCATTCTGCCGGGCAACGTGTGGTGGCTGACGCCGGAGTTTCTGTCGGCGGCGTGGGGACTGGGGCTGTTTACCTCGGCGTTTTTACTCGAAGAAATTCGCAGCGGCCTGCAGGCGGTGCCCAAAGGGCAGACTGAGGCGGCGCTCGCGCAGGGCTTTTCGGCGTGGAGGCTATTCCGCTGGATCTTACTGCCGCAGGGGCTGGTGAACGCCTGGCAACCGATGGTGGGGCAGTATCTGAACCTGATGAAGCTCTCCTCCCTTGCTACCGGTATCGGGTTCGCGGAGCTGACCTATCAGGTCAGGCAAATCGAAAGTTACAATGCCCATGCTCTGGAGGCCTTCGCCGTGGGGACAGCGCTTTATCTGCTGTTGGGAATCATCATGGGGGCGCTGTTTACCTGGTTTGGTCCGCGTAATGCAAAGCGCCCGAGAGCGGCAGCCGCCCCTCCCGCCGTGGAGGCGCAACATGATAGCTAACATCGCGGTGATTACCGATAATCTCGATTATCTGCTCTGGGGTCGCATGGCGCAGGGCGAGCCGGGTGGCGTACTGCTTACGCTGCTGATGGCGGCGGGCGCAGCGGCGCTTGCTTTGCCCGGGGGCGTGCTGCTGGCGGGCCTGGCCTGGCGGTACGGGGGCGGGATGCGACGAGTGCTCTTTATCTGGGCGGAATTTATTCGCGGTATTCCGCTGATATTTGTCATCTTCTGGCTCTATTTCCTGCTGCCGCTGATAACCGGACGCGATTTACCCGGCGCCCTGACCGTGACGCTTGCCCTGGCATGGTTTACCTCGGCGGCGGTCATGCATACGGCTTATGCGGGTTTGCAGGCGTTGCCGGGAGGGCAGCGCGAGGCTGCTGTTGCCGGAGGCTTTAGCCCGTGGCAAACGCTGCGTCTGGTGTTGCTCCCGCAGGCGATGCGTAACGTGCTACCTTCTTTTATCGGCCTGTTTATCGCTTTGCTGAAAGACACCTCGCTGGCGTTTATCGTTAACGTGCCGGAATTAACCACCGTCGCCGGGCAGGTGAACAGCCGGGTGCAGGTTTATCCGGCGGCCATCTTTATCTTTACGGGGCTGGTTTATTACCTGTTGTGCAGCGGCCTGGGCTGGCTGATATCCCGCTGGCGTTCAGCGCCTTTATATCAGGCTGCAAAATAACGTGCTGTTTAAATAGCATCAGAAGAAAAAACGGCCAGATAACCTGGCCGTTTTTTATGATTAATTACCGCTAGTGGCGCTCTGCTTGTGAAAAAGCTCTCTGAATACCGGGTAAATATCCTCCTGGTCGCGAATATGCTGCATGGCAAAGTTTTCAAACGTTGACTGCAGATGTTCATATTCACGCCACAGGGTTTGATGCGCGCGGCGGGTGATTTCGATGTAGCTGTAATACCGCACCACCGGCAGAATTTTCTTCGCCAGGATCTCATGACACAGCGGAGAGTCATCCGCCCAGTTATCACCGTCCGACGCCTGCGCCGCGTAGATATTCCACTGCGCGGGGTCATAGCGCTCCTTCACCACCTCATCCATCAGCTTCAGGGCGCTGGAGACAATCGTGCCGCCGGTTTCCTGCGAATAGAAGAACTCATGCTCATCCACCTCTTTCGCCTGAGTGTGGTGGCGGATATAGACCACCTCAACGTTTTTATAGGTCCGGCTGAGGAACAGATACAGCAGGATATAAAAGCGCTTTGCCATGTCCTTAGTGGCCTGATCCATCGAGCCGGATACGTCCATCAGGCAGAACATCACCGCCTGGCTGGAAGGCTCAGGGCGCTTCTCATAGTTCTTGTATCGCAGGTCGAAGGTGTCGATAAACGGCACTTTTTCGATTTTTGCCCGCAGCTCGGCAATTTCCCGACGCAGCCGCTCTTCTTCAAGCAGCTGTGCAGGTTCGCTTTTGGCGACGGTATCCAGGCTCGCCTCCAGCTCGCGCAGCTCGCGACGTTTACCCGCTGTCATCGCCGTGCGGCGCGCCAGCGAGTTTTGCAAAGAACGCACGACGCTGATGTTGGCCGGAACGCCGTTAGCGGTGTACCCGGCACGATGGGTTTTGTACTCCGTCAGCTGGCGGTGCTGATTTTTCCTCAGATTCGGCAGGGCCAGATCTTCAAACAGCAGATCCAGATACTCATCTTTCGAAATCTGGAACACGAACTCATCCTGGCCTTCGCCGTCCGGGCTCGCCTGACCCTGACCGCTTCCACCGCCGGCACCGCCGCCCTGAGGGCGCTCAATACGATCGTTCTGCACAAAGTGGTCGTTGCCGGGGTGAACGCGATGGCGCAGGCCGCCGCGTCCCTGATGGAACATCGGTTCGCTGATATCGTCCGTCGGAATGGATACCGACTCGCCGCTGTCGATGTCGGTCACCGAGCGTTTGTTGATGGCCTCGGAGATCGACTGTTTTATCTGCGCCTTATAGCGGCGCAAAAAGCGCTGGCGGTTTACCGCGCTTTTGTTTTTACCGTTCAGGCGCCGGTCTATGAACCAGGTCATATTCCCCTCCCGTACTGCATTGCCAACCTTACGCTGCGACAGAAATGCCGGATGACGGTGTGCTTATCCGGCCTACAGGTCGCTCTTTATTGTAGGCCCGGCAAGCGATACGCTGCCGGGCAATTTTTGTCATCAGGACGACTTACGCACGCGCAGATACCATTCGCACAGCAGGCGCACCTGTTTGCGGGTATAGCCTTTCTCCATCATGCGGTCGACGAAATCGTCGTGTTTTTTCTGCTCATCGGTTGAGGTTTTGGCGTTGAACGAAATCACCGGTAGCAGCTCTTCGGTATTGGAGAACATTTTCTTCTCAATAACGGTGCGCAGTTTTTCGTAGCTGG
>NZ_DALZVG010000042.1:0-18096 GCF_032012665.1 Scandinavium sp.
TAGACAGAAAGCCAATTGTAGTCGGGCAAAGTGGGTCTATTTTTGTTTATCCTCTTCAGTAGGCAGCCTGACTGCTGCGACTTGTCATGGCCTGCAGTAACCGTTATAACAATAGCGTCTGACCTGTCAGAGAGGAAAAACTATGGCCAGGTTAGCACGCGCTCGTGATACCACTCAAAATCGCAATGTTGTTTAACGATGCTTTGGCCGCCTGAAAGAATACCGTCGCATCACTACCTGTTATGACAAGACGGCGATAAACTATTTGGTAATAGTGAAACTGGACTGCATCCGGCTTTTTTTACCAATGGTTATGCAATGAAGGGACACCGCCCAAATGACATCAAGGCGATTTTTCCCAACGCAGGGGGACCTACTACCTATGAATATAGGTAAAAAAGACTACCAATTAAGAGTGCCATAGCTTTACCAAACGTGGTTGTAACGAATAGTGATGTCAAAGGAAACCCGAGCCTTTACATCAATGTGAAATATTACATCAACACCTCTGACAATGTTTGCCGATAACTTTTTCGATGTGATTAATGCATAACTATTTACATAGTAAAAAGAGTGTCTGCCTGCTGTTTTTTTGTCAAGATATTCTATAAAAGTTTTATGCGTGAACTCAACCCTATCGCCGATGTTACTCATTTTTAAATTTAATTATAAAAACAAAACTCGAATTATATATTGTCGGGAGGTTTGGAAGTTTATTCCTGTTTTTTCTGAGCATGCTGATTGCAAGCATTGCATTATGAGACGGTAGCTACCCCATCATCGCGGGGGCGGGTTTCAGCGCCTTGACGTTAGCGATTCTTTTTGGAATTACTCATAAGTAACACCATCTACCCCAAAATTTGGCAAAAATGTGATGATGGTGTTTTGTTTTCCAAACAGTACTTGTTACGTAAGGGTATCAGTTTATACGGATTCCGACTGACATTTTCATAAATTTCAGAAGTGGATTTCAAAGGTGTCGTCATCGATATATTATAACTATCAACCACTTTTTTCTGGCCTGTTTATTAGGAGGGAAAATGTTTCATATTGATAAGCATACCCTTTGGTTAATCGGTGCAGGAAGTGATATGTGTGGATAAGTCACAATTTTAGCAGCAAAGTCAGTAATCAAGGCTAAAGGCAATGAAGTTGCTGTCGCCATAGTCACGGTCGTTATTTTCGGCACTCTCGCCATATTTTTATATCCCGCAATATACCCATTATTGGGTCATTGGTTTAACGCAGAAACATACGGTGTTTATATTCGCTCCTCAGTATACGAGGTTGCTTAGGGTGTTGCCGCAGGTCAAGCCATACCATCTGGTGCTGAAAACTCTGTATTGATTTCAAAAATGCTGCGAGTAATGATGCTTCCCCTTTCCTTATGCTGTTAGCCACTCGAGTAAAAAAAGCTGTCCCCAACAGGTGATGGTAGAAAAAGTAAGGTTACCATTCCATGTTTTGCCATTATATTTAATTTTTAACTCTTTCCACCTGCTCCCGTACTTGAGCATCGCGAACTATGTAACAGTTCCCCTTGTGGTTAATACAATAGAACTCTCTAAACTTAGTGAGAGAAGTAACAGGATGACTAAAAACACCTTAGAGTCATTTATGGACTGACTCCGCTACGGCAACTCTTTGATAAGAAAATAAAAAACCAACTTTCCACGTAAGCGGAACAGCACCAAATCACTAAAAGTGGTTTGGTTGTTCTGTTTAATCAATATTTAGCTTAGATAGTACATGCTAAGCTACCCACACTAATTTCTGGTAACGCTATGCGTCCGCGATATAAAAGGGTTTTAAAAGATGATTACACACTATGCATGTTCAGTAAAAGAGAGCTGGATTTTTAAAAACGGAATGTCTGCATTAATGTTATTCGCTTTGTTTTCATTCGATGCTAATTCAACTATCAAAGAAGGTGAACAATACTCTGTTCTACAACAACCTGTCGCTCAGGCTCCCGACGTTATCGAGTTCTTTTCATTTTATTGCGGACCCTGCTATCAGTTTACGCAGCGCTACCCAGTCAGCGAGGGGATTAACCGTGTCCTGCCTGCCGATAAAATGGTCACCAAATACCACGTCAGTGCAATAGGGAAACTGGGAAATGAGCTGACCGAAGCTTGGGCTATCGCAATGGTCATGGGAAAGAGTGATGCTATCGAAAAACCATTGTTTGAGGCAGTGCAAAAAACTAAAAATTTGCGCAAAGCCAGTGACATTAAAGCCATTTTCTCCCATGCAGGGGTGACACCTGCTGAATATGAAAGCGCTCAAAATAGTCTGGTGGTGAAGGCGTTAATCGCGAAGCAGGAAGCAGCGTTGCAACAATTTTCGGTGTCTGGCACGCCATCGTATTACGTTAATGGTCGCTATAAAATAAATAATTCTGGAATTAATGCTGATACGCCTGAAGGTTACGTCACCGGGTTTGCCGGAGTGGTGAGCTATCTGTTGGAGCTGTGACCTAATACTTCAGAAAGATCACGTTATACTTCTGCGGATGATAGGCTCTGACTTTTCAGATGCTGATATTGCCCTTTCCGTACCATGTGCTTTGGTTCAATACCCACCAGGAGCGTCCGGGTCCGTCGAAATGATTTGAATCCAGGCATCCTTCGTAACTTTCATTTGATATTGCGGTGAACCTGCTCAACAAGATTATTCAGATACTTGTTTTGCCTGACGAGGATGTTCTCCTCATCAGGTTTACCAGCAGAGTAGCGTTATTGACACCGCTTTATCTTTCGTCACTATTTTAGGTTCATCCGTGATGACGGATAGTCTTGCGAAAGAAGCGCAATGCCGCTACTTCATTACCCAGACGGTCAGCAAAATGCTGATGGTCTGACCTGAACTGTCAACAGCCCGATACATATATCTCCACTGCCCTTTGACCTTGATGTAGGTTTCATCCAGTCGCCAACGGCACCCTACACACACTTATGATGGAGAAATGCTTTATCCAGTAATGGCACCAGGCGTATGACCCTGCGATGGGGTGTGGAATAGTCAACAACAATACCACGCTCTGCCATTATATTTTCCAAATCGCGCAAGCTCAGTGAGTAAGTCAGATACCAGCAAACACACTAGCCGATAATGTCGACGAAGTAATGTTATCTTTTGAGGTTTTTTGGAGCAAAGGCATTAATAGTTAGCATCATAAAAAAACAGCATGTTATTGGAAGCTATCTTAATGCGGCAGAACCGGTTTTCTGTGCCCAAAGAATCTACTAACGAGTATCCATAGGCAACAACGCGCGTTGGTTAACAAAAATACTGCGTCAATGCACGAGATTTTTTTATCTGTATAAGTGGTAATTATAACGAAAACTATATATTTAGATATGTTAACGAAATAATGTAAATTTGCAGTCATCATGTTAGGGACCGCAGGGAATGAAACCCTTGCTCTAAACTTAAGGAAGGTTGCTTTATGAAGGCTCGTTTAAACAAGGTGGCTCTACTGTCACTTTCACTGATTTTTTCTGCTAATTCCCTTGCTGATAGGCTGCAGTGTGAAAACACCGATTTCACATTGCAAACTCTTGGCACAGGCGGCCCAATCACCGATGATCAACGGGCTTCATCCGGCGAGGTTATCTGGTTGAATGGCAAATCCGCTATTCTGATCGATGCCGGTGGTGGTGTGTTCTTACGCTTTGGTCAGTCGGGAGCCCGGCTGGAAGATCTTAAACTGATCGGTATCACCCACTTCCACACGGACCATGTCTCTGATCTGGCGGCTATCCTCAAAGGCGGTTACTTCTTACGCAAAAAGGAAGTGATTGATCTGGCTGGCCCGGCTGGCGGAGGGGCATTCCCTTCTATGACGCAATATTTCCACGATCTGTTCAAAAAAGAAGACGGTGCTTATTCATACCTGAATGGTCTGTATAACGCCACGGATGGGTTGCAACTGGAAAGTAAGGTCAAAGATATCGACTATACCGCGACAGAGCCGCAACTGGTGTATCAGGATGCTGAGATGAAAGTTACCGCTCTGGGGATCCCGCACGGCGATGTGCCTTGTCTGGCATTCCGTATCGAAACCACAAAAGGCACTATAGTCGTCTCCGCCGATCAGAATGGTAGCAATAAGGCCTTTGTACCTTTCGCCAAAGGCGCTGACATGCTGGTGATGCCCCTGGCGATTGACGAGAATGCCGATACCGAATCGAAATTTATGCATGCTGCCCCGGATGTGGTCGGTAAAGTTGCTGCCGAAATTAACCCTAAAGTGCTGGTACTGAACCACTTTATGGGCAAAGGCCTACGTCTGAAAGATCAGTCACTTAAGACAGTGAAGCAGTATTACCGCGGAAAGGTTTATACCAGCCGCGATCTCTCCTGCTTCCCGATTTCATTAGCTGATGGGAAGGAATAATTAATGAAAAAAGATATCGCATTGTCAATCATGGTGGGCTCTGTGCTGACCGCAGGAATGATCGCACCGGTTTCTGCTGCGGATGCAGAGAATGTGGCCAATAAGATTGAAAACAAAGCCCCGACCAATAGCGGAAAATGTGCCAGCGGTAAATGTGGTACGGAAAAAATCTACGGACAGGCTAACCTGAAACACGATCCACAGGATCAATTGGTGCGGGCCCGCGATGGTAAATGCGGCATGACAGGTGAAGGTGTTAAAAATCAGGAATCCCCGCAACAGGTAAATCACGGAAAATGTGTCAGTGGCGTATGCGGGAAATAGCTAGGAATAGTGCCGGTATCGGGCTGCGCAACGAGCACATACTGGCGCTGTTACAGCAACCAAAGCGCCAGGGTATCGATTTTCTTGAACTGGCACCCGATAATTGGATGAATATTGGTGGCGCAAAAAAGGAGTATTTAGCGGACGTCAGCAAAAAATATCCCCTGATTGCCCACAGTCTGAGCCTGTCGATCGGCGATGTCTGTCCATTGAACGAAACATACATTAACGATGTGCGCCGCTTTCTGGATGAATACTGCATCGATATTTACAGTGATCATCTGTGCTTTTCCCGTGACTCGCATGGGTATCTCTATGATTTACTGCCAGTGCCGAGATTCGCCGATACGCTGCCTTATCTCGCGCAACGTATTGATCATGTGCAGAACCTGTTGGGGCGGCGGCTGGTACTTGAAAACGTCTCCTCCTATCACCGTTATGCCGGTGAGATGCCGGAATCTGAATTCTGGGGAGAGCTATTGCAACGCAGTGGTTGTGGCATGTTACTGGATATCAATAATGTCTACGTCAATGCCTTTAATCACGGCTTTGATGCGCTTGACTATATCCGCAGTATTCCCGGCGGCGCAATTGTGTATTACCACATCGCGGGCCACCTAAAATATGAGGAGTTTCGGCTCGATACACACGGCACGTCGGTGCAGGAAGATGTGATGGAACTGGTCAAGCAGACGTTTCATCTTCATGGTGACAGGCCGCTACTGCTTGAACGGGATAACAATGTGCCACCGCTGGATGACCTCTGTGAGGAACTGGCAGCACTCCGGGCATATATTGCGTAACCAAGGAGGTATTGTGAGCACGCTACATACAGTGCCTGTATCACTTGCAACCGTAGAAGCTGAGTTTTCTGCCCGACTACGCGCCAGTGGCACAGCAGCTGAATCGTATACCTGTGGCATGAAGCTGTACCGCAAAATCGTCAGGGAAAATATTAGTGGTGTACTGCAAAGCGTTTTCCCGCTGTTTTGCCGTAGCCTGGATGAAGCGGATATTCACCAGCTTGCGGATGCATTTATTCAACAGCATCAGGCCAGTCAGCCGGAGTTTCATCAGGTGGCAACGGAGCTGCTACTTTTCATGCGTGACAAAGGGCAACTATCAGCACGTGATCTGGCATTGGTGGAATATGAATGGCTGACTTACGCAGTGGAAATTGATGACAGTGAGGTTCCGTTATCACAATTTATAACGCTGCATCCTGAACAGTTGAATGGTATTGAGGTCGAGCTGAATCCGACGCTAAAAATAATTGCCTTACCATTCTGGTTAAAAGAGGGAGAACTTTATTATGAGGAAATGCCACTTCTGTATTATTACGCACTTTACCGTAAACATAATAATGTGCTTTATCAGAAGAGGCTCAGTCTGGTCGACGTGCAGCTATTATCGGAGCTTAATGACCGGATAATGATGGTGAGCTTGGAGCAATTGAAAAATAAAGCCGCGCGCTATTCACCTGAATTACATTTTCACTCATGGCTGGTAGCCAACAATAACGATGAACTATTGTCATTAAAGTTCAAGGGATAATATTATGCTTACAAAGCTGATCTCATGGTACAATTTAATTGTATCTAAAATCATGAAAGTTGATTTCATTGCATTATTGCTTATCCGCCTTTATTTAATTCCGGTAATTTACGAAGGCGCACATTCCAAAGTGATGGGTTTTAGCGGTACGGTTGCCTGGTTTTCGCAATCAACAGCTGAGGGGGGGCTTGGGCTGCCGTTTCCATGGTTGCTGGCGTTTCTGGCCACCTCAACCGAAGTGCTTGGCCTGATCTGCATCGCTCTAGGTCTGTTTACCCGAATCTTGGCCATTCCGATGATAGTGGTTATGAGTGTCGCCAGCCTGATGGTTCACTGGTCACATGGTTGGCTGGCCATTGCCAGCAATAGTATGGAATCCTCTCAGCGTATGACGGCTTTCCTGCAATGGCTGATTGAGAACTTCCCGGGCCGTTATAACTATATTACCCAGTTAGGTGATCCAATTATTCTTAATAACGGTATCGAATTCTCTGCTACCTATTTCATCATGCTATTGGTTCTGC
Source organism: Scandinavium sp. (assembly GCF_032012665.1). NCBI lineage: Bacteria > Pseudomonadati > Pseudomonadota > Gammaproteobacteria > Enterobacterales > Enterobacteriaceae > Scandinavium > Scandinavium sp. Next base: position 6,805 of record NZ_DALZVG010000042.1, read on the forward strand.
TGGTTTACGGCGGTGGTAAATATGTCAGTGTCGATCACTGGCTGAAAAAAATTACTCCGGTCTGGCGTAATAAATAATACAAAACCGCTCTTAAACACGGCAGAATGCTCAGTATACACCGGAGCATTCTGCCGTGTTTCCCCTTTTTGCCGGACTAAAAGTGTACTTATGTTTGATCTTGATGGTTAGGAGATTGAATCGCCTCTTTGAGATAGAATACCATGAACGGTATTTATCTCTCACGGACTAACCTTGATGCCGCTTTTGTTAGCCAGCCAAGCTTTGATTTACCGCCACTGCTGTACTGCGATGGCGTAAGTCCGAGCCAGACTGCGAGTTGGCGTCCATTCTACCGATACTGGCGACCAGCGCACATGCCGTTATGGGGCTAATCCCTTTCAGTTCCGTCACCCTCTGACTACGGTGATCAGCTTTGGCCATACGAGACAGGATCCGATCGTATTCAGCGATGTTATCTTCAATGCGATTAATGTGTTCCAGCAGGTTATCAGCACATTGCTGGGCCTGAAGCGGCAAGGAGTTCTTCTGTTCAGACACGATGTGGCGCAGGGTATCTGTACTTCTCTGACTGGTTCGCCACCGCACCACACAATGCCCGGGACGTCACGCCGGATGTCAGCCCTGACTATGTCACTGCTGACAAACAGCTTAACCGTAAACCTGACGGGGGGGAGTACATTCCGGGTCTGGGCATTCATTCCCGTAAAATAAAATACATTCCTGGAAAAGCCATCAGTCAGCAGATGCTGGACCAGATGAAAAACGAGGATTATGTCGGCGTCTACTCCCCGCTTGAAGGGCTGGACGTTTCGCATGTGGGTATTGTGGTCTGCCACGACGGGCAGGTATGGTTCAGGAATGCCTCTTCGCTGGCCGCCAGCAGAAAAGTGGTGGATTCGCCGTTTCTGGAATACATGCGCGCGAAACCGGGCATGGTCGTGCTGCGGGCCGAGTGACCCGCCCATTACCGGAACCGCTGGATGAAAGTATCTCCGAACAACTGGATATCATTAACACCGCGTTCAGGGTAACCGAAGCGGCCTGTATGGCACATGCCCGATGCAAGATCCACGATGTTCATGTCCGCCACCCAACAGTAGTGACAACAGAAGCGCTGAACCGTATCGGGGCGCTGTACGCCATCGAGTCGAAGATCCGCAGCAGTCCGGCAGAAGAGCGACTGACCGCCAGAAAAGCCAGAAGCGTTCCGCTGATGCAGTCGCTGTTCGGCTGGATATAGCAGCAAATGGGCACCTGTCGCGCCACTCAGATGCGGTGAAAGCATTCGCATACCTGCTGCAACAATGGGAGGCGCTGAACCAATACTGTCGCAATGGCTGGGTGGAGATAGACAGCAACATGTGCGAAAACGCTCTCCGGGTGGTAGCTCTGGGACGCCGTAACTACATGTTCTTTGTCCCTGATGGTGGCGACGACAGTGCGGCAGTCATGTACAGCCTGATCGGTAGCTATAAACTTAACGGCATCGAGCCAGAAGCATGGTTGCGTCACGTGATCGGCGTTTTCAATACATGGCCAGCTAACTGTGTGAAAGAGCTGCTTCTCTAGAACGTCACTCTCTCTGTAAAGTAATTTTTACCCCACGTCCTTCACGTGGCGCTTACTTTTTTATAGCGCTTTGCTTGCCATGTGTTGTATCGCCCGTTGCGCTTATTCGCAAATACATCAATTCTCTGCTAGGCCAGTTCTGCCATGCAGACTGTGCGACTCAACATCTGCATCCTTCCCCTCCAACCGATAGCATATTTTTCGAAGTTTTCCCGGGTCAGTTCAGCAAAGGGCACGTAATCGTAACGGAATGTACGTTCACAAAATCTGGTATGTGACTAGCAGGAGAAGTCACTGCCGTGTTTGTTATTTCATTCAATTCCATGTTCACCAGATCTTCCAAACGGCTTGGGGGTGAGCACTCGGCAGACAATGCCGTTGGATTTATATAATAACGAATTGGTTAACAGCCGCCGAAGGCCATGACGGGATTGCTGCTAATAAATGCAGCGCCTTTTAATCAAATAACTAAACCGGGTAGGCATCTATACGGAATGTTCAACGCAGTTGGACCCCTATAAATTTTTATCTTGCGCTTTTGTATAGCAATAAGCAGTTAGTATTTTTCCTTAGACACGATCAATAAGGAGCAATATTGCAGGATGTATGCAACGCCTGCTTTTGTTGTGAATTTAACCGATGGATGCAATCTTGGATCAAAAAAATAAAAATTCGCTCTGTTAAGCACCTCCATTTCGGAGGTGCTTAATGTGAACTATTCTGATTGATTTTGGCGCAAGCTGCTATACGTACTGGAGTTTTGCAAAATAAAATGGGCTCACTGACTTCTCCTCATTTGCATCCAGAAAATCAGCCCACCACTGCAGCATCAGCCTGCACTCATCCAGAAATTCCGCTTTATGGATATAAGCCGCACGTATGCCATTTCGCTCCTGATGACTCATCTGGCGTTCCACTGCGTCCCTGGACCATAATCCTGACTCAATTAATGAACTGCAGGCCATTGCCCTGAAGCCATGACCACATACATCCACTTTCGTGTCGTAACCCATTAGCCGCAATGCGTTATTCACGGTATTTTCGCTCATAGGTTTCCATGGATTGTGATCGCCGGTGAAAATTAGTTCGTGTTCACCGCTGATGGTGTGGCTCTGCCTCAGTATTTCCAGCGCCTGACTGGAGAGCGGTACCAGATGCTCTGTACGCATTTTGGAGCCACGATGAGAGTACTTAACCCCTTCAATAGGTTTCCGTTCGGGATGTATGGTCCACATTGCTTTCTCTAAGTCGATCTCAGACCACCTGGCAAAGCGTAATTCACTGGAACGAATAAAGATAAGCAGGATGAGTCTGGTCGCTAGTCGGGTGAGTGATTGCCCTCTGTAGGCATCCAGTCGTTCAAGAAGCTCTGAAATACGATTTAAAGCGAGGGCAGGGCGGTGCTGACGTTTAAAGCGCCAGCCATATCCACGGCAGGGTTATAACTGATCATGCCTGACTGGGCAGCATATCGCATGATTGCGGAGATGCGCTGCTGAAGGCGGGCTGCAATCTCATATATCTTTTTGGCTTCGACTGCTTTAACGGGGATAAGTAAATCTGGAGTCCTCAGGGTGGTAATATCACGTGAACCGATAAAGGGGAAAACATGAGTCTCGAGACTTTTCAGTATCTTCTTACTATGTGAGGCTGACCATTTTTTATTGCTCTTATGCCACTGTCTTGCTATGCCTTCAAATGTCTGAGCTGCTTCGGGTACAGACTGTTTGATTCGTTTCTGTTCGCACGGATTTTAGCGTCAGTGAGCGCCATTGGCGGTATCTCCTGATAGTCAAAGGGGTATAAATTTTATCGAATCAGACTATACCCTCAGTTGTACCCTCGCGAGGGACTTGATGCGGGTTGAAGTTGATTGAGTTGGGTGGAGTTAAGGGAATGTAGAAGTGTTAATTCTGGCGGGCTTGGAATGCAAAAACGGACCTCCGTGGAGGTCCGTTGATATGAATTTGGTGCCCGGACTCGGAATCGAACCAAGGACACGGGGATTTTCAATCCCCTGCTCTACCGACTGAGCTATCCGGGCAACGGGGCGCATTAAACTAGATTCGACACGCGTCGTCAACGAAATTTGTTTGTTTCGCGACGGACTGCGCAAACTCTCGCCATTTTTACAACAGTGCTCAGTATCAGCGTCTATAACAGTGTCGGTTTGTATGCGTAATAACTGAATTTATAACGGTTTTCATCACGATTTTTCTGCCTTATCCGATGCATTCATGCATATCGATAGCATCTTGCACCCTCTTATAAAAGGTGCAATCATTGCGCGAATTTTCTCCTCTATCCTCCGGGGCGCCAGTATGTTTATCGTCAAACATCGTTGCCAGACTCACTTCGCGCTGCCGCGAGGGCGTTCCCTTATCTTCGCAGAATCTTCTATGCTCACCATGCGGTGAGGCCGACGCACGCTCACTGCAGGACAGCAGTAAAACCAGAGACCGTCTGCTTTTACTGATGTCTGGCGGTCGGAGCTGGTTACCAGTCAGACCCGGACAGTTTGTGGGCGCGATAGCTGTCGCGTCCGGGCATTTTACTCTCCCGATTTGGGTAGTCGCGCTTATGAAAACATTGCACATTGCCGCAAGCCACGAGCTTGTCTCACGCCTTTCCACTCACCGTCGCGTGGTGGCGCTGGACAGCACCGACTTCACCGACGTGGCGGCAGTCGTCATCACTGCTGCGGACAGCCGCAGCGGCATTCTTACTTTGCTAAAGCGCACCGGTTTTAACCTGCCGGTGTACCTGTTCTCTGAGGAACCGTGCGATGTACCTGAGGGCGTGAATGCCGTTATCGGTGGTAGCATGCAGCAGTGGCTGGAGCTGGAGGCTGCTGCCGCGCGCTATGAAGAAACGCTGCTGCCGCCGTTTTTCGATACCCTGACGCAGTACGTTGAGATGGGTAACAGCACCTTTGCCTGTCCGGGCCATCAGCACGGCGAGTTCTTTAAGAAGCATCCGGCCGGTCGTCAATTTTATGATTTCTTCGGCGAAAACATCTTCCGGGCTGATATGTGCAACGCCGACGTGAAGCTCGGCGATCTGTTAATACATGAAGGTGCCGCTAAGCGGGCGCAGAAGTTTGCGGCGAAAGTATTTAACGCCGACAAAACCTGGTTTGTGCTGAACGGCACGTCGGCGGCAAATAAGGTCGTGACGAATGCGCTGCTGACCCGTGGCGATCTGGTGCTGTTTGACCGCAACAACCATAAATCCAACCATCACGGGGCGCTGATCCAGGCGGGTGCTACGCCGGTGTATCTGGAAGCGGCCCGCAATCCGTTTGGCTTTATCGGCGGGATTGATGAGCACTGTTTTGATGATGGCTACCTGCGCGACCTGATTCAGGAAGTGGCACCGGAAAAGGCGGCAGAACCACGCCCGTTCCGCCTGGCGGTGATTCAGTTGGGAACCTATGACGGCACGATTTACAACGCCCGCCAGGTCGTCGACAAAATCGGCCACCTGTGTGATTACATCCTGTTTGATTCGGCGTGGGTAGGCTATGAGCAGTTTATCCCGATGATGGCGGACTGCTCGCCGCTGCTGCTGGACCTCAATGAAAACGATCCGGGCATTTTTGTGACCCAGTCCGTACACAAGCAGCAGGCCGGTTTTTCCCAGACTTCGCAGATCCATAAGAAAGATAACCACATCCGCGGCCAGGCGCGGTTCTGCCCTTATAAGCGGCTGAATAACGCCTATATGCTGCATGCGTCAACCAGCCCGTTTTATCCGCTGTTTGCCGCTCTGGATGTGAACGCGAAGATCCACGAAGGGGAAAGCGGGCGTCGTCTGTGGGCGGAGTGCGTCACGCTGGGTATTGAAGCGCGCAAAGCCATTATCGCCAACTGCAAGATGATCAAACCGTTCGTTCCACCGACGGTGGCTGGCCGTCCGTGGCAGGATCACGCCACCGAAACCATTGCCAAAGAACGGCGGTTCTTCAGCTTCGGCCCGGGCGACCGCTGGCACGGATTTGAGGGCTACGCGCAGGATCAATATTTCGTCGATCCGTGCAAGCTGCTGCTGACCACTCCGGGCATCGATGCGGACAGCGGCGAGTACACAGAGTTTGGTATCCCGGCAACCATCCTTGCGCATTACCTGCGTGAAAACGGTATCGTGCCGGAGAAGTGCGATCTCAACTCCATCCTCTTCCTGCTGACGCCAGCTGAAAGTACGGAGAAGCTGGCCCAACTGGTGGCGATGCTCGGCCAGTTCGAACAGCATATCGAAGACGATACGCCGCTTGCCGCCGTGCTGCCGACCGTCTACAACAAATATCCTGTGCGCTATCGCGATTACACTATTCGTCAGCTATGCCAGGAGATGCATGACCTCTACGTGAGCTTCGATGTGAAGGATCTGCAAAAGGCGATGTTCCGCAAGGCGAGCTTCCCGGCCGTAGTGATGAACCCGCAGGATGCCAATATCGAGTTTATACGCGGCAACGTGGAGCTGGTGCGTCTGAGCGAAGCGGAAGGGCGGATTGCTGCCGAAGGCGCGCTGCCTTACCCGCCGGGCGTGTTGTGCGTGGTGCCGGGTGAAATCTGGGGAGGTGCGGTGCTACGCTATTTCCTGGCGCTGGAAGAGGGCGTCAACCTGCTGCCGGGCTTCTCGCCGGAGCTGCAGGGCGTTTACAGCGAGAAAGATGCCGACGGAATCAAGCGGCTTTATGGCTACGTTTTGAAGTAATGCCTGATGGCGGCGCTGCGCGTCTTATCAGGCCTGTGATGGGGATTTTGTAGGCCCGGCAAGCGGAGCGCCGCCGGGCAAGTCAGAGGGATTAGTGTGCGATGGACTGCGACTGCGTACCGGCAGGAACGCGAACGTGCTTATATTTGAACAGCGCCACGAACGCGAAGGCCAGCACCAGTGAGTAAGCCGCGAAAATCAGCCACACGCTCTTCCAGTCGGTAATGCCGCTGGTGGTGTACATCTCCACTACTTTTCCGCTGACAATCCCGCCGAGAATGCAGCCGAAGCCGTTGGTCATCATCAGGAACATGCCCTGGGCGCTGGCGCGGATTTCCGGCTTCACCTCTTTCTCCACGAACACCGAACCGGAGATGTTGAAGAAGTCGAAGGCGCAGCCGTAGACAATCATCGACAGCACCAGCAGCACGGTGCCGAACGGCGTCGGGTCACCATAGGCAAACAGCCCGAAGCGCAGCATCCACGCGAAGATACTGATAAGCATCACGTTCTTAATACCGTAGCGGCTCAGGAAGAACGGAATCGTCAGGATAAACAGGGTTTCGGAAATCTGCGAAATCGACATCATTACCGAGGCGTGCTGCACGATAAAGCTGCTGGCAAACAGCGGATCTTTATCGAAGCTGTGCAGGAAGGTGTTGCCGAACATGTTGGTGATTTGCAGCTCTGCGCCCAGCATCATGGAGAAGATAAAGAAAATCGCCATGCGCTTGTTTTTGAACAGCGCGAAGGCATCGAGGCCCAGCATGCTGCTCCAGCTCTGGTTTTTCTGCTGATTGGAGACCGGAATGTGCGGCAGCGTCAGGGTGAACAGCGCCAGCAGCAGCGAGAGCGCCGCGCCGATATAGAGCTGCATATGGCTCAGTTCAAAACCGGAGAAGCTCACCGCCCACATGGCGATGATGAAACCAATGGTGCCCCAGATGCGGATCGGCGGGAAGTCCGTGACGATGTCCATGCCTGCGGATTTCAGGCGATAGTAGGAGATAGTGTTCACCAGCCCAAGCGTTGGCATATAGGCCAGCGAGTTCAGGAGGATCACCACAAACATCGCCCCCGGCGTGGTCACGCCCGCGGCCATAAACAGCGTACCTGCGCCGACCAGGTGGCAGAATGCGTATACCCATTTGGCGCTGATCCATTTGTCCGCCACAATCCCCAGCAGCGTTGGCATCAGCACGGCGGCGATCCCCAGCGAACTGTAAACGGCACCGATAGCTGCGCCGTCGAATTTGAGCGTGACGAACATATAGGAGCCGAGGGTGGTCAGCCAGCTCCCCCAGAGGCAGAACTGCAGGAACGACAGTGTTTTAAGCTGCAGCTTAAGGTTCATGTTACTTTCCTCACAAAGTGATGCGGGCTGTGTTGCTGTGGAAACATTTACGGGGTCAATTTGATGCAATTCTATCGTTCAGGCGTCATGCGTTTTGTTACCTCCCGCAAATAAATGCAATCTTTTCTTTTTTGCAGAGCAAAAAGGTGACGCAGTTAACGCTTTGGGGCGATCAGAAGGCGGGAAATACGCAGGAAGGCCCGGAAAACCGGGCCTGAGAAGGAATTATTTACGGCGGTAGCTTTTCTGGGTGTTATTCACTTTATACAGATAGCGACGTGACTCCGCTGAAGGATGGCGGGTGGTCAGCGTCTGGTAAACATCGCCCGGCGCCATGCTGTTGATAATGTTGGCAGCCTGAACCTTATCGTTGGAGAACACACGCAGTACGCTCCCTGCACCACCATTGTAGGCGGTGATCACCGCATAGCGGCGCGACGTCGGGTTATCAATACCGTTCAGATAGACGTTGTTCAGCATTGCCAGATAGGCGGTGCCGGTGTCGATATTGCTGGCCGGATCGAACAGGAAGCTGCGGCTTGGCGTGCCGGATTTCCCCTGCGCCTTGTACACGTCTTTCCCGGCGGTGTGCTGCACGACCTGCATCAGCCCCAGCGCATCGGAATTACTGACCGCATACGGGTTGAACGAGGACTCGGTCTGCATAATGGCAAGAATGAGCGACTCGTCCACGCCGTATTTGCGCGAAGCCTGGCGCACCATGCCCATATATTTATGCGCACGCTTATCGAGGTGGTTCGGCACCAGGTTGATCGTCACGCTGTAGATAATGTGCAGCCCGTTTTTGCGGCTTTGCAGACGGTTCTTCAACAGCCAGTCGGCATAATTGGAAGCTCGCCCCTGCCAGCGAATCGGCTGCCCGGTGTTGTCCACTACCTGACCGTAGAGGAACGGCTCTTTGGAGATCTGGATGTCGTCGGCGTCGGAATAGAGATCGACCGAGCCGGGATCGTCGCCCATCAGCAGGGTTTTGACAATGGTCTGGCGCAGACGACCTGCCGGATCGGTGCCCGCGATGGTTTCAAAGGTAATGGTGCCGGCATCAAAGTTTATGTGGCTACGGGTATAATACTGGTCGGTATACTTGACGTAGTCCTTCGGTCCGGCGACCAGAACCTCGTTGTACCCCCAGATATTTTCGATGTTATGGGCAAACTGCCCCATCAGGATGTCAAAACCGTTGGTGTCCTTCACCCAGGCTTCGTTGTAAGGCGTTCCTTTTTTAGAGCCTGAACACGAAATGAGCAACGGCGCAATCAGGGCTAGCGCTAAATATTTTTTCATCATTCCGGGAGTGCGTGTTGGCTGTTATGTCATGCCGGGCGGCGCTATGCGTACCCGGCCTGCTGACGCTGTACGCCCGTGCAACGAAATACCCGGGCAGCCAGTATCATTTTTACTGTTTTTCTGGCGGCGTATAGCCTTCGATGTGAACGTCTTTACCTTCGAAGAGGAAATTCACCATCTCCTGCTCCAGCAGCTTGCGGTGCTCAGGGTTCATCATGCTGAGTTTTTTCTCGTTGATGAGCATGGTTTGCTTATGCTGCCACTGGGCCCAGGCTTCTTTCGAAATTTCATTATAGATACGCTTGCCGAGATCGCCCGGATAAAGCTGGAAGTCCTGGCCTTCAGCCTCGCGCTGCAGGAAGGTACAAAAAATGGTTCTGCTCATGACTATTCCTCTTGATGACCGTCGCTCAGACCAGAGCACCGGTGCGTAACTGCTGTAACAGGCGCTCTACGGGAGCCGCAAGCCCCACGGAAGGCGGCTGGGCTAAGTTATACCAGAGTGCGCTGCCTTCATCCATGCATCCGGCAACGGACTGCACGTGGAGCCACATTGGCACAATATCGAGGTGGAAATGGCTGAAGGTGTGACGGAATGCGGTTTGCTGCATCATCTTACCCGCGTCAATCTGACGCACCGTAAGCCATTCGCGCAACGCTTCCTCGGTGGCAAACTGCGGGAAGCAGAACAGGCCGCCCCACAGGCCGCTTGGCGGGCGCTGCAATAACAGCACTTCATCTTCGTGCTGCATAATGAGGAAGTACCCCACGCGTTCCGGCAGCGTTTGCTTCGGTTTTTTACCGGGATACTGCGCCCAGCTGTGGCTGGCCCAGGCCTTGCAGCCGCTGTTGAGCGGGCAGAGTTCGCATTTCGGCTTTGAACGGGTACAGACCATCGCGCCTAAATCCATCATTGCCTGGTTAAAGCGCTCCACGCCTTTCGCTGGCGTCACGTCTTCGCTGATTTCCCACAGCTTTTTCTCGACGTCTTTCTTACCCGGCCATCCGTCTATGGCGTAGCAGCGGGCGAGCACACGTTTGACGTTGCCGTCGAGAATAGGGAAGTGTTTACCAAGCGAAAGAGAAAGCACGGCACCGGCGGTTGAACGCCCGACGCCGGGCAAATCGGCTACTTCGTCAAACGTTTCCGGAAATTTACCGTTGTGCAGCGTAGCGACCTGCTGCGCCGCTTTATGCAGATTGCGGGCGCGGGCGTAGTAGCCAAGGCCGGTCCACAGGTGCAGCACTTCATCAAGCGGTGCATTGGCGAGATCGGTGACGGTCGGAAAGCGCGCCATAAAGCGCTCAAAATAAGGGATGACGGTAGCAACCTGCGTTTGTTGCAACATCACCTCGGAGAGCCATACTTTGTACGGCGTTTTCTCTGTTTGCCAGGGGAGGGTTTTACGCCCGTATTTGTCGTACCAGTCCAGCACCTGGGCTGAAAATTGTGAGGCTTGCATGGCTACCGATTCACTGTATCAGGGACGCAGATTGCAGCACAGCGACACCGGGCTGTAAACCGGATCTTTCCCAGGCTTGCATACTTCGTCTGAGTTTGGATAATGCCCGTTTCCCGAACACTCACCAGGTAGACAGATTTTTTATGAACAACGACGTCATTTCACCGGAATTTGATGAAAACGGTCGCCCGCTGCGCCGTATTCGTAGCTTTGTCCGCCGTCAGGGCCGTCTGACCAAAGGGCAGCAGCACGCGCTGGACAACTATTGGCCGGTGATGGGCGTTGAGTTCAGCGAAGCACCTGTCGATTTCGTCGAGCTGTTTGGCCGCGATGCGCCAACCACGCTGGAGATAGGCTTTGGCATGGGCGCTTCGCTTGTCACCATGGCAAAGGCGAAACCTGAGCAGAACTTCTTAGGTATTGAAGTGCACTCGCCGGGCGTTGGTGCCTGCCTGGCTTCGGCCCACGAAGAGGGCGTGGATAACCTGCGCGTGATGTGTCATGACGCGGTCGAAGTGCTGCACAAAATGATTCCTGACAATTCTTTAACCATGGTTCAGCTCTTTTTCCCTGACCCATGGCATAAAGCGCGTCATAATAAACGCCGTATCGTTCAGGCACCTTTTGCGGAGCTGGTGAAAAGCAAACTGAAGCTCGGCGGCGTTTTCCACATGGCGACCGACTGGGAAGCCTATGCGGAGCACATGCTGGAAGTGATGTCGTCGCTCGACGGGTATAAAAATCTCTCCGAAAGCAACGACTACGTACCGCGTCCGGAATCACGTCCGGTAACCAAATTTGAACAGCGTGGCCATCGTCTTGGTCACGGCGTATGGGACTTAATGTTCGAGAGGGTGAAAT
>NZ_DALZVG010000043.1:0-16610 GCF_032012665.1 Scandinavium sp.
GCAGCGTGGTCTGGCTGTTAAGCGATCTGTCGCGGTTTATCACCGGGCAGCTGATTCCGGTCAACGGCGGTTTTGTCTTTAACTAACGGGTGAAGCGATTATGGCAAACGATCAGGAAGTGAAGTACCTGGTGCCGGGGCTGGAGCGCGGTTTACAGCTGCTTTTAGCCTTCGGCGAGCAGCATCGCGATCTGACTTTTGCCGAGCTGCACCGGCTGGTGGATATGCCGAAGGCCACCGCCTACCGGGTGGTGCAGACGCTGGAATATATGGGCTTTCTGGAGCGCAATACGCGTACCAATACCTTCTCTCTTGGCATGAACGTGCTGCGTCTGGGCTTTGAGTACATTGCCTCCCTGGATGTGGCTCAGGTCGGCCAGCCGGTGATTGAGCAGCTGCGTGACGTCAGCCAGTGCAGCAGCCATCTGGCGATCCGCGACGGGCGCGACATCATCTATATCGCCCGCGTCAGCGCCGCCGGTTCGCGTATCAATCAGGTCAGCATTGGCACCCGTTTACCGGTGCACTGCACCTCGCTGGGCCGCATGTTGCTGACCGATATTTCCCGCGCTGACTTTGAGCAGATATTCCCCCACGAGCGCCTGCCGGGCAACACGCCGGGGCAGCTTCACGACCGCGAAGCCCTGTGGCAGATGGTGCAGCAGGACAAAGCCCGCGGGTATGTGATCGGCGAATCCTTCTTCCGCCAGGGCATCTCCTCCATTGTCTATCCGGTGTATGACCGAAGCCATCGCGTGGCGGCGGTGGTGAGCATCCTGGTCCCGTCGGAGGAGATCCCGCAAACCGATCGCGAACGCCTGCAAAACGACGTCCGCCTGGCGGCGGATAAAATATCTGGCTTCTTAGGTTATCTGTCACAGGCCAGTTAAATCAGCAAGTTAACGTCAGGCGCTTCGCTGCGTCGGGCATGTTTTACGCCCAATTTGGGCCAGAAGAGGCAACGAACGATGAGTGTAACCGGAATTGAAAAGCTGGAATTTGGCGTTGAAGACCTGACGCACTGCGCCAAATTTATGCGTGATTTTGGCCTGACAGGCGATGCCAGCGGCCAGCGTTTTACGACCTTAAGCGGCGCGCGCGTGGAGCTGAACCCCATCGACAGCCCCGATCTTCCCCCTGCTTTTGAAGCGGGCAACACGCTGCGACGTATGACCTGGGCGGTCGCCACGCAGGCCGATCTGGATGCGCTGCGCCCGAAGCTTGAACAACAGCCCGGCTTTTGTGAAGTGGGCGACGGGCTCGAGTGCCTCGACCCGAACGGCATGACGCTGCGCGTGCAGGTGAGCCAGCAAAGCGACGTGGAGCTGAACGTCGAACCCATCAATCAATGGGGCGATGTCCGCCGTATCGATACCCCAAGCCCGGTTTACGACCGCGCGCAGCCGATTAATGTCGGCCACGTGGTGTTCTTCGTGGAAGAGCTGGCGGCGGTGGAAAAATTCTACCGCGAGGTGCTCGGCTTTCAGGTTTCCGACCGCTATATCAACCGCGCCGTGTTCCTGCGCTGCGGCGTGCGCGGCGGCCATCACAACCTGTTTCTGCTGCAACTGCCGAATCGTAAGCGCGGCCTGAACCACGTGGCCTTCACCGTGCGCGATATTCACGAGGTGATTGGCGGCGGTATTGCGATGAATAAAAACGCCTGGAGCACCTTTATCGGGCCAGGCCGTCATCCGGTGTCATCGGCGTACTTCTGGTACGTCAACAGCCCGACCGGCGGCGCGTTCGAGTACTACACCAACGACGACTACCTGACCGAAAACTGGCAGCCGCGTGAACTGGAACACTCTCTGGTCTCCTTCACCGAATGGGCAGTGGAAGGCGGCATCGACCACGATACCCGCCGTCAGCAGAAAAAGCCGGAGGCGGTATGACCTCGCGCATGGTGATTATCGGTGGCGGTCAGGCGGGCGGCTGGGCGGCGAAAACCTTGCGCGACGAGGGCTTCGACGGTGAGATTTGCGTGGTAGCGGAGGAGGCGTGGGATTTCTACGAGCGCCCGCCACTCTCCAAAGCCTCACTCCTGGAGCCAGACGCGCAGCTGCCGCGGCTGTTTTCTGAAGAGGCGCAGCAGGCGCTGAGCCTGACCTGGTTCCGACCGTTGCGAGCAGAACAGATCGATCGCGGCGCGAAAACGGTACGGTTAAGTAACGGCGAGCAGCTGAATTACACCGCTCTTCTCATTGCCACCGGAGGGCGGGCGCGCCTGCCGGGTGAAGTGTGGGCCCGTCACCCGCAGGTCTATACCTTACGCCACTGGCAGGATGCGCAGCGCCTGAAAGGTCGTCTGGCTGAAAGTAAAAAGCTGGCCATTATCGGCGGCGGCTGGATTGGCCTGGAGATTGCCGCCTCGGCACGTAAAAGCGGCGTGGCGGTCACGCTGTTCGAGCAGCAGCCTGCGTTGTGCATGCGCTCGGTCAGCGGCGAGGTTTCTCAACGCTTAGAGGCTCTCCATCGGGAGCAGGGCGTGGACATCCGTACCGGCTGCGGCGTGCTGGAGCTGGAAGATGACGGCGGACTTCCGGTTATTCACTGCGACGGCAAACGTGAAACCTTCGATGCGGTGGTGGTGGGGATCGGCGTCGATCTCAATCTGGAATTGGCGCGCGATGCCGGGCTAAAAACCGAACGTGGGATCGTGGTGGATGCGCAAGGACGCACGTCAGATCCGTTTATCTTCGCTGCGGGCGATGTGGCTCAGCACCACCATTACGGCCTGTGCATCCAGTCGTGGGCCTTTGCCCAGAATCAGGCGGTGGCGACGGCGAAAGCGATGCTCAACTCTGATGCGCCGGGCTACGACGATGCGCCGTGGCTGTGGTCGGATCAATACCAGCACAACATTCAGATCCTCGGCATTCCGCAGCCGGGGAGCACAACGATAGCGCGTGAAGAGTCGCTGTTCTTCTCGCTGGACGAGAACGGGCGGCTGACGCAGCTGGTGGCATTTAACGATGCGCGCACCGTCAAGCTGGCGAAGCGCTGGATGGCGGCCGGACGGGATCTGTCTGACGTGCCGCTCGCCGACCCGACTTTTTCACTGATGTCACTGCGATAAAAAACGCGCGCCCGTAGGGGGAGACATGACCACATTCGAGACCAACACCGCGCCCGTTGAGGCAAGCGGTGAGGGCACCCGCACGCCCGAAAAGGCGGTGCGCTGGGCCATTCCGCTGTCGCTGCTGGCCTGCGTACTGCTGGCGTTTTTCGACAAAATCAGCATTGCGGCGCTGTTTTCTGACGGCCATTTCCAGCAGGCGATGGGGATTGATTTTGACACCACGCGCCTCGGCATTCTGATGAGTGCCTTCCTGCTGAGCTATGGTTTTTCGTCGGTCTTTTTAAGCGGTTTAGGCGACAAAATTGCGCCGCTGCGCCTGCTCACCGGGATGATGGCGGTGTGGTGTGTGCTGATGGTGGCGATGGGCTTTACCCATAACTACACGGTGATGATCGTGCTGCGCATTCTGCTTGGCGTGGCGGAAGGGCCGCTGTTCCCGCTGGCGTTCGCTATCGTGCGCCATAACTTCCCGCAGCATCTGCAGGCCCGCGCCACCATGCTCTGGCTGCTGGGAACGCCGGTCGGTGCAGCGATTGGTTTTCCGCTCTCCCTCTGGCTGCTGAATACTTTCGGCTGGCAGAGCACCTTCTTTGTGATGGCGATGCTGACCGTGCCGGTGCTGCTGTTTGTTCGCATCGGCCTGCGTGGGATCCGTCTGGAGGCGAAACCCGGTGCTTCACAGGCGTCACAGGATGAGCGCCGTGCGGCACGACGCGAGCTGTTTGTCAGCCTGCACTTCTGGATCATCTGCATCTTTAACATCGCCTTTCTGACCTATCTGTGGGGCATTAACGGCTGGCTGCCGGGCTACCTGATTAAAGGCAAAGGCATTCATCTGGAGCACGCGGGCTGGCTGTCGTCGATGCCGTTTATCGCCATGTTGGTGGGCGAAGTGATTGGCGCATGGCTTTCGGACAGGGTCGATAAACGCGCGGCAGCCTGCTTTATCTCAATGGCGGGTGCGGCGGTGGGGCTGGCTGCGGTGATGCACCTTACTACTCCGCTGACCATCATCGCGGCGATGAGCTTCAGCACCTTCATGTGGGGCACGGGCGCACCCAACATTTTCGCTCTACTGGCAAAGGCCACCCATCCACGGGTGAGCGCTACGGCGGGCGGTATTTTCAACGGGCTGGGAAACTTTGCGGGCGCGCTGTCGCCAGCGGTGATGGGTGCTCTAATCGCCTTCACCCACAGCATGGATTCCGGGCTGATTTTTTTGGCGGTGATGGCGACGGTGGGCTGTGTCCTGTTACTGCCGCTGCTGAGACGTTACTGAGGAGAGTGTTATGACTGATTCAACCGTAACCCATAAATCAGGTATCAAGCCTGACCACCTGACCATGGAAGAGTGGATCGAGTCGCGCATTGCGCGCTTCGAAGGCCGCAAATATGACTGGAACGCGCTGAAGTTCCAGGCCGATTTCGACCCGAAATACCGTCGCGCACAGATGCGCTATATCGGCACCGGGGCAACGGGCGTGGCGAACGATAGCAATACCGTTCAGGCGGACCATTTTACCTTCTCCACCATGGTGCTGCCGTCGAAGTGTGAAGGGCCGCTGCACCTGCATGACGACGTGGAAGAGGTGTTCTTCATGCTCAAAGGGCAAATCACGCTGATGATTCAGGACGGCGACAGCTATACCGAAACCGTGCTGCGCGAGCGTGACCTGATCTCCGTACCTGCGGGTATTTATCGCGGCCTGTTTAACCACGGTGAAGAAGAGGCGCTGATGTGCGTCATGCTGGGGACCAACAAGCCGGAAATCCCGACCTATCCAGCCGATCATCCGCTGTCGAAAGTGAAGCGGAACTAAGGGGGCACGATGACGGGTTTTCGTGAACAGGGAAGCGGCATTCCGCTGATGCTGCTGCACGGCATCAGCTCGGGCGCGGCCTCCTGGCATAAGCAGATGGCGCTGAAGGATTTTCGCGTGCTGGCGTGGGACATGCCCGGTTATGGCGAAAGCCCGATGCTGGCGGTGGAGCGTGCAAACGCCGGTGATTACGCCGACGCGCTGGCGGCAATGCTTAACCGCGCGGGCGTCTGGCAGGTGGTGCTGGTGGGCCATTCTCTGGGAGCGCTGGTTGCCAGCGCCTTTGCGGCGAAGTTCCCGGAACGCGTCCTGCACCTGGTTCTGGCAGATGCCGCGCAGGGCTACGGGCAGGCCACGCCGGAGCAGCGTGAACAGATCTGGCGCAGCCGCGAGCAGCAGATGGCGCTGGGCGGCGAAATCATGGCGCAAACACGCGCCGCGAAGCTGCTTCACCCTGGCGCGCGTGCGGAGGATATCGCCACCGTTGCTTCTGGCATGCGCAGGCTGCGTCCTGAAGGTTACCTCGCTGCCGCGTGGATGCTGGCCCACGACGATATTCACGGCTGGCTGAAGCGCTATTCAGGCAGTTTTGAAGTCTGGTGCGGCGAGCAGGATGCGATTACCCAGCCTGAGCTGGTTCAGGGACTGGCGCTGCGCTATAGCATGCCCTTTATCGCCATCCCGCAGGCCGGGCACGCCAGCTATCTCGATAACGACGCGTTTTTCAACCAACAGCTTTTACGTATTAACGAAGAGGTGCGCGATGAATGCACAAATTGATGGGCGCGTAGCGGTAGTTACCGGCGGTTCTTCAGGCATTGGCTTTGAAACCCTGCGTCTGCTGCTGGGCGAAGGGGCAAAGGTGGCCTTCTGCGGGCGCAACCCGGACCGGCTCGCCAGCGCACATGCGGCGCTGCAAAACGAATACCCTGACGGGGAGATTTTTTCTTACCGCTGCGACGTGCTGAAAGCCGATGAAGTGCAGGCGTTTGCAGAGGCTGTGAAAGCCCGCTTTGGCTCGGTAGATATGCTGATCAACAACGCCGGACAAGGTTACGTGGCGCACTTCAATGACACCCCGCGCGAGGCGTGGCTGCATGAAGCTGAACTGAAGCTGTTCGGCGTGATCAACCCGGTGCAGGCATTTCAGGCGCAGCTGGAGCAGTCCGATATCGCTTCCATCACCTGCGTGAACTCATTGCTGGCGTTGCAGCCGGAGGAGCACATGATCGCCACCTCCGCTGCCCGCGCGGCATTGCTGAATATGACGCTGACCCTCTCGAAAGAGCTGGTGAGCAAGGGCATCCGCGTGAATTCCATTTTGCTTGGCATGGTGGAATCCGGGCAGTGGCAGCGACGCTTTGAGAACCGTGCGGACAAAAATCTGAGCTGGCCGGAGTGGACGGCGGATATCGCCCGCAAGCGCGGCATCCCGATGGCGCGCCTTGGCAAACCGCAGGAGCCCGCTCAGGCGCTGCTGTTTCTCGCCTCGCCGCTGGCCTCGTTTACCACCGGTGCGGCGCTGGACGTTTCCGGCGGCTTCTGCCGCCATCTGTAAGGACGCATCATGAAAACGATCATGCTCATTGGTTTTGGTGCGATGGCTCAGGCGGTGATTGAGCGCCTGCCTGATGGCGTTGCTATCGGCTGGATTGTGGCGCGTGAGCCGCACCATGTTGCGATTCGCCAGCAGTTTGGCGATGCGGTGATGGCCCTGACCTCGCCGTTGGACTGCGAGGAAACGCCCGATCTGGTGCTGGAATGTGCCAGCCAGCAGGCGGTGGCGCAGTATGGCGAAGACATTTTACGTCGCGGCTGGCATCTGGCCGCAATCTCCACCGGCGCGCTGGCGGACAGCGCGCTGGAAGCGCGTCTGCTCAACGCTGGCGGCAAGCTGACGCTGCTCTCCGGGGCCGTGGCGGGTATCGACGGTCTGGCGGCAGCGAAAGAGGGTGGGCTGGAGCGCGTTACCTATCAGTCACGCAAAAGCCCGGCCAGCTGGCGCGGCAGTTACGCCGAGCAGCTTATCGATCTTGATGCTGTATCCGAAGCACAGATCTTCTTTGAAGGTAGCGCCCGCGAGGCGGCACGTCTGTTCCCGGCCAATGCCAACGTGGCGGCGACCGTGGCGCTCGGCGGTGTGGGGATGGACGACACCCGCGTACAGCTGATGGTCGACCCGGCAACAAAACGCAACACCCACACGCTTCACGCTGAAGGCGTGTTCGGTGAATTCCACCTGGAGCTGAGCGGCCTGCCGCTTGCCAGCAATCCGAAAACTTCCACCTTGGCGGCGCTCAGCGCGGTACGCGCCTGCCGTGAACTGGCGCAACGCTAAGGAGCCACTATGGATGAGCTGAAGATATTTATTGGTGGCCGCTGGCAACAAGGCGGCGGCAACCCGATGCAGAGTCTTTTTCCCGCCGACGGTTCGCTTAACGCCACCCTGCACGCAGCGAGCCTTGACGATATCCAGGAGGCGATTGAGGCCGGAGAGCGCGCCTGGCGCGAGCCCACCTGGCGCAACAGCCTGCCGCACGTTCGCGCGAAGATCCTGCATAAGGTGGCGGATCTGATTGAATCCCGCGTTGATGAACTGGCGCGGATGCAGAGCCGCGATAACGGCAAGCCGCTGGCGGAAGCACGCGGTCTTGTGATGAGCGCAGCGGGAACAGCACGCTACTTCGCTGCCGCCTGCGAGCTGCTGGAAGGTGAACTCCCGACGCCGCGCCAGCCCGATCTGCTGACCCTGAGCCGCTATGAGCCGCTCGGCGTGGTGGCGGCCATCACGCCGTGGAACTCGCCGATCGCCAGCGAAATGCAAAAAGTAGCTCCGGCCATTGCCGCCGGTAACGCGGTGATCCTCAAACCCGCAGAAGCCACGCCGCTGATGGCGCTGGAGCTGGCGCGTATTTTTGAACAGGCCGGGCTGCCTGCGGGGTTGCTGAGCGTGCTGCCGGGCAAAGGCTCGGTGATTGGTGATGCGCTGGCGCGTCACCCGAAGGTGCGCAAAATCTCCTTTACCGGTGGCACCACCACCGGACGTCATCTGGCGCACGTGGCGGCGGAGAAGCTGATCCCGGCATCGCTGGAGCTCGGCGGCAAATCCCCGACCATCGTACTGGAAGATGCTGACATCGAGCAGGCCGCGCGCGGTATCTGCTACGGCATTTTCAGCTCGGCGGGGCAGGCGTGCATTGCCGGTTCTCGGCTGTTTATCCACGAGAGCATTTACGCTCCGCTCATGGCGCGGCTGCTGGAGTTAACCCGTGGCTTGCACGTCGGTCATCCGTTTACTGACGGCACTCATGTAGGACCGCTGATTAACGTCAGGCATCTCCAGAGCGTGCAGGACTATGTAGAGCTGGCGAAGCGTGAAGGGGGCCGCGTGCTGTGCGGCGGAGAGATCCCTGCCGATCCGCAACTGACAAACGGCAGCTTCTTCCTGCCCACAATTATTGAAGGACTCACCAACGGCGCGCGCGTCTGCCAGGAGGAGATCTTCGGCCCGGTGCTGGTGGCGATGCCGTTTAGCGATGAGGCGACGCTCATCCGCGAAGCAAACGACTCGGTATACGGCCTGGCGGCAGGGATCTGGACGCGCGATACCGGGCGTGCCCTGCGTTTGAGCGAGCAGCTGGAAGCGGGCACGGTGTGGATCAACACCTACAAAGTGTTTGCGATTTCGACCCCGTTCGGGGGCTTTAAAGAGAGCGGCCTGGGCCGCGAAAAGGGCATTCAGGGGCTGAAAGCCTGGATGCAGCAAAAGAGCATTTATCTGGCGACGGGTAACAGCGTCAACCACTGGTGCGACTGAGAAAGGGTGAGCAATGAGCGAAATGATAACCGTCGGCGACGCCATCGCCAGAACGCTGGAGCAGTATCAGGTTGGGGCCATCTACGGCGTCATCTCCATTCACAATTTGCCGATTGCCGATGCTGTAGGGCAGCGCGGCAACATCCGCTTTGTGCCTGCACGCGGCGAGGCGGGTTCCGTCACCATGGCCGATGCCCACGGGCGTTTTTCCGGCCTTGGCGTGGCGCTGACCAGCACCGGTGCGGGCGCGGGTAACGCGGTAGGGGCGTTAGTAGAGGCGATGAATGCCTGCACGCCTCTGCTGCATTTAACCGGGCAGGTGGAGAAAGCCTGGCTGGATGCCGACACCGGTTTTATCCACGAAACCCGCGACCAGCTGACCTTCCTGAAGGCCAGCTCAAAACGCGCGTACCGCATCAGCAATGCTAACCAGGCGATGGCTATCCTGCATAAAGCGATTCAGGAAGCGCAGACGCCGCCGTGCGGGCCGGTCTCTGTGGAAATTCCGATTGATATTCAGGGGGCGAAAATTCCGCTGTCGCTGGTGACAGCACCGGTAAAAGCGTCTTCGGTTTCAACGGTCGATGCCACGGTTGTTGATACGCTGTGGGCGCAGCTTAAGCAGGCGAAACAGCCGCTGCTGTGGCTGGGCGGTGGAGCGCTCGGAAGCGCTGATGCAGTGAAAAAACTGGCGGATGCGGGCATGACCGTTATCTCCAGCACCCATGCGCGAGGCGTGCTGCCGGACAGCCATCGTGCCAGCCTGCGGGCGTTCCATAATTCGCCGTCGGTTGAGGCGCTTATCGCCCGGTGTGATTTTACTCTGGTGGCGGGTTCACGCCTGCGCAGCAACGAAACGCGATCCTGGACGCTGGAGCTGCCGCATCCGCGCATACAGATTGATATCGACCCGGCGGCGGCGAGCCGTAATTATCTGATGGATAA
Organism: Scandinavium sp.; assembly: GCF_032012665.1. Classification (NCBI taxonomy): domain Bacteria; kingdom Pseudomonadati; phylum Pseudomonadota; class Gammaproteobacteria; order Enterobacterales; family Enterobacteriaceae; genus Scandinavium; species Scandinavium sp. The sequence goes on from NZ_DALZVG010000043.1 coordinate 9,664, forward strand.
CACGCTGGTCGCTGACTGTTCCGCGCTGCTGAGCGCGCTGGCTGAAAAAGCGCAGGGGCGCGAATGGGGTAATTCCACGTGGGATACGCAGGTACAGGATGCGGTGACGAAAGCAGAGCAGGGACTGCGCGAGCAGTGCGGCGCCTATGCGAAGCTCAATGATGCTATTGAAAACGCGCTGCCGATGAATGGCCTGCTGGTGCGCGATATTACCGTGTCCGGCAGCCTGTGGGGCAGCCGCCTGTTCCGCGCCAACGGCCCGCTGATGAACATTCATTCCCTCGCGGGGGCGATTGGCATGGGCCTGCCGATGGCGATTGGCACCGCCATTGCGAATCCACAGCGTAAGGTGGTGGGGCTGGTGGGCGATGGCGGCCTGAGCCTGAACCTGGGCGAACTGGCGACGCTGGCACAGGAGAAAGCCAACGTGACGCTGCTGGTGATGAACGACGGCGGTTATGGCGTGATGCGCGGTATTCAGGATAAGTACTTCGGCGGGCGTCAGTATTATAACGAACTGCATACGCCGGACTTTACCCAACTGGTGCAGGCCATTGGCTTACAGGCGTGGAGCGTTGAGCGGGCAGAAGATTTTGACGCCGTAATGACGGAAGCGCTGGCGATGCCGGGGCCGTCGGTTGTGGAAGTGCGGATGGGGCAGATTGGCGCGCTGAAGTTTGCCGGGCCGCCGCAGAAAACGCTTTATTAGCTGTTAATTGCCCGGCGGCGCTGCGCTTGCCGGGCAGTGCCGGGCGGCACATTTGTGTTTGCCCGGCCTGGATCATTCCTGCCCGTTTACTTAATTCCGTCCGCCTTCATGCGATCGCGGATATGCTGGGCGCGCTCTTCAGATGCCGGGTGATCGTCAAGCATTGAGCTTTGACGACCGGCTTCCAGCTTCGCCAGTTTTTCAAAGCTGGTGGCAAGACCCGCCGGGCTGATCCCGCGTTTGCGCAACAGGTCGTAAGAGTAGTCGTCCGCTTCGGATTCCTGACGCTGGGAGAACTGCGCGTTCACCAGTTTTTCGCCAAGATCGCCCAACTGTGACTGCGACAGGCTGCCAACAATGCCACCCGCGGACGCTGCGGCAACGCGCACGGCATTGGTGCCGAGCTGAACCTGCATCCCTTTCTTCACGTGTCCAAGCGCGACGTGGCCCATTTCGTGGCCGATAACCGCTTCCACTTCGTTATCGGTCATCAGATCCATCAGCCCGCTGTAGACGCGGATACAGCCGTTGGCCATGGCGAAGGCGTTGACGTCTTTGGTGACGTAAACCTTGTAGTTCACCGGCTGGCCGTTGATGTTATCGCCCAGCGCGGCGGCAATTTTGGCCAGGCGCTTTGCGTATTCGCTGCTGGAGGGCGCGATGGTTGCTTTGCTGTCCATTTCCTGACACGCCTGGTCGCTCAGGGTTTTCACCTGCGCATCGCTGAGCGTGTAGGCCTGGAATGCCTCCGCGCCAGAACTCATCAGGCCGTTTGAATCCATGTTTTGACAGCCAGTCAGAACGCTCGCTATCCCAAGAGCCAGTACCACCGAGTGCAGTTTCATCATTCATTTTCCATCATTATGAATCGCCAAAGTCTTAAATATTCCGTTAATCGAAGCCACGGAATATTACCAAAGTATAAAGAAAATAATGACAAGGCGGCGAGGGGATTGCGCAACGCGCCGCCACAATCCGGAGATTTCCCAGGCACCGCGCGGATGCTCCATGTACATGGCCTGCCGCTTGGGTTACATTGTTGTCACTTTTTTCCGGCGTAGCCTAAAACGCGCGGTCGTCAAGCCGTTTTGGCGTTGCCTTCAACAGTCCGATCTGGAGTCAAAATGTCCTCACGTAAAGAGCTTGCTAATGCTATTCGTGCGCTGAGCATGGACGCAGTACAGAAAGCCAAATCCGGCCACCCGGGTGCCCCAATGGGTATGGCTGACATTGCCGAAGTCCTGTGGCGTGATTTCATGAACCACAACCCGCAGAACCCGTCCTGGGCTGACCGCGATCGCTTCGTGCTCTCGAATGGCCACGGCTCCATGCTGATCTACAGCCTGCTGCACCTCACCGGCTACGATCTGCCGATCTCCGAGCTGCAAAACTTCCGTCAGCTGCACTCCAAAACCCCGGGTCACCCGGAAGTGGGTTACACCGCAGGCGTTGAAACCACTACTGGTCCGCTGGGCCAGGGCATTGCTAACGCAGTAGGCATGGCGATCGCGGAAAAAACCATGGCCGCGCAGTTCAACCGTCCGGGCCACGACATCGTTGACCACTTCACCTACGCCTTTATGGGCGACGGCTGCATGATGGAAGGCATCTCCCACGAAGTGTGCTCCCTGGCGGGTACCCTGAAGCTGGGCAAGCTGGTTGCTTTCTATGATGACAACGGCATCTCCATCGACGGCCACGTTGAAGGCTGGTTCACCGATGACACAGCAAAACGCTTCGAAGCCTACGGCTGGCACGTTGTGCGCGGCATTGACGGCCACGACGCTAACGCCATCAAGCGTGCGGTAGAAGAAGCGCGTAAAGTGACGGACAAACCGTCCCTGCTGATGTGCAAAACCATCATCGGCTTCGGTTCCCCGAACAAAGCAGGCACCCACGATTCTCACGGCGCGCCGCTGGGCGACGCAGAGATCGCACTGACCCGCGAACAGCTGGGCTGGAAATACGCTCCGTTCGAAATCCCGTCTGAAATCTACGCCCAGTGGGATGCGAAAGAAGCAGGCCAGGCGAAAGAAGCGGCCTGGAACGAGAAGTTTGCTGCTTATGCGAAAGCCTTCCCGCAGGAAGCCGCAGAATTTACCCGCCGCATGAAGGGCGAAATGCCGGCGGACTTCGACGCGAAAGCGAACGAGTTCATCGCGAAACTACAGGCGAACCCGTCTAAAATCGCCAGCCGTAAAGCGTCCCAGAATGCGATTGAAGCATTTGGCCCGCTGCTGCCGGAATTCCTCGGCGGTTCCGCTGACCTCGCGCCGTCCAACCTGACCCTGTGGTCTGGTTCTAAAGCGATCAATGAAGACACTGCGGGTAACTATATCCACTACGGCGTGCGCGAATTCGGTATGACCGCCATCGCCAACGGGATTTCCCTGCACGGTGGCTTCCTGCCGTACACCTCTACCTTCCTGATGTTCGTTGAATATGCGCGTAACGCCGTGCGTATGGCTGCGCTGATGAAGCAGCGTCAGGTGATGGTTTATACCCACGACTCCATCGGCCTGGGCGAAGACGGCCCGACTCACCAGCCGGTTGAGCAGATTGCTTCCCTGCGCGTGACCCCGAACATGAGCACCTGGCGTCCGTGTGACCAGGTTGAGTCTGCGGTGGCGTGGAAATATGGCGTTGAGCGCCACGACGGCCCGACTGCGCTGATTCTGTCCCGTCAGAATCTGGCCCAGCAGGATCGTACCGAGAAGCAGCTGGCAGACATCGCTCGCGGTGGCTACGTGCTGAAAGACTGCGACGGTCAGCCACAGGTTATCTTCATTGCGACCGGCTCTGAAGTCGAACTGGCGGTTGCCGCGTGGGATCAGCTTTCTGCCGAAGGCGTGAAGGCGCGCGTGGTCTCCATGCCGTCTACCGATGCGTTTGACAAGCAGGACGCGGCATACCGTGAATCTGTGCTGCCGAAAGCCGTTTCTGCACGCGTTGCCGTAGAAGCTGCAATCGCTGACTACTGGTTCAAATATGTGGGCCTGAATGGCGCTATCGTTGGTATGACTACCTTCGGTGAGTCTGCGCCAGCTGAGCAGCTGTTCGAAGAGTTTGGCTTCACCGTTGAGAACGTAGTGGCGAAGGCGAAAGCACTGCTGTAATGGTCAATATGCCCGGCGGCGCTTGTGCTTGCCGGGCCTACAACGGTCACCTTTGGTGGCCGTTTTGCTTTACCTCGCCATCCGTCAGAAGTGCCTGCTGGCGCAGCGCTTAGCAGGCCTACGGGAGCCGCTCAGTTCAGGCCGGGTTTTGCCCGGCTTTTTTACGTCTGCTATTCCGGGTCGCTGTGAAAATCACATAAATTATTCCATTAAAAATGTGATGTGCGTCAGATAACCAGCTTCTCCGTCTGGACAATCATTCCTTTTATTCCGCGTTTCGATTACTCTGGCTGAAGCGTTTCAGTCGATTAAATGTTCGACAAATAATCAATCAGTCGCGGTTTGCGACAGCAGGCATTCCCTTCCTGATGAGGCTGGACTACGCTTCAGCCACACAAATTCAGGAGAGGCTTGCAGGAGACCTATGACCGTACGCGTAGCGATTAATGGCTTCGGTCGCATTGGACGTAACGTGGTTCGCGCTTTATATGAATCCGGACGTCGTGCGGAAATCACCGTGGTGGCAATCAACGAACTGGCGGATGCTGCGGGCATCGCGCATTTGTTGAAATACGACACCAGCCATGGCCGCTTTGCCTGGGATGTCCGCCAGGAACGGGAGCAGCTGTTCGTCGGCGATGACGCTATTCGTCTGCTGCATGAGTCTTCTATCGAGACGTTGCCCTGGCGCGAGCTGGGCGTAGACGTGGTGCTCGACTGCACTGGCGTGTACGGTACGCGAGAGGACGGGGAAGCCCATCTGGCCGCTGGCGCAAAGAAAGTGCTCTTTTCACATCCTGGCAGCAACGATCTCGACGCAACCGTCGTGTACGGCGTCAATCATCAGGAACTGCAGCGCGAACACCGCATTGTCTCCAACGCATCCTGCACGACAAACTGCATTATTCCGGTCATTAAACTGTTAGACGATGCCTGGGGCATTGAGTCCGGCACCGTGACGACAATCCACTCGGCGATGCACGATCAGCAGGTTATCGACGCCTATCATCCTGATTTACGGCGCACCCGAGCGGCCAGCCAGTCGATCATTCCGGTGGATACCAAACTGGCCGCCGGTATCACCCGAATTTTCCCGCAGTTTAATGACCGATTTGAAGCGATTGCGGTGCGAGTGCCGACGATTAACGTAACGGCAATCGACCTCAGCGTGACCGTGAGAAATCCGGTAAAAGCCTGTGAAGTCAACCTGTTGCTGCAAAAAGCGGCACAGGGGGCATTTCATGGTATAGTTGACTATACGGAATTACCGTTGGTCTCAATAGATTTTAACCACGACCCGCACAGTGCCATCGTCGACGGCACGCAGACGCGGGTCAGCGGTGCGCATCTGATCAAAACGCTGGTCTGGTGTGATAACGAATGGGGTTTCGCTAACCGAATGCTCGACACCACGTTAGCGATGGCCACTACAGGTTTCAGGTAAGGCGCGATAGCGTCTGCAAAACTTTAGAATCAATGAGAGGATTCACCATGTCTGTAATTAAGATGACCGATCTGGATCTGGCTGGTAAACGCGTTTTCATCCGTGCCGATCTGAACGTTCCGGTAAAAGACGGTAAAGTCACCAGCGACGCGCGTATCCGTGCTTCCCTGCCGACCATCGAACTGGCGCTGAAACAGGGCGCGAAAGTGATGGTTACTTCTCACCTGGGTCGTCCGACCGAAGGCGAATACAACGAAGAATTCTCTCTGCTGCCCGTTGTTAACTATCTGAAAGACAAACTGTCTGCTCCAGTACGCCTGGTTAAAGACTACCTGGACGGCGTTGAAGTGGCTGCCGGTGAGCTGGTGGTTCTGGAAAACGTTCGCTTCAACAAAGGCGAGAAGAAAGACGACGAAGCGCTGTCCAAAAAATACGCTGCGCTGTGCGACGTGTTCGTGATGGACGCATTCGGTACTGCACACCGTGCGCAGGCATCGACTCACGGTATCGGCAAATTTGCTGACGTAGCTTGTGCAGGTCCTCTGCTGGCCGCTGAGCTGGAAGCGCTGGGTAAAGCGCTGGGCAACCCGGCTCGCCCAATGGTTGCTATCGTGGGTGGTTCTAAAGTTTCCACTAAGCTGACCGTTCTGGATTCCCTGTCTAAAATCGCTGACCAGCTGATCGTAGGCGGCGGCATCGCTAACACCTTCGTTGCTGCACAAGGCCACAACGTAGGTAAATCCTTGTACGAAGCGGACCTGGTTGATGAAGCAAAACGTCTGCTGACCACCTGCGATATTCCGGTCCCAACTGACGTTCGCGTTGCAACTGAGTTCTCTGAAACCGCAACCGCAACCCTGAAATCTGTTAACGACATCAAAGATGAAGAGCAGATTCTGGACCTGGGCGACGTGTCTGCACAGAAACTGGCTGAAATCCTGAAAAACGCCAAAACTATTCTGTGGAACGGTCCGGTCGGCGTATTCGAATTCCCGAACTTCCGTAAAGGTACCGAAATCGTGGCTAACGCTATTGCAGACAGCGAAGCGTTCTCCATCGCAGGCGGCGGCGACACCCTGGCTGCTATCGACCTGTTCGGTATCGCTGATAAGATCTCCTACATCTCCACTGGCGGTGGCGCATTCCTCGAATTCGTGGAAGGCAAAGTGCTGCCAGCAGTCGCAATGCTCGAAGAGCGCGCGAAGAAGTAAGCCATTCGGGGCAGGGAAACCTGCCCAATTTTCAGCGGGCTAACAGGCACGCACTTTTTTTCGGCCGAAGATACAGGACTACGTAACATGTCTAAAATTTTTGATTTCGTAAAACCAGGCGTCATCACCGGTGACGACGTACAGAAAGTTTTCCAGGTAGCTAAAGAAAACAACTTTGCTCTGCCAGCGGTTAACTGTGTGGGTACTGACTCCATCAACGCCGTACTGGAAACTGCTGCGAAAGTTAAATCTCCGGTAATCGTTCAGTTCTCTAACGGCGGCGCGGCGTTCATCGCGGGTAAAGGCGTGAAAACTGACGTTCCTCAGGGCGCAGCAATCCTGGGTGCCATCTCTGGTGCACACCACGTACATCAGATGGCTGAGCACTATGGTGTTCCGGTTATCCTGCACACTGACCACTGCGCGAAGAAACTGCTGCCGTGGATCGACGGTCTGCTGGACGCGGG
>NZ_DALZVG010000044.1:0-16041 GCF_032012665.1 Scandinavium sp.
CAACGATGTTGATACGGTAGTCATTCCATTTGATAGCGGTGTTTTTAGCGAGGATGGTAATCCCACGCTCTTTCTCCAAATCGTTGGAGTCCATCACACGCTCTTGGGTTTCGGCGCGAGCGTCGAAAGTACCGGATTGCTGCAGCAGCTTATCAACCAGGGTAGTTTTACCATGGTCAACGTGCGCGATGATGGCGATGTTACGCAGATTTTCGATCACAACTTTGCCTCAGGCATTTAGAAATAGCGCGTTATTGTACACGGATTAATCGCACTACAAAACAGGATCACAAACATCCCCCGCAAACAAGTATTGCAGAGATGCAGTGTGATCGCTTTCACGGAGAGAAAAAGGGCGCCATAACGCAAATTGCACCAAAACAGTGCCCGCAGGTCACACGAGAGCACTTTTTTGGTGCAAGATAGCCATCATGGTGCAGACCTTTTGCACTATGGTGCGCATCATAACGCCTTTTGGGGGCGATTTAAAAGTTGGCACAGATTTCGCTTTATCTTTTTCAAGGCAACAACGCCACATTAAGCAGTGCCAAGAATCGTTCGTACCACGACGACAATGACAAATCCGGGAGAGTTTAAGTATGTCCGCTGAACACGTTTTGACGATGCTGAACGAGCATGAAGTGAAGTTTGTCGATCTGCGCTTCACCGATACCAAAGGTAAAGAACAGCACGTCACTATCCCTGCTCACCAGGTAAATGCCGAATTCTTCGAAGAAGGCAAAATGTTTGACGGCTCCTCTATCGGCGGCTGGAAAGGCATTAACGAATCCGACATGGTGCTGATGCCAGATGCATCCACCGCGGTCATCGATCCGTTCTTCGAAGAATCTACGCTGATCATTCGTTGTGACATCCTCGAGCCAGGCACGCTGCAGGGTTACGACCGTGACCCACGCTCCATCGCAAAACGCGCTGAAGAGTACCTGCGTTCTACCGGTATCGCAGACACCGTGCTGTTCGGGCCAGAACCAGAATTCTTCCTGTTCGATGACGTACGTTTCGGCAGCTCTATCTCCGGTTCTCACGTGGCTATCGACGATATCGAAGGCGCATGGAATACCTCCACCAAATACGAAGGCGGTAACAAAGGTCACCGTCCAGCCGTCAAAGGCGGTTACTTCCCGGTTCCACCAGTGGATTCCTCACAGGATCTGCGTTCCACCATGTGTCTGGTGATGGAAGAGATGGGCCTGGTGGTTGAAGCTCACCACCACGAAGTGGCAACTGCTGGTCAGAACGAAGTGGCAACCCGCTTCAATACCATGACCAAAAAAGCCGACGAAATTCAGATCTACAAATATGTGGTTCACAACGTTGCGCACCGTTTCGGTAAAACCGCAACCTTCATGCCAAAACCAATGTTTGGTGACAACGGTTCCGGTATGCACTGCCACATGTCTCTGTCCAAGAACGGCACTAACCTGTTCTCCGGCGACAAATACGCAGGTCTGTCCGAGCAGGCGCTGTACTACATCGGCGGCGTTATCAAACACGCTAAAGCGATCAACGCCCTGGCGAACCCAACCACCAACTCTTACAAGCGTCTGGTCCCGGGTTATGAAGCACCAGTAATGCTGGCTTATTCTGCGCGTAACCGCTCTGCTTCCATCCGTATTCCGGTTGTTGCCTCTCCAAAAGCGCGTCGTATCGAAGTGCGCTTCCCGGATCCAGCAGCTAACCCGTACCTGTGCTTTGCCGCGCTGTTGATGGCGGGTCTTGACGGTATTAAGAACAAGATCCACCCGGGCGAAGCAATGGACAAAAACCTGTATGACCTGCCGCCAGAAGAAGCGAAAGAGATCCCACAGGTTGCTGGCTCTCTGGAAGAAGCACTGAACTGCCTGAACGAAGACCGCGAGTTCCTGACTGCGGGCGGCGTGTTCACTGACGAAGCTATCGATGCTTACATCGCGCTGCGCACTGAAGAAAATGACCGTGTGCGCATGACGCCGCACCCGGTTGAGTTCGAACTGTACTACAGCGTTTAATTCGCCGTACTCCTGTGGTCTTTCACCCTTTTGCGAAGACCCAGGCTATTTTTTGTTGCCGTGGAAACTTTCAGCCCATCTTCGGATGGGCTTTTTTCTCCACCAACTCACTGATTCCAGACGCTTAGCGATTAAAAAACGCTATACTGCACTAAATTGGTGCACACCTTTCAGGAGACTGCCGGATGGCAACAGGCGTGCTGCCCGATGCTGGGCAGATCCTCAATTCTTTAATCAACAGTATCTTACTGGTAGACGACGAGCTGGCGGTGCATTACGCCAACCCGGCGGCGCAGCAGCTGCTTGCCCAGAGCTCACGTAAATTATTCGGCACGCCGTTGCCGGAACTGTTGAGTTATTTTTCCCTGAACATTGACCTGATGCAGGAGAGCCTGCAGGCGGGTCAGGGCTTCACGGATAACGAAGTCACGCTGGTAATTGACGGACGCTCACACATCCTGTCGCTCACCGCGCAGCGGCTGCCTGATGGCTTAATCCTGCTGGAGATGGCGCCGATGGATAATCAGCGTCGCCTGAGCCAGGAGCAGCTACAGCACGCTCAGCAGGTAGCGGCGCGCGACCTGGTTCGCGGTCTGGCGCATGAAATTAAAAATCCGCTCGGTGGTCTGCGCGGTGCCGCACAGCTGTTGAGCAAGGCGCTGCCCGATCCGTCGCTGCTGGAATATACCAAAGTCATCATCGAGCAGGCCGACAGGCTGCGCAATCTGGTGGACCGCTTACTGGGCCCGCAGCAGCCGGGAATGCACGTGACGGAAAGTATTCACAAAGTTGCCGAACGCGTGGTGAAGCTGGTATCGATGGAGCTGCCAGATAACGTACGTCTGACGCGAGACTACGATCCGAGTTTGCCTGAATTACCGCACGATCCCGACCAAATAGAGCAAGTTTTGCTGAATGTCGTGCGCAATGCGCTCCAGGCGCTTGGCCCGGAAGGTGGTGAAATCACGCTGCGCACGCGCACGGCATTCCAGCTGACGCTGCACGGCGTACGCTACCGCCTGGCAGCGCGTATTGATGTGGAAGACAACGGGCCGGGCATTCCTTCCCACCTGCAGGATACGCTGTTTTATCCGATGGTCAGCGGACGCGAAGGCGGCACCGGGCTGGGCTTATCCATCGCCCGCAGCCTGATCGATCAACACTCCGGTAAAATTGAGTTCACCAGTTGGCCGGGCCACACCGAATTCTCGGTTTACCTGCCCATTCGGAAATAGAGGTGCATTTTATGCAACGAGGGATAGTCTGGATCGTTGATGATGATAGTTCCATCCGCTGGGTGCTTGAACGCGCGCTCACCGGGGCAGGATTGACCTGCACCACGTTCGAAAACGGTAGCGAAGTGCTGGATGCGCTGTCCAGCAAAACCCCGGACGTTTTACTGTCTGATATTCGCATGCCCGGCATGGACGGGCTGGCGCTGCTGAAGCAGATTAAACAGCGTCATCCGATGCTGCCGGTCATCATAATGACCGCTCATTCCGATCTGGATGCCGCCGTCAGCGCCTACCAGCAAGGCGCATTCGATTATCTGCCCAAGCCATTTGATATCGACGAAGCCGTTGCGCTGGTCGAGCGCGCCATAAGCCACTATCAGGAACAGCAGCAGCCGCGTAACGTCCAGGTCTTTGGCCCGACGACGGATATCATTGGCGAAGCGCCCGCCATGCAGGACGTGTTCCGCATTATTGGCCGCCTGTCGCGCTCATCGATTAGCGTGTTGATTAACGGCGAGTCCGGCACCGGGAAAGAGCTGGTCGCCCATGCGCTGCATCGCCACAGCCCGCGGGCGAAAGCGCCGTTTATCGCGCTGAACATGGCGGCTATTCCAAAAGACCTGATCGAGTCCGAACTGTTTGGCCATGAAAAAGGCGCGTTTACCGGGGCGAACACCATTCGCCAGGGGCGCTTTGAGCAGGCCGACGGCGGCACGCTGTTTTTAGATGAAATCGGCGATATGCCGCTCGATGTGCAAACCCGCCTGCTGCGTGTGCTGGCCGACGGGCAGTTTTATCGCGTTGGCGGTTATGCCCCGGTCAAAGTGGACGTGCGCATTATCGCCGCCACGCACCAGAACCTTGAACTGCGCGTACAGGAGGGCAAATTCCGTGAGGATTTATTCCACCGCCTGAACGTGATTCGTGTGCACCTGCCCCCGCTGCGCGAGCGTCGCGAAGATATCCCACGTCTGGCGCGCCATTTCCTGCAGGATGCGGCGCGTGAGCTGGGCGTAGAAGCTAAACAGCTGCACGCGGAAACAGAAGCCGCGTTAACGCGCCTCGCGTGGCCAGGCAACGTGCGTCAGTTGGAAAACACCTGCCGCTGGCTAACGGTAATGGCCGCGGGTCAGGAAGTCCTGATTCAGGATTTACCGGCAGAGCTGTTTGAAGCAACCGCGCCAGAAAGCAGCACCGGGCATTCCCTGCCGGACAGCTGGGCAACGCTGTTAGCGCAGTGGGCAGACAGAGCGCTGCGTTCCGGTCATCAAAACCTGCTTTCGGAAGCACAACCCGAAATGGAGCGCACGCTATTAACCACCGCACTGCGGCATACGCAGGGGCACAAACAGGAAGCGGCTCGCCTGCTCGGCTGGGGGCGAAACACCCTGACGCGTAAGCTGAAAGAATTGGGGATGGAGTGATTTTTACCGCTGTGTAAAGATTATTAATTGAGCGCAAATTGCCGTTATTTTGCGCTTTACTGTTGCGATGCGTTTTGTATGATCGTGCCCGGAAATCGGGGGAACCATCATGCTGGAATCACTAGTGAATTTGCTCTCTAGCGGAGCTGCCGAAAGCCACACGCCGCAAACAGCCGTTGCTGCCGTGCTGTGTGCGGCGCTGGTTGGATTGTTGAGCTAACAGGTTTGTCGGGTGGCGCTTCGCTTACCCGACCTACGTGTTGAGATTTCGTAGGCCCAGCGGTGCTTCGCTTATCCAACCTGCGTTTTGCTATTTCGTAGGCCCGGTAAGCGAAGCGCCACCGGGCAATACGGCTAAATGACGCGCGAGAACTGCTGCATCCGCGCTTTCTGACGCAGCCAGGTATCAAAGCACATACAAATATTGCGAATAAGCAAACGCCCTTTTCCCGTCACCTGAATGCCGCTGTCCGTGACGTCCACCAGCCCATCTTTTGCCAGCGGTGCAAGCAGCTTTAAATCCTCGGCGAAATAGTCCGCAAAATCTAAATTCCACGCTTTCTCCACCGCCGCAAAATCCAGGCGGAGGTTGCAGATCAGCGCTTTGATCACATCGCGACGAATACAGTCATCGTTGGTCAGCGCAATGCCGCGCCACAGCGCATTTCCACTCTCATCAACCTGCTGATAATACAGCTTAAGCTCTTTCTGGTTCTGCGCGTAACAGTCGCCAATCATGCTGATGGCGGACACGCCGAGGCCCAGTAAATCGCTGTCGCCCTGGGTGGTATAACCCTGGAAGTTACGATGCAAAACGCCTTCACGTTGGGCAATCGCCAGTTCATCGTCCGGACGGGCAAAATGGTCCATCCCGATAAACTGATATCCGGTCTCCGTCAGCGAGGTGATGGTTTCCTGCAAAATATCGAGTTTCTGCTGAGCCGAAGGCAAATCGGCGTCTTTGATTTTGCGCTGCGCGGCGAAGAGCGTTGGCAGATGAGCATAGTTAAATACGCTGAGCCTGTCGGGGTTCAGTTCCGCCACGCGCTTGAGGGTAAAGGCGAAGCTCTCTGGCGTCTGCTTTGGCAAGCCGTAAATCAGGTCGATATTTGTCGAAGTGAAGCCAATCTCGCGGGCATGATTGAGCAACGCGAAGATAAACTCTTCGTCCTGCTCGCGGTTCACCAGTCGCTGTACTTCTTTATTGAAGTCCTGCACGCCCATACTCAGGCGATTAAAACCTTCCCCACGCAGGTGATCGAGCACATCCAGCTCGATTTCACGCGGATCGACCTCAATCGAGATTTCCGCATCGGCGTTAAAGGCAAAATGACCGCGCAAAAGCTGCATCAGGCGGCTAATTTGCGCTTTGTTCAGGTAGGTTGGCGTGCCGCCGCCCCAGTGCAATTGGCTGACTTTACGGCCCGCAAACAGCGGCGCACGATGAACAATTTCCTGTTCAAGCGCGTCGAGATACTGATCGGCTTTGTGCTGCTGGCGAGTGACAATCTTATTGCAGCCACAGAAATAGCAAAGCTTGTGGCAAAACGGAATATGGACGTACAGCGACAGCGGGCGCTCTGGATAGCGGGCAACCGCATTCTGGAAGTCGGATTCACCAAACGCTTCGGAAAACTCCAGCGCGGTGGGATACGAGGTATAACGCGGCCCGGAATAGTTATATTTCTGGATCAGGGCCAAATCCCATTCGATTAACTGCTCAGACATGCTTACTCCTTGCGAGGATATCGCGAACGACGACGGCGTGCCGGCTGAACCGCATTTCGGGTTCTTAGCCGGTTGCGCAGCCAGTGCTGACGCCGCGACAACCGTCGTAGTTTAACGAATAACCCCCCGAGATAACACATAACCAAAAGGGTTATCAGCAGGACGGGCAGTCCGAGTGGGTGCAAACGTTAGTTTCCACCCTTCAGCAGACGCATCATATCTTCTTTGGCTTCCTCTTCTTCGTCTTCATCGTCGTCGTAAGAGAGGCCCAGCTGCTGCATCAGTTCATCAATGCGATCGAGTTTGGCATCAACCCAGGTTTGCTCGTCGGCGGTCAGGGTCTCCCCCTCTTCCAGACGTTCCAGCAGCGCATCCAGGCGCTCATCATTTTCCAGTAAATCCAGCTCGGCCTGCGGTGAAAGCATAGGTTTCTCGCTCTTCGGTTTTTGCTGCCTGGTCACCGGACGCTCTACGGCACCCAGTGGGATTGGGGTTTTACTGCCAATACGCGGATCTTTCTGTTGGCCCTTTTTATTGCCACCAGCGCCAGCCTCACCGCCGCTCGCGCGGCTGCCTGCTGCGTGACCGCGGTGCTTTTTGTCGCGTTTACGGGCACGCGCTTCCTGATCAAGCTCTTCACGCGTCTTACGACGGGCTTTGCCAGGCGCTTTGCTGCGCGGTGCGGATGTTGGTTTTTTCATGATGATGAGTGTCTTTACGTTGTTTACTTCAGTATAGAATTGAGGCGGAATCTAGCAGAAAGCAGACAAAGAAAAAAGGCGACAGAGTAATCTGCCGCCTTTTTCTTGACTCACAACCCTTAACGGGTCACACAATCCCTGTTCGCCACCAACACACCCTGTTTTTCCCTTGGCGAAAAACGCTCCTTGTTTGATTCCTTTTCCTTGTTCAACGTCTCCGGACGTTTGCCTCCCTGGCAATTCCTTCGTCTTCGCCTCCTGGCGCTCCTGACCCTCGTCCTGAGTTCTTATCCCTTCGGCATCCTCGCCTGATGGGGGCTACTTTAACAAGTTATGCCGAACACACAAGCCACCTTCCGGCCATGTGAGACAAATTCAGAACATTACCAAAACTTAAAACATTGAATTTAATGAATTAGTTAAAAATCCCGCCTGCAACTTCTCCTAAATTTCGTATAGCAACAATGGCAAATATCCTACAAAGTGCAGGGATATAGCTGACACGCAACCTGTGTGACAAACGCCGCCTTTTGCCATTGTTCAGGTATACTCCCCGGCATAGCCCGATTTTATGGAGACGCTCCTTTGATTAACCTGAACTATCAACAGACGCATTTTGTGCTCAGCGCGCCTGATATTCGCCATTTACCGTCCGATACCGGGATCGAAGTGGCTTTTGCCGGCCGCTCCAACGCGGGTAAATCGAGCGCCCTGAATACCCTGACCAACCAGAAAAGCCTGGCGCGTATTTCTAAAACGCCGGGTCGTACGCAGCTCATCAACCTGTTTGAAGTGGTTGAGGGAAAACGCGTTGTCGATTTACCCGGCTATGGCTACGCCGAAGTGCCGGAAGAGATGAAGCGTAAATGGCAACGAGCTCTGGGCGAATACCTGGAAAAACGCCTGTGCCTGAAGGGCCTGGTGGTGCTGATGGACATTCGCCATCCGCTGAAAGATCTCGACCAGCAGATGATCGAGTGGGCCGTTCACAGCAACATTGAAGTACTGGTATTGCTGACGAAAGCCGACAAGCTGGCAAGCGGGGCGCGTAAAGCGCAACTGAATATGGTGCGTGAAGCGGTGCTGGCCTTTAACGGCGACATTCAGGTCGAGGCTTTCTCGTCACTGAAGAAACTCGGTGTGGATAAACTGCGCCAAAAGCTCGATACCTGGTACAGCGAACTGGCGCCTCAGGAAGAAGAAAGCGCAGCAGAGTAATCCTTTTCAGGCGCGGACCGCTTCGCGCTTTTTCTTTCGCGCAATAAAAAACGCCCCAGTCATAACTGACTGGGGCGGCTAAAATATTCAGCCAAATCCGATTACGTGAAGTAAAAGGTCTGAAAGATAGAACATCTTACCTCTGTACCCTACGCGAATAACTCTACTCTTTTTTTCTGAGAGCGCACAGCACTTTTTGTAGTTTTTTTTCACAATTTACATAGCGATTTCCGATGACCATCACAAAACGCTATAAGTTATGTTGCTTACTTACAAAAAATGCCATCCCAATTCGCATGGTGACTCGTACCCGAACGGCGTTTTTTTCATCAGAGCAGGCACTTAGTGCGCCTCGTCCCAGTTAGCCCCGCTGCCGACTTCCACCAGCAAAGGCACATCCAGCTTCGTGCTGTTTTCCATTAACTCATGAACCTTCTTCGACACGGCCTCCAGATCGTCTTTATGCACCTCAAAGACCAGTTCATCGTGCACCTGCATGATCATTCGCACTCGTGGCTGTTCTTTCTGAAGCCACGCATCCACGGCAATCATAGCGCGCTTGATGATATCTGCTGCCGTCCCCTGCATCGGGGCGTTAATGGCTGCGCGTTCCGCGCCTGCACGCATCGCCGCGTTGCTGGATTTGATTCCTGGCAGGTAAAGGCGACGACCTTCGAGCGTTTCAACGTAACCTTGCTCTTTTGCCTGCTCGCGGGTGCGTTCCATGTATTCACGGACGCCCGGATAGCGCTCGAAGTAGAGATCCATGTACTTCTGCGACTCTTTGCGCGGAATATTGAGCTGGCGCGACAGGCCAAACGCGCTCATGCCGTAGATCAGGCCAAAGTTGATTGCCTTCGCGCTGCGGCGCTGTTCGTTAGTGACGCTCTCAAGCGGCAGGCCAAAGACTTCCGCAGCGGTGGCACGGTGAATGTCTTTCCCTTCGGCGAAGGCGCTCAGCAGGCCCTTATCGCGGGAAAGATGCGCCATGATGCGCAGTTCAATTTGTGAATAGTCAGCGGAGACAATCA
Organism: Scandinavium sp.; assembly: GCF_032012665.1. Classification (NCBI taxonomy): domain Bacteria; kingdom Pseudomonadati; phylum Pseudomonadota; class Gammaproteobacteria; order Enterobacterales; family Enterobacteriaceae; genus Scandinavium; species Scandinavium sp. Next base: position 9,347 of record NZ_DALZVG010000044.1, read on the forward strand.
GATAATCTTTCGGCGCGATAAACGCCTGGCGAATACGACGACCTTCTTCGTTACGCACCGGAATATTTTGCAGGTTCGGATCGGTGGAGGACAAACGCCCCGTCGCCGCAACGGCCTGGTGATAAGAGGTGTGCACGCGGCCCGTTTTCTCGTTGATCATCAGCGGCAGCTTATCGGTGTAGGTCGATTTCAGTTTCGCCAGACCGCGATACTCAAGAATAACTTTCGGCAATGGGTAATCAAGCGCCAGCTCTTCGAGGACCTCTTCAGACGTGGACGGTGCGCCGCCCGGCGTCTTCTTCAGCGGCTTAATGCCCTGTTTTTCAAACAGGATTGTCTGCAGCTGTTTTGGCGAAGAGAGGTTAAACGCTTCTCCGGCAATCTCATGGGCTTTCTGTTCAAGCTCGATAAGGCGCGTCGCCAGCTCCGCCGAGTGATTATGCAGAACGTCAGGATCGATGTTCACTCCGTTGCGCTCCACGCGTGAGAGAACCGGCACCAGCGGCATTTCGATATTCTGGAAAACGTTGAGTGGGCCTTTTTGTTTCTGTAGCTTCGGCCACATTTTCAGATGCAGCTGCAGTGTGACGTCAGCATCTTCCGCCGCATAGCGACCCGCTTCTTCCAGCGCAATCTGGTTAAAGGTGAGCTGATTTTTACCTTTGCCGGCAATTTCCTCAAAGGTGATTGTTTTGTGCTTCAGCCAGCGGTCGGAGAGGCTGTCCATATCATGACGCCCGGCCACGCTGTCGAGCGTGTAGGATTCCAGCATGGTATCGAAGGCAATACCGCGCAGCTCAATGCCATAATTGGCGAGGATCCCGCGATCGTATTTCAGGTTTTGCCCCACTTTCAGGCACTTCTCATCTTCCAGCAGCGGTTTCAGTAGTTCCAGCACGCGCTCGCGGGAAATTTGTTCCGGCGCATCAAGGTAGTCATGCGCGACAGGCACGTACGCCGCGACGCCCGGTTCTGTGGCAAAAGAGAGGCCAACCATGTTCGCGGAGACGTTGTCGAGGCTATCCGTTTCGGTATCGAAGGCGATAACGGGCGCTTTCTTCAGTTTCTCGATCCACTGTTTAAGCGTTGCTTCATCAAGAATGGTCACATAGTTTTCAGAAGATAATGCCGTGGCTGGCTCGTCAGCTTCTTCTCCGACGGCAGCCATCGCGGCTGCCGCAGGTTTCGCTGAAGGCTTGCCGCCCTTGGCCTGCAGCCATTTTCCTTCTTCAACGTCAGTAATCCAGCGCTTAAATTCATATTGCTTAAACAGGCTTAACAGTTCGTCAGCCGTCGGGGCGGCAACTTCCAGCTGCTCACAGGTCAGCTCCAGCTCAACGTCCGTTTTAATGGTGGCAAGCTTATAGGAGAGGTATGCCATCTCCTTATTCTGCTCGAGCTTCGCAGCCATGGTTTTTGCACCACGGAACGTCAGGCCAGCAATTTTTTCCGGCTCGGCGTACAGCGTCTCCAGGCCGCCCAGCCCCTGCAGCAGCGCCTGCGCTGTTTTTTCACCCACTCCCGGCACGCCCGGGATGTTATCTGAGGAGTCGCCCATCAGCGCCAGGAAATCGATAATCAATTCCGGCGGCACGCCGTATTTGGTGACAACTTCTTCTGGCCCCAGCACCGTGTTGGTCATGGTGTTGATAAGCGTGATATTCGGCGTAACCAGCTGGGCCATATCTTTATCGCCCGTGCTGATAAGCACCGGACGGCCTGCTTTTTCCGCCTCGCGCGCCAGGGTACCGATAACGTCATCGGCCTCTACGCCTGAAACCGCGAGCAGCGGGAGCCCCATTGCTTTCACCATCGCATGCAGCGGCTCGATCTGCGCGCGAAGATCATCCGGCATCGGCGGGCGGTGGGATTTGTAATGTTCGAACAGTTCGTCACGGAAAGTCTTACCTTTGGCATCGAAGACCACCGCCGCATGGGTTGGTTGATATTGCATGATCAGGCTGCGCAGCATATTCAGCACGCCATACATGGCGCCCGTTGGTTCGCCGGCGCTGTTGGTCAGCGGGGGAAACGCGTGATATGCGCGGTAAAGATAAGAGGAGCCATCAACCAGGATGAGGGGGTTTTCTTGGATCTGAACCATAATTTCCGTGCCTGTTTATCAGATTAGGGGTAAAGGATGCCACAGACAGAGCTAAAACTTGAGTTTTTCACCCGCTTTGCCACAAAAGATTTGTTGATCCCCGGGATCGCTCGCACATCCAATCTGTGGATAAGTTTGTGAATAGATTTATTCCACCGAATAAATTGCGATCGCCCTTAGCGCGATGTAACAATAATAACCTTATTTTTCATTGCATTAATTAAGATCCGCAGCATTCAGTGTATTGCTGGTGACAATTTGTGCCATGTGGATATAACTAAACGTTATTTTCTGTTCTTTCAGGCCCCGTCATTAAGTCCGATTTCTGATAAAATCAGCGCCTTGCGCCTGCGTAACCCGCGCTTTATACAATTAACCAGTTGAATAAATTCATTATGTCGAGATTACTCGCTGCGATAACGCTTATTTTGAGTATCGCACTTACCATTGTCGTCACCATTGCTTGTTCCGTGCCCATCATTCTGGCCGGAATAATCAAACTGTTGCTCCCGATCCCGGTGGTGTGGCGATCCGTCTCCGCATTTTGCAATCTGATGATGTACTGCTGGTGTTCTGGCCTGGCCCTGTTGCTGCACCTCAATCCGTGGCTGAAATGGGATGTTGAGGGTCTGGAAGGGCTGAGTAAGAAAAACTGGTATCTGCTTATCTGTAATCACCACAGCTGGGCGGATATCGTGGTGCTGTGCGTACTGTTTCGCAAACACATCCCGATGAATAAATATTTCCTCAAGCAGCAGCTGGCGTGGGTACCGTTCATCGGACTGGCCTGTTGGGCGCTGGATATGCCGTTTATGCGGCGCTATTCGCGCAGCTATTTGATTCGCCATCCGGAGCGCCGCGGCAAGGATGTGGAAACAACACGTCTCTCCTGCGAGAAATTCCGTAAACACCCGACAACCATCGTGAATTTTGTCGAAGGCTCCCGCTTTACCGAGGAAAAACGCCTGCAAACGCGTTCACCTTATCAACATTTGCTGCCGCCGAAGGCTGCCGGTATTGCGATGGCGCTGAACGTGCTGGGTAGCCAGTTTGATAAGCTGATGAACGTAACGCTCTGCTATCCAGAAAACGATCGCACGCCGTTCTTCGATATGCTAAGCGGCAAGTTAACCCGAATTGTCGTACGTGTGGATCTGGTACCCATTGCGGAAGAACTGCACGGTGATTACGTGAACGATAAGAACTTTAAGCGTGCTTTCCAGCTGTGGCTGAATACGCTATGGGCAGAGAAAGATAAGCAAATAGAGGCGATAAAAGCGGAATTCAGCAGATAGTAGATTTCTGCGAGGAGGGCTGTTTGTTGTTTGTCAGAGGGCCCCAAAGAAAAAACGCCGGTCATTAACCGGCGTTTTGTTTTTATTTCTTCTCAACCAGTTGCTTCACGGTATCGGCATACTGCTGCACGAACACGTCCATATTGCTGGTGTCCATGCCCTGCGGGTTCAGCTGATATTTACCATTAACGTACATCGCTGGAACACCCTGCAGCTGCAGATCCGCCGCCGCTTTTTCCTGCTGGGCAACGAGAGATTTCACCACGAAGCTGTTCCACGCCGCATCATAGTCTTCACCTTTCACGCCTGCATCGACAAAGACCTGGCGGATGTCAGCGACAGTCTGCACGGTCTGGGTTTTCTGTACGGCTTCAAACATAGGCGCGGTGATCTTATCTTCTACGCCCAGCGCCATCGCGACCGCCCATGCCTGCGTCAGGTCTTTACCCAACGGACCGAGGAACTCAACATGGTACTTCGTCATTTTGGTGCCTTCAGGCAGCTTCTGCTTCACCGTATCGGACACGTGCAGCACGCGCTCAAACTCATAGCAGTGCGGGCAGTAGAACGAGAAGAACTCGAGTACCTGTGGCTCACCCGCAACAGGCTTCTCAAGCGTGGAATACTGCTTACCGTCAGTGATCTGCGCCGCGGAAGCGCTGAATGCCAGAATCATTCCTGCCAGCGCCAGAAAAATCTTTTTCATTTTTAACTCTCTCCTGAAAATGTCTGTTAATACATCGGCGTTAATTGTAATGGAGGTTCCTGAAGGATTCTGACCTGTTCCAGGAACGTATGGCTTTGCCTGCGCCAGTTATCTTCCTCGGCAAGCCAGGGAAAATTAACCGGGAAAGCAGGATCTTCCCAGCGACGGATTATCCATGCCAGGTAATAAACCATGCGCATGGCGCGCAGTGGTTCGATGAGAGAGAGCTCAGCGGCGTCAAAGGCGCTGAACTCTTCATATGCTTCGAGAATAATATCCAACTGCATCAGGCGCTCGGCGCGATCGCCGTGCAGCAACATCCACAGATCCTGTACGGCAGGACCATTGCGGGCATCATCCAGATCGACAAACAGCGGCCCGTCGCGCCAGAGAATATTACCGGCATGACAGTCGCCATGAAGACGCAGGGAGGCAAACCGGGTGTGCCACTGCTGCATGACGGCATCGATAAGCTTATCGGCAGCGGCGAGAAATTCAGCCTTCAGTGAACCAGGGATCAGGGAGGTGTTTTCAAAAATCAGCCGGGGTTCCAGCAAATACTCCTGGATGCCCATATCCGGGCGTGCGGCAAAGCGCTTCTTGCGGCCCGTCTGATGCAGACGACCCAGATAGCGACCAACCCATTCCATCTGGTCCAGATTATCGGGTTCAAACTGGCGGCCTCCGACGCTCGGAAAGACGGCAAAGGAAAATCCCTGCTGGGTCAGCAGCGTTTCACCGTCAAAAGCGAGGGGGGCAGCAACGGGAACATCGTCGCCCTGTAGCTCAAGCGCAAACTGATGCTCTTCACGAATTTGCTCCGCCGACCAACGCTGCGGACGATAGAATTTGACGACGAAACGACGCCGGTCTTCATCCTGAAACTGCCAGACGCGATTCTCATAGCTATTGAGCGGCGTCAGACCCGAATCCACCCGAATGCCCTGATCAAAAAGGGCATCCATGATGGTATCCGGGTGAAGGGTCTGGAAAGTAAAAGCCTTATCGTTCATCCGATTATCCGGAAATAACTGCGAATAATTCAGGATATCATTTCGCAGCCTTTTCGGTGGCACCGCTTACAAGCTTTTACTCTTTAATTACGCCACGAGCACGGAGCAGCGCGGTTTTGAAATCGTCTTCATAATCTTTCTGAATCCCAGGGATCACCGCATCTTTTGCTGAATCGCGCATTTTAAGATGGTAAATCAGGATATCGTCGGAAAGATCCGTCAGCTCGCCGTCAAAACCTGACTCCTTCGCCAGTTTCTGTAAGAATTGCATCAGATTCAGCTCTGGCTCTTTTTGCCAGGCTGGCTGGAGGAGTTCAATCACTTCATTCAGACGTTTACATTTCATTCATTTGCTCCTTACGCTTAACCATCACACGTTAGCAGGGTCAAACCCACAATAAAAGAGGCGATATTCGTGAATCAGCAGCCAGAAATCACTGGCATCATTCTGGCGGGCGGCAAGGCAAGTCGGATGGGTGGCCTGGACAAAGGATTACAGGAACTTAACGGCATCCCGCTTTGGCGGCACGTCGCCAGAACGCTCGCGGCACAAACCAGCAGACTTGCGATCAGCGCCAACCGTTCGCTGGATAGCTGGCGTGCCAGCGGCTATGAAGTAATTCAGGACGCATTGCCCGATTTTCCAGGCCCGCTTGCCGGGATGCTCTCTGCGATGAAGCACTCTACGGATGAGTGGTTCCTGTTTTGTCCCTGTGACACACCGTTTATCCCAACAAATCTTGCAGAACGCTTTCTTCAGTATAAAACCGACGCTCAGGTAGTTTGGGCCTTTGACGGCGAGAGAGATCATCCTGCAATTTCGCTCGTTAATCGCAGCGTAATCCCCACACTGGAAGCCTACCTTGAGTCCGGCGAACGCCGGGTGATGGTATTTCTGCAGCAATGTGGCGGCCATCGCGTTGATTTTAGCGACATGAAATCGGCATTTATCAACGTGAATACTTTAGTGGATTTGCAGAATATGCAGGTGAAGTCATGATTCCTGTTCTGGCGATTGCTGCATGGAGTGGTACCGGGAAAACCACGCTGCTTAAGCGACTTATTCCCGAACTGTGCTCACGTGGCATACGACCAGGGCTAATCAAGCACACGCACCATCGGATGGACGTCGATACGCCAGGCAAAGACAGCTACGAATTACGTAAGGCAGGCGCAGCGCAAACTCTGGTGGCCAGCACGGAGCGCTGGGCATTGATGACGGAAACACCTCAGGCCGAAGAACTCGATCTGGATTATCTCGTGAGCAGGATGGATTTGTCGAAACTGGATCTTATTCTGGTTGAAGGATTTAAGCACGAGTCTGTCGCGAAGATCTTGCTGTTCAGAGAAGGCACTACGCATAGCATTGAAGAGCTGTGCATCGACGAACATGTGATTGCGGTCGCCAGTGATGTGCCTGTTGATATCGAGCATCGCCTACTTGATATTAACAATATCAAAGAGATAGCTGACTTTGTTGAATTTTGGATGACCGCGAAATAAAGGTAAAGAGGAATGCCTCTGTCCCACTCAGGAGAGCCCTCACAGGCAAACAGCAGACAACAAAAAAACCCCAT
>NZ_DALZVG010000045.1:0-8144 GCF_032012665.1 Scandinavium sp.
AATAGATGTGTACCAGCACCGCCTGCTCACCGGCGTCATAACGGTCAAACAAGCGAAAAATCTCCTAAAAGACCAGCGGGGAACCGAATAAACTGGCTCCCCGACATGGAAAAACAGCCATCAACCTTATTCGGTTTCGTCGCTGTCTTGCGGCGCAGATGAAGACTGCGCGTTGCTACCATGATGGTAGTTACTACCCGTACCGCCGCCAGCGTTGTTGCTATGATGAGAGACCGGACGAGACGGAACAACGGTAGAAATTGCGTGCTTATAGACCATCTGGCTGACCGTGTTTTTCAACAGGATCACAAACTGATCGAAAGACTCAATTTGACCTTGCAGCTTAATACCATTCACCAAATAAATAGAAACCGGAACACGTTCCCGACGAAGTGCATTCAGAAACGGATCTTGTAAAGATTGCCCCTTAGCCATTCTCTTTTCCTTATATGCTTGTTATACCCACGGTTTTCAGGGTGTTACCCACAAACTTCGGGCTTGTACTTAGAACCTTTCGATTCTGAAAAATTGCGCACGATACATCTTAATTTTACACGTTCAGCCCAGGCTCGCATCAACAACCTTTAACACATCGTTGAACGCTTGTTCAGGTTGTTCACTGTCTAACCAATGAACCCCTTCCCAACCGCGCAACCAGGTCACCTGACGCTTGGCCAACTGTCTCGTGGCGCAAATACCTCTATAAACCATTTCATCATATGAGATTTCGCCTTCAAGGTATGACCACATCTGGCGGTATCCCACACAACGAATGGAAGGCATGTCCGTATGCAAATCTCCACGGGCAAAAAGCGCCCGCACTTCTGCTTCAAAACCTGAAGCCAACATCTGATGAAAACGCTGCTCAATGCGCTGATGGAGCAGTTCACGGCTCGCCGGGGCGATGGCGAACTGATGCACCTTGTACGGCAGAGCTTCTCCTGACGTTTGCGTCAGTTCCGTTAAAGTTTTACCCGAAATGAAAAAAACTTCCAGTGCCCGGGAAAGTCTTTGCGGATCATTTGGATGAATACGCGCACCGGCAACCGGGTCAATCTCCAGAAGTTGCTGATGCAGTGCATTCCATCCCTGCTCTGCTGCCTGTTGCTCAATCCTGGCCCTGACGGCGGGATCTGCCGACGGCAAGGGCGAGAGTCCTTCCAGCAACGCCTTGAAATATAACATTGTACCGCCTACCAGCAGCGGAATACGCCCGGCGGCGGTGATTTCGGCCATCTCGGCCAGCGCATCGCGGCGGAAATCCGCGGCAGAATACGCCTGCGCCGGATCGCGAATATCCAGCAACCTGTGAGGGGCTAAGGCCTGCTCACGGGCATCTGGCTTCGCGGTGCCGATATCCATCCCCTGGTAAATGAGGGCGGAATCCACACTAATCAACTCAACGGGCAAAACTTTGCGTAGCTCAATCGCCAGCGCGGTTTTACCGGAGGCCGTTGGCCCCATCAAAAAAATGGCCTGAGGCAGGCTCTGTGTTACGTCACTCATGTTTAAGGGCATTCATCGCCGTATGTAAATCAACGGGTTGTAACAGGCCACCCGGCGGCGCTTTCACCAGCTGTGGACAAAGACGCTCTAAGTCCGTCAGCAGGGCAATCGCCTGCGCCATATTCCACTGCGCATGTTCGCTTGCAAGATTGCGCGCTAACCACTGCGCCAGCGTCACCGCATCGAACGTCGATTGCTGCGCGAGGTAGCCTATCAGTTCAGGAATCAAGATTTGTAAATTTTGTTGTCTTAAGGGTAAAGGCACCGCCCGCACCGTTACATGCTGCGCTTCTGATTGAATTTCAACGCCTAATTGCCCCAGTACGGGAAGGGATTTAGCCAACGCCGCCTGCTCTTCAGCGCTTATTTTTAAGCGCAGCGGAATCAGCAGAGGCTGCGCGCAAACCGGGGACGTTTCCGGCGAAAGCTGCGCCTGTTTCAGCCAGCGTTCCGCAACGGGCAGCGCCATCAGGTTGAGCTTGCCGTCGCGTTCGAGCAGTGCAAGATCGGCAGCAATAATCGTCAATACCCGGCCAAAGCTGTTGCTGTGTCCGGACAAGCTTTCCGGCGCGGCAGGCATAACAGGCCTGCGTTCTGCAACCGGTGTCTCCAGCAGTTGTTTGTATAAAGCCCCCTGCTGTTTCTGGTAACCCGGTTGCGCATTAGGCCAGCTTTCATGACGCGAACTGCCGCCGGATGGCGAGCTATAGCGCGGCGCGGCAGGCTCGCGTACAACGGCAGGTTCAGCAAAATGGTTACGTCCGGCGGCTACGCGGTTTTCCGGTAATGTGCGCAGCGCGGGTTCTTCAGCTTCTTCCGCCAGCGGCAAAGGCGTATCCATCTGCTGCTGCAACACGCTCAGCACGCCCTGATAGATAAAATCATGTACCAGCCGCGACTGATGAAAGCGCACCTCATGCTTCGCCGGATGCACGTTCACATCGACCTGGTGCGGGTCGATAGTCAGATAAAGCACGAACGCAGGCTGTTCCCCGGCTCCGAGCTTGTCTTCACAGGCCTGGCGAATCGCGTGATTGATAAGCCTGTCGCGCATCATGCGCCCGTTCACGTAGCAGTACTGAATTTCCGCCAACTGCGCATTGCTGAGTTTCGGATCGGCCACCCAGCCGTGCAGGGCCAAATCGCCATGCTGCCATTCAATCGCCAGCGCCTGTTCCATAAACGGCGTACCGCAGATGGCCGCCAGACGGCGTTCTTTCTGGCCGCCTTCCGCCACCGCACGGTACTGCCGCACCGCTTTACCGTTGTGGCTGAGGTTAATGGTGACGTCAAATCGCGCCAGCGCGATGCGGCGAATAATTTCGTCGATGTGGCTGAATTCGGTTTTTTCGGTGCGCATGAACTTGCGGCGTGCCGGCGTGTTGTAAAACAGATCTAACACTTCGAGAGTTGTGCCCACAGGATGCGCCGCAGGTTTTACGGTCACGTCCATATCGCGCCCTTCGGCGTACGCCTGCCAGGCTTCAGGCTGTTCGGCCACGCGGGACGTTAAGGTCAGACGGGAAACGGAGCTGATACTCGCCAGCGCCTCCCCGCGAAAACCGAGGCTGATGATCGCCTCAAGGTCGTCGAGCGACGCAATCTTACTGGTGGCATGACGGGCCAGCGCCAGCGCCAGCTCATCTTTTTTGATGCCGCAGCCGTTATCGCGAATGCGGATAAGCTTTGCGCCACCGCGTTCGATATCGATATCAATGCGGGTCGCGCCCGCATCAAGGCTGTTTTCGACCAGCTCTTTCACTACCGATGCGGGCCGCTCCACCACTTCGCCAGCGGCAATCTGGTTCGCAAGCTGCGGGGGCAAAACCTGTATCGGCATGAAGCGCTCCTTAGTTAATTAACGTTCCGTTTGGGCCTGCTGCGCTGGCCGTTTGTGACGCTTCGCCGCGCGGCCCGCTTTGTAACGGATGCGCTTCAAAGTACTTCCGCAGACCGTTATAAATCGCTTCGGCGATCTGCTGCTGATAGCTGTCGCTGCCGAGCAGGCGTTCTTCACCGCCGTTGCTGATAAAGCCGGTTTCAACGAGGATCGACGGGATATCAGGCGAGCGCAGCACGCCTAAACTTGCATGCTCAGGGCGGCGCTTGTGAATATTGCCGACACGCTGAAGCTGACCCAGAACGTCAACCGCTACATCATACCCGACGCGCTGCGAATGGCCGAACTGTAAATCCAGCACCGCCTGACTCAGGTAAGGGTCGGCCTGACTGTTCGCCAGCACATCGCCTGCGCCGCCGAGCAGCTCAGACTGCTTCTCGTGCTGCTCCAGCCAGCCCGCCATTTCGCTGTTGGCACGGCGGTTGGACAGCACCCATACCGATGCGCCCGTGGCGTCGCGGTTTGGCGCAGCATCCGCATGGATGGACACCAGGAAGTTAGCGTTCTGCTTACGGGCTACGTCCGAACGCCCCATCACTGAAATAAAGTAATCGCCGTCTCGCGTCAGCACGCCTTTAAACATCGGGTCGTCATTCAGCAGAGCGCGCAGCTTACGGGCAATGGAGATAGTGACGTTTTTCTCTTTGGTGCCGCCCGGGCCGATTGCGCCGGGATCCTGGCCACCGTGCCCGGCATCAATAGCAATAATGACCTTGTCACCGCTGGCGCTTGCCGTACGCGCTCTCGCCGCCGGGCGGGTTTGCGTATTGCTGCTGGTCACGCTTGTCATGCGGTCATTTTGCGTTTTGAACGGATTGCGCGCTGGTTCAACAGGACGAGGTGCGGGAGTCACCATCGGGGCTTCCACACGTTTCGCTACCGCCGGTGGCGGAGGTGGCTCATCTGCGTTGATGGTGAAGACCACAAGGGTGCTCGCACCATTTTGCTGTTTCACCGCGCGAGTTTTGCCGTCGCCAGTAAGATCAACCACCAAACGTAAAGACTGGTCATCTTTTGGCGTGCCGGAACGAATGCTTTTGACCAGGTTATTACCGCTGAAGTTGAGCGGCAACCCCTGAATCACGCCGGTTTGCTTGATATCCAGCGCGACGCTGCGTTTGCCTTCCTGCGAGAAGGAGTAGTCAGGATCGCCCAGAAAACTGAACGTAATGCGGGCCTGTTTATCTCCGTTAGAGACCTGGATATCGGATAAATTTGCCGCCGTCGCCTGAAGGCAAAAAAGCATCAGGCATGCCACCCACCAACTTTTAACGCGATACATCATCCCGTCATCCCTCAGGTTAACCGGCTAAGCGCGCCAGTAAAGACTCACCCAGTGAGGAGACTGCCGTCACGCGCGCCTCTCGCCCTTGTGCCTGGTATTCGAGGTGAATTTCGACATCCGGTTCAGGCAACACACCCGCGCCCTGTTGCGGCCATTCCACCAGGCAGATGGCATTGTCAGCGAAGTAATCGCGGATCCCCATGAATTCAAGCTCCTCAGGATCCGCAAGGCGGTACAAATCAAAGTGGTAAACCATTAAATTGTCGAGCGTGTACGGCTCAACCAGCGTATAGGTCGGGCTTTTGACGTTGCCTTTATGGCCCAGCGCCTGCAAAAAACCGCGACTAAACGTGGTTTTCCCGGCGCCCAAATCGCCGTAGAGATAAATGACGGTCGCGCCCGTGCAGGCCCCGGCAATACGATTGCCCAGCTCTAATGTGGCCTGCTCATGGGGTAAGGGAATCACTCGATTTATCATGGTTTACGTCAATCACATCCGGGTTAACAACACGCTGTAGCGTGTAAAAAAGATCGGTGGCAAGCATGCCACGGGTTCCGTAACGGGCGGCAAGCATGTCTGCCGCCGCGCCATGTGCAACACAGCCGGCACAGGCAGCATCATACGGCGAGAGATGCTGGCCTAGCAACGCGCCAATAATGCCGGAAAGGACATCGCCCATGCCGCCGCTGGCCATCCCCGCGTTGCCGACATCGGCAATGGCGATACCGCGCGTCTCACCGGCAATCACGGTTCCTGCGCCTTTCAGCACCGCGACGCCTCCATACCGTTTTACCAGACGCTGTGCAGAAAGTAAGCGATCGCTTTCAATTTCCGCCACGCTGCAGTTCAGCAACCGGGCCGCTTCGCCGGGGTGCGGCGTCAGGATGCGATTGTGACGTTTATCCGGATTGATTGCCAGAATGTTAAGCGCGTCGGCATCCCATAACATGGGCTTTCTGACGTTTTCCACTTTTCGCAGCGCCTGTTTGCCCCAGGCCTGCTGCCCAAGCCCTGGGCCGATCACGATAACGTCCGCCCATTCCAGACTCTCATCCAGGGTTTTCGGCGTGAGCTCATGCACCATCAGTTCAGGCCGCGCCGTCACAATGGGCGCAATATTTTCTGCACGCGTCAAGACACGCACCAGTCCGGCCCCAGCACGCAGCGCGGCTTCACCGGCCATGCGAATGGCACCTGAAGTGCCATGGTCACCGCCGATAATCACCAGCTTACCGTGATCGCCTTTATGCGACGTTGGGCGACGCAGCGGCAACCAGCGGACAAGCTGACCGACATCGATTCGTTGAAGATCCGTGGATTGCGTAGCCAGCCAGGCCTCAAGGCCCAGCGCATGATGATGCAAAGTGCCCGTCACATCGCGGGCTTTGCCTGTCAGCAAACCCGGCTTGAGCGCAATGAAAGTCATGGTATGGGCAGCACGGATCGCTGCGCCAGGCGTTGCGCCGGTATTGGCAAGCAAGCCGGAAGGGATGTCGAGTGCCACGACGGGAGCCGAATGATCGTTCGCCTGTGCAATGAGCGTGGCGACAGGTTCGCGGGGAGCACTGTTACTGCCGGTTCCGAGCAGCGCATCAATAATCAAATCTACGCCGTCAGGCCAGCCCGCATCCGCCGCATGAATAACGCCGCCCGCGTTCAGCCAGGCTTCCCGTGCTTCAGCAGCTTCGTCAGGCAGCGGTTTATCGCTTTCAACGGCCAGCAGCGTCACGGCAAGGCCTGCAGCCTGCGCCAGACGCGCCACCACGTAACCGTCGCCGCCATTATTGCCGTGACCGCAAAGGATAAGCCAGTGTGCCGAGGCAGGATATCTGCCACATGCAAGCTGGAAAGCGGCTTCACCCGCACGCAGCATCAGTTCGTAAAGGGTTAATCCGAGCGCATCAGCGGCCTCAATTTCTGCGCGACGCAGGGCATCCGCAGACCAGATGGTGTGTGGTATACTTGCGGGGTTTCTCGTCATTGTATGGTCCGTCATGTCACAGCCCCTCGATCTCAATCAATTAGCGCAAGATATCAAACAGTGGGGCGCCGAACTGGGCTTTCAGCACGTCGGCATTACCGATACCGATCTCAGCGCCAGCGAACCCAAACTGCAGGCATGGCTGGACAAACAGTACCACGGCGAAATGGAGTGGATGGCACGCCATGGAATGCTCCGCGCCCGCCCTCATGAACTGCTGCCCGGTACGCTGCGCGTTATCAGCGTGCGAATGAACTATTTACCTGCCAACGCAGCGTTTGCCAGCACCCTGAAAAACCCGTCACTCGGTTACGTCAGCCGGTATGCCCTCGGGCGTGATTACCACAAGCTGTTACGCAATCGCCTTAAAAAGCTGGGCGAGAAAATTCAGGAACGGTGTGCCTCGCTGAATTTTAGACCTTTTGTCGATTCTGCGCCCGTTCTGGAGCGCCCGATTGCAGAAAAAGCAGGGCTTGGCTGGACAGGTAAGCACTCACTTATCCTCAGCCGCGATGCGGGTTCTTTCTTCTTCCTCGGCGAGCTGCTGATAGACCTTGCGTTACCCATTGATAAACCAGTGGAAGAAAACTGTGGCCGCTGCGTTGCCTGTATGACCATCTGCCCGACCGGCGCTATTGTGGAGCCTTACACCGTCGACGCACGCCGCTGTATTTCCTATCTGACCATTGAGCTTGAGGGCGCGATCCCGGAAGCATTCCGGCCGCTGATGGGCAACCGCATTTACGGCTGCGATGACTGCCAGCTGATTTGCCCGTGGAATCGCTACTCGCAGCTCACGGAAGAGGACGACTTCAGCCCGCGCAAGGCCTTGCACGCACCTGAACTTATCGAACTGTTCGCCTGGAGCGAGGCCCACTTTCTGAAAGTGACGGAGGGGTCACCCATCCGCCGCATCGGTCATTTACGCTGGCTGCGAAATATCAGCGTGGCGCTGGGTAATGCCCCGTGGGATCCGCGCAATCTTGCGGCACTGGAAAGCCGTCAGGGTGAGCACCCACTTCTCGATGAGCACATAGCGTGGGCGATTGCGCAGCAAATTGATAAGCGAAATGCCAACGTCATTGAAGTGCAGCTACCGCAAAAACAGCGTCTGGTTCGGGTGATTGAAAAAGGCCTGCCGAGGGATGCATGATTCATTCACAGGGTGTGAATAAAAATAAAAACACATTGAAATTCAAGGGCGAAAAAATCGTCAAGTGATCGCGATAACAATTTGAAATCTATTTTTATTGTTATTAATCAGATAATTAAAAAAATTTGATTCACATTCAGAAGCAATTGACGCTCGAAGAGCACGATGCGGACCTGTGGATAAGTCTGTTTACAAGAGTGTAACTGAGACAATAAAAATCGCCCCCAGCGCGTTTATTCGCTGTGGATAAGAAGATATATTGAAAAAATTTGGAGCGGGAAACGAGACTCGAACTCGCGACCCCGACCTTGGCAAGGT
>NZ_DALZVG010000046.1:0-7821 GCF_032012665.1 Scandinavium sp.
CGCAGCGGGGAGTGTTCCCCGTATGCGAATATCATTCTCTGTGCTGGCGTCACCTTCTGAGGCCATCATGGACGCATTACTGCAACTCAAAGGTATCGATAAATCCTTCCCGGGCGTGAAGGCCCTTTCCGGCGCTTCTCTGAACGTTTACGCAGGCCGCGTCATGGCGCTGGTGGGCGAGAACGGTGCCGGCAAATCGACGATGATGAAAGTGCTGACCGGGATCTACAGTAAAGATGCCGGTTCGCTGCAGTGGCTCGGACAGGAAACCACCTTTAACGGGCCGAAGTCCTCTCAGGAAGCCGGAATTGGCATCATTCATCAGGAACTGAACCTGATCCCGCAGCTGACCATCGCCGAGAACATCTTTTTAGGCCGCGAGTTCGTTAACCGCTTCGGCAAAATCGACTGGAAAACCATGTACGCCGAAGCCGATAAACTGCTGGCAAAGCTCAATCTGCGCTTTAAGAGCGACAGGCTGGTGGGCGAGTTGTCGATTGGCGATCAGCAGATGGTCGAAATTGCCAAGGTGCTGAGCTTTGAGTCGAAGGTCATCATCATGGATGAACCGACTGACGCGCTCACCGATACCGAAACCGAATCCCTGTTCCGCGTTATTCGCGAGCTGAAATCCCAGGGGCGCGGCATCGTCTACATTTCCCATCGTATGAAAGAGATTTTTGAAATCTGCGATGACGTCACCGTATTCCGCGACGGACAGTTCATTGCCGAACGCGAAGTCGCAAGCCTGACGGAAGATTCCCTGATTGAGATGATGGTCGGCCGCAAGCTTGAAGATCAGTATCCGCATCTTGATAAAACACCGGGTGATGTGCGCCTGAAGGTCGATAATCTGTGCGGGCCGGGTGTCAACAATGTGTCATTTATCCTGCGCAAAGGAGAAATCCTTGGCGTGGCGGGCCTGATGGGCGCGGGCCGTACTGAACTGATGAAAGTGCTTTATGGCGCGCTGCCGCGCACCAGCGGCTACGTGACGCTGGACGGCCACGAAGTGGTGACCAAATCCCCGCAGGATGGCCTGGCGAACGGCATTGTCTACATCTCCGAAGACCGCAAGCGCGACGGCCTGGTGCTCGGCATGTCCGTCAAAGAGAACATGTCGCTCACTGCGCTGCGCTATTTCAGCCACTCGGGCGGTAGCCTCAAACATAAAGACGAACAGCAGGCGGTAAGCGACTTTATTCGCCTGTTTAACGTCAAAACGCCGTCGATGGAGCAGGCGATAGGTCTGCTTTCCGGCGGCAATCAGCAGAAAGTCGCCATCGCCCGCGGGCTGATGACGCGCCCGAAAGTGCTGATCCTTGATGAGCCAACGCGCGGTGTCGACGTAGGCGCGAAAAAAGAAATTTATCAGCTCATTAACCAGTTTAAAGCCGATGGCCTGAGCATCATCCTCGTCTCCTCGGAGATGCCGGAAGTATTAGGCATGAGCGATCGCATCATGGTGATGCACGAAGGGCATCTCGGCGGTGAATTCACGCGCGAGCAGGCCACTCAGGAAGTATTGATGGCTGCCGCAGTGGGCAAGCTTAATCGTGTGAATCAGGAGTAAGAAAGATGACTACCCAGGCTGTTGCTGGTCGCCGCTATTTCACCAAAGCGTGGCTGTTAGAGCAAAAATCGCTGATCGCCCTGCTGGTGCTGATCGCGATCGTCTCGACCATGAGCCCGAACTTTTTTACCGTTAATAACCTGTTCAATATTCTCCAGCAGACTTCGGTGAACGCCATCATGGCGGTCGGGATGACGCTGGTGATTCTGACGTCCGGGATCGACCTGTCCGTCGGTTCCCTGCTGGCGCTGACCGGCGCAATTGCAGCATCAATTGTCGGTATTGAAGTGAATGCGCTGGTGGCCGTTGCGGCAGCGCTTGCTGCAGGTGCCGCGATCGGTGCGGTAACGGGCGTGATTGTGGCGAAAGGCCGCGTACAGGCGTTTATCGCCACGCTGGTGATGATGCTGCTGCTGCGCGGCGTGACCATGGTCTACACCAACGGCAGTCCGGTGAACACGGGCTTTACCGATAACGCCGATCTGTTCGGCTGGTTCGGGATTGGCCGTCCGCTGGGCATCCCAACGCCAGTGTGGATTATGGCAATTGTATTCCTCGCCGCCTGGTACATGTTGCATCACACACGCCTGGGCCGCTACATCTATGCGCTCGGCGGCAACGAAGCAGCGACGCGTCTGTCCGGCATCAGCGTCAATAAAGTCAAAATTATCGTCTACTCCCTGTGCGGCCTGCTGGCTTCTCTGGCGGGCATCATCGAAGTGGCGCGTCTCTCTTCCGCGCAGCCGACGGCGGGCACGGGCTACGAGCTGGATGCGATTGCGGCTGTGGTTCTCGGCGGCACCAGCCTTGCGGGCGGGAAAGGTCGCATTGTTGGGACGCTGATCGGCGCATTAATTCTCGGATTCCTGAATAATGGTTTGAATTTGTTAGGTGTTTCCTCCTATTACCAGATGATCGTCAAAGCGGTGGTGATATTGCTGGCGGTGCTGGTAGACAACAAAAAGCAGTAATAACTGACATAACAGGACCTCTACAGATATGAACATGAAAAAACTGGCTACCCTGGTTTCCGCAGTGGCACTGAGCGCCACCGTAAGTGCTAACGCAATGGCGAAAGACACCATCGCGCTGGTTATCTCTACGCTCAACAACCCGTTCTTCGTCTCCCTGAAGGACGGTGCGCAGAAAGAAGCCGATAAGCTCGGTTACAACCTGGTCGTGCTGGATTCCCAGAACAACCCGGCAAAAGAGCTGGCAAACGTGCAGGATCTGACCGTACGCGGCACCAAAATTCTGCTGATTAACCCAACGGATTCCGACGCCGTGGGTAACGCCGTGAAGATGGCCAACCAGGCGAAAATTCCGGTGATCACCCTGGACCGTCAGGCATCCAAAGGCGACGTGGTAAGCCACATTGCTTCTGACAACGTGCTGGGCGGCAAAATTGCGGGCGATTACATCGCGAAGAAAGCCGGTGAAGGCGCGAAGGTTATCGAACTGCAGGGCATTGCCGGGACTTCCGCTGCGCGTGAACGTGGTGAAGGCTTCCAGCAGGCCGTGGCCGCACACAAATTTGACGTCCTGGCCAGCCAGCCTGCCGACTTCGACCGTACTAAAGGTCTGAACGTGATGCAGAACCTGCTGACAGCGCATCCTGACGTGAAAGCGGTCTTCGCGCAGAACGACGAAATGGCGCTGGGTGCACTGCGTGCATTGCAGACCGCCGGTAAAACAGATGTGATGGTTGTCGGCTTTGACGGCACGCCGGATGGCGAAAAGGCAGTAAATGATGGCAAACTGGCAGCGACGATTGCGCAGCTGCCGGAGCAAATCGGCGCCCAGGGCGTTGATGTTGCTGCTAAGGTACTGAAAGGTGAGAAGGTTCAGGCTAAATATCCTGTTGACCTGAAGCTGGTCATCAAGCAATAAGTCATACCGATTCAGGCCACCAAAGAGCCTGAGGGGACAACGTAAAAAGAAAAGCGTGGCATGCGCCACCGGGTTCCCGGTGGCGCTCTTTACCGGACACTCATGATCATGAATAACGCAGGCAACCTCGTCGTCCTTGGCAGCATCAATGCCGATCACATTCTCAACCTTGAATCCTTCCCGCGGCCAGGCGAAACCGTTACGGGCAGCCAGTATCAGGTGGCGTTCGGCGGCAAAGGCGCAAACCAGGCCGTGGCGGCCGGGCGCAGCGGCGCAAATATCGCATTTATCGCCTGTACTGGTGATGATGACACCGGCGAGCGCATCCGCAAGCAATTGGTCAGCGACAACATCGACGTCGAGCCCGTTACCGCTGTAGCCGGAGAATCCACCGGTGTGGCGCTGATTTTTGTTAACGGCGAAGGTGAGAATGTCATCGGTATTCATGCCGGGGCCAATGCGGCGCTCTCCACAAAGCTCGTGGCCGCGCAGGAGCAGCGTATCGCACGGGCTGACGCTTTGCTGATGCAGCTGGAATCGCCGCTGGACAGCGTACTGGCGGCAGCGAAAATTGCGCATCAGAATCAGACCCGGGTCGTGCTTAACCCGGCTCCGGCACGCGAACTCTCCGACGAACTGCTGGCGCTGGTGGATATCATTACCCCGAACGAAACCGAAGCTGAAAAGCTGACGGGCGTGAAGGTGGAAACGGATGAAGACGCGGCGAAAGCGGCGCAGGTTCTGCATGGCAAAGGTATCGAAACGGTCATCATCACCCTCGGTAGCCGGGGCGTGTGGGCCAGCCAGAACGGGAAAGGTGAACGCGTTGCTGGTTTTAAGGTGCAGGCCGTGGACACCATTGCTGCCGGAGATACCTTTAACGGTGCGCTGATGACGGCGCTGCTGGAGGATAAACCCCTGGCGCAGGCATTACGTTTTGCTCATGCTGCCGCGGCGATTGCCGTGACCCGCAAAGGTGCGCAGCCTTCCGTTCCGTGGCGTAAAGAGATTGACGACTTTCTTCGTCAGCAGGGGTAACGCTTGGCTACCATGAAGGACGTTGCCCGCCTGGCGGGCGTTTCCACCTCAACGGTGTCTCACGTCATTAATAAGGACCGTTTTGTCAGCGAGGCCATCACCGAAAAGGTGCTGGCGGCAATTCAGAACCTCAACTATGCGCCTTCTGCTCTGGCGCGTAGCCTCAAGCTTAACCAGACCCGCACCATCGGCATGCTGATTACCGCCAGTACCAATCCGTTTTATTCGGAGCTGGTGCGCGGCGTCGAGCGCAGCTGTTTTGAACGCGGCTACAGCCTGGTGCTCTGCAATACCGAAGGCGACGAACAGCGGATGAACCGTAATCTCGAAACGCTGATGCAAAAGCGCGTCGACGGCTTGCTGCTGCTGTGCACCGAAACGCACCAGCCTTCGCAGGAAATTATGCAGCGCTATCCCTCGGTGCCGACGGTGATGATGGACTGGGCGCCGTTCGACGGCGACAGCGATCTGATTCAGGATAACTCGCTGCTCGGCGGTGACATGGCAACACAGTATCTGATTGATAAGGGATACACGCGTATTGCCTGCATTGCTGGTCCTCTGGACAAAACCCCGGCGCGCCTGCGTCTGGAAGGGTATCAGGCGGCGATGCAGCGTGGTGGATTGCCGGTACCTGAGGGTTACATCATCACCAGCGATTTTGAATTTGGCGGTGGATTAACGGCGATGCAAAAGCTGCTTACTCTGCCGCAGCCGCCACAGGCCGTTTTTGTCGGTAATGATGCGATGGCCGTTGGCGTTTATCAGGCGCTGTATCAGGCTGGCCTGAGCATCCCGCGGGATATGGCTGTAGTGGGTTATGACGATATCGAACTGGCGGGCTACATGGCGCCGCCGCTGACCACCATTCACCAGCCAAAAGATGAGCTGGGTGAACTCGCCATTGATGTTCTGATCCACCGGATGGCTCAGCCCGGACAGAAACAGCAGCGTGTGCAGTTAACGCCCGAGCTGGTGGTGCGTGGGTCGGCTTAAGCCTTCTTGTGCCGCTCTTTAATCAGGTTGCGGCCATCTTTCGGTTTTAACAGCATAAAGGTCACTGCCGAGAGCACGGTGATTACGCCCATTGTAATAAAGGTGTAGTGGAACTGCTCGATGGTGTTGGCGCTGTCGAACCCTTCATAAAAGCGTAGTACCGCCGCGCTTATCGCCACCCCAAGGCTGATGGACAGCTGTTGCGTGACGGCCAGCACGCTGTTACCGCTGCTGGCGTTCTCATCCGTCAGGTCCGCAAGAGTAATGGTGTTCATCGAGGTAAACTGCGTCGACATCGCCATCCCCAGCACAAATAGCGGCAGGATCAGCATCCACACCGGCATGGACGGCGACTGCAGCGAGAACTGGGCGATCATCAAACCAATAAACACGGTGATCCCAACCAGCGTCTTCCTGTATCCAAGCACGCGCAGAACCTGGGTCACGACAGATTTTGCCAGAATTGACCCAACAGCCGTTGGCGCCATCATGCAGCCGGCGATCAGTGCGGGATAGCCAAAGCCAACCTGCAACATCAGCGGCATGAGGAACGGCACGCAGCCGGTTCCCAGTCGCGTTGCAAGATTGCCCACAATCCCTACTGAGAAAGTGCGCGTTTTAAACATCGGCAGAGCAATAAGCGGTGTCGGATGGTGGCGAGCGTGGCGAATATAAGAGAGTAAAAGAAGAATGCTGATGACGATGATGGCCAGCGCAATCCACGTCGATACAATTTTTTCGCCAAACAGCTCCATGCCGCTGGAGAAAAGCACCAGGCTCATGCCAAACAGCAAAAAGCCGGTTAAGTCGAAGCCGCGCCGCGGCGTGGTGAAGTTCGGCATATATTTGCGGGCATAGAGCAATCCGGCGATGCCAATTGGAATATTAATCAGGAAGATCCAGTGCCAGCTCGCCCAGGTCACCAGCACGCCGCCGAGCACCGGTCCTAAAATGGGGCCCACCAGTCCGGGCATGGTGACGAAGTTCAGAACCGGTAAAAGCTCGCTGCGTGGATAAGCGCGCAACAGCGCGAGGCGAGCTACCGGCATCATCATTGCGCCGCCAATTCCCTGAATAACGCGGAAGATAACCAGCTGCAACAGAGAGCCTGATAGCGCACAGGCCAGCGAACCGAGCGTGAACAGGCTTACGGCAATCATAAAAATACGCCGGGTGCCGAATCTGTCGGCCAGCCAGCCGCTGACCGGGATCAGCATTGCCACCGTCAGGGTGTAGCTGATAATGGCGGACTGCATCGCCAGCGGAGAGCGGTTCAGGCTGTGGGCAATGGCCGGCAGCGCGGTGTTCAGAATGGTGGCGTCCAGCGCCTGCATAAAGAAGGCCATTGCCGCGATCCACGGCAGGCCCGCCATACTGCGTGATTTCTTTTCTGTCATCTATTTACTGACCTGATCATTGGGTGCAGCTAACAACGCCTGGCAAGCCTGCCAGGCTCGCGGGCCGTCGCTGTCCTGAATGGCATCCACAATCGCCTGATGAAGATCGAGCTTCACTACTTCGTTTTGGGTGACGGCCGCGAAGTAGGTCTGATAGACCGAATGGAACAGTGAAGCAAAAGAGGTTAGAAACGGATTGGCGCTCATGGCGTAGATTTGCTCGTGCCAGGCCATATCGACTTCAATCCAGCGCTGGCGACTAAAGTGCCGCTTCAGGTAGATCATCTCCTCCATTAACGTATTCAACCGGGCTTTCTGCTCTGCGCTGCCGAGCGTGGCTGCCAGCATGCAGGCCTGAGGTTCGAGGCTGCTGCGCATCACGAGGAAATGTTCCACCACTTCCTCAAAGTTATTTTCCGTTAGCCACCAGGAGAGCAGCTCCTTATCGAGGAAGTTCCAGTCGCTGCGCGGCATCACGCGGGTGCCTATACGCGGTCGCGGCAGAACCATGCCTTTTGCAGTGAGCGTCTTAACGGCTTCACGTACTGCGGTGCGGCTCACGCCAAACTGTTCGCCAAGCTCCAGTTCGCCGGGGAGAATGCATTCCGGCGGATATTCACCGGTTAAAATCTTCTGCGCTAATTTTTCTGCAAGAACCCATGAAATGTTCTTCTGTGCTGCCAGCTGCTGCGCGCTTAAGGACATAGCCGTCATTCCTTATAGATAGATTTACCTGTCTAGTATGCCATTCAGTGACAAAATTCGGCGGTAAAATCAGCAGATAGCGCAATTAATGGCGCTTTTGTGGCTGCTTTGGTGAAAAAAAATGCGAACGGTAAAATAATTCAAATTTCCTCTTGTCACCTCAGAATAACTCCCTATAATGCGCCTCCACTGACACGGAACAACGGCAAACAAGCCGCCGGG
>NZ_DALZVG010000047.1:0-7767 GCF_032012665.1 Scandinavium sp.
AACGATACGCCAGATAACTTCCCAGGTGGTGCAGCCGATACCGTAGGCCGACTCTTTCATCATCACCGGTGTTTGTTCGAACACATCGCGCATAACGGCGGCGATGTAAGGAATAATCATGATGGCGAGGATCACGCCAGCGGCCAGTAAACCGATACCAAACGCCGGGCCGGAGAACAGCGCGCCGACAAATGGAATCGCCGACAGTACGTTGCCGACCGGCTCCTGAAAGTAAGTCGCAAACAGCGGCGCAAAGATGAACAGGCCCCACATCCCGTAAACGATACTTGGAATAGCGGCTAACAGCTCAATGGCAATCCCCAGCGGACGCTTCAGCCAGTTTGGCGCGAGTTCCGTCAGAAACAGGGCGATACCAAAACTCACCGGAACGGCAATCAGCAGGGCGATAATGGAGGTCACCAGCGTGCCGTAAATGGGCACCAGCGCACCGTAGATATCGTTTGGCGCATCCCACTCTTTGGTCCACAGGAAGGAGAAACCAAACTTCTGAATACTTGGCCAGGAGGAGAAAATCAGGGAAACAATGATGCCACCCAGCATCAATAGCACAATCAGCGCCGCCAGTTTTACCAGCACGCTGAAAATGATGTCACCCTTTTTACCCGGTGGGTTAAATGCAGGCTTGGTTGCAGCCATAAATTACTCTTTCAGTTAATCACCCGAACGATGCCCGGCGGCGCTTATGCTGGCCGGGCCTACAAAAACAGCATGTTACCTGATTTTTGTAGGGCGGATAAGCGAAGCGCCATCCGCCATCAACAACAAACCTCGATTAGTACAGCGCTTTACCGCTGCTATCTTTCACGTTGGTTTTCCATGCAGCGCGAACCTGCTCAACCACGCTCTCTGGCAGTGACGCATAATCCAGTGCGTTTGCTTCTTTGGCGCCGTTTTTGTAGGCCCAGTCAAAGAACTTCAGCACTTCAGCACCCTGCTCAGGCTTCTTCTGCTCTTTGTGGACCAGAATGAAGGTGGTGGAAGTGATTGGCCACACGTCGTCGCCTTTCTGGTTGGTCAGATCCTGAGCGAAGGATTTGCTCCAGTCAGCGCCTTTCGCCGCGTTAGCAAAGCTCTCTTCGGTCGGGCTCACAGATTTGCCATCGGCGGAAACCAGTTTGGTGTAAGCCAGGTTGTTCTGCTTAGCGTAAGCATACTCAACGTAGCCGATAGAACCCGGCAGGCGCTGAACGAACGCGGCGATACCGTCGTTGCCTTTACCGCCCAGACCGGTCGGCCAGTTAACCGTCGAGCCTGCGCCGATTTTGGATTTCCACTCTTCGTTCACTTTCGCCAGGTAGCTGGTGAACACGAAGGAAGTACCGGAACCATCAGCACGACGCACTACTGCGATATTCTGAGAAGGCAGTTTCTTGCCCGGGTTCAGCTTCGCAATCGCTTCGTCGTCCCACTTCTTAATTTTACCGAGGTAGATATCACCCAGGGTTTTACCGTCGAGCACCAGCTCACCGGATTTGAAGCCTGGCAGATTGACCGCCAGCACCACGCCGCCGATCACGGTCGGGAACTGGAACAGACCTTCCTGAGCCAGCTTGTCATCAGACAGAGGCGCATCGGAAGCACCGAAATCCACGGTGTTAGCCGTAATCTGCTTCACACCACCGGAGGAGCCGATACCCTGGTAGTTGACCTTGTTACCGGTCTCTTTCTGATAGGTATCCGCCCATTTGGCATACACCGGCGCCGGGAAGGTTGCACCAGCGCCAGTCAGGCTTGCTGCTGCGAATGCAGAGAAAGCGCTCATTGATAAGGTCGCGGCGACAACAGTTGCGACAGTGGTACGCATAACTTTCATAATGTCTCCTGCAGGATTTCGTAAATCATTGTTTAAGTGGCTACGTTGAGCAAAATAGGGCAAACAGGTGACAGTTAAATGTACGAATTATGACAGTTTTATGACATGAAATATTTGCGTTAAGGCATTTGTTTTTTAACCATTAAAATCAAAAAGTTAATCACGCATATGACGTTGATTTTTCAGTAAGATTTTCTTTTTGTGACACTGAAAAAGTTAGCTGAAGATGACTGTTTGTCATTTTTCAGATGTCGAAAAAATCAGCTTTAGCTTCTTCTGTTATCTCCAATGTTGTTAATAAACCCGCAACATTTAATGGATGAAACCTGTGCAAAACAAATTTCGCGTCGTGACTGGCATCGTCATCGTACTCGCCCTTTTCTGTTCGCTTCAGCTCATTACTGGTGGGTTGTTTTACTCCGCTGTGAACAAAGACAATGAGGCTTTGCCGTCGTCAAGGAGATTGTGACCTCAGTAACGCGCGTCAGCGATATCATGGGGGAAATCACCACCGCGTCTAAAGAGCAGAGCAGGGGGGATCGAACAGGTCAGCCTGGCGGTTTCGCAGATGGATAGCGTGACTCAGCAGAATGCTTCGCTGGTGGAACTGTCAGCGGTAGCCTCGGCGTCACTGGAAGAGCAGGCAGAACAGCTGCGGCTGGCGGTTGCCGCGTTTCGCCTGTAAATGAGAAAGGAGCTCTGCACCTGGCAGAGCTCCGGTTTACGCTTACTCGACGGTGACAGATTTCGCCAGGTTACGCGGCTGGTCCACGTCAGTGCCTTTAATCAACGCCACGTGATAGGCCAGCAGCTGCAGCGGGACGGTGTAGAAGACAGGCGCAATCACCTCTTCCACATGCGGCATCTCAATCACTTTCATGTTGTCGCTACTGGTGAAACCGGCATCCTGATCGGCGAAGACGTACAGCACGCCGCCGCGCGCGCGCACTTCCTCGATGTTGGATTTCAGTTTTTCCAGCAGTTCGTTGTTTGGCGCCACAACGATAACCGGCATATCCGCATCGATCAGCGCCAGCGGGCCGTGTTTCAGCTCGCCCGCGGCATAGGCCTCGGCGTGGATATAAGAGATCTCTTTGAGCTTCAGCGCGCCTTCGAGCGCGATCGGATACTGATCGCCACGACCGAGGAACAACGCGTGATGCTTGTCTGAAAAGCCCTCAGCCAGGGCCTCAATACGCTTGTCCTGCGACAGCATCTGATCGATGCGGCTCGGCAGCGTTTGCAGGCCATGAACGATGTCGTGCTCCACAGACGCATCCTGACCTTTCAGGTTTGCCAGTTTCGCCACCAGCATTAACAGCACGGTCAGCTGCGTGGTGAACGCTTTGGTCGACGCCACGCCGATTTCCGTTCCGGCTTTGGTCATCAGCGCCAAATCGGATTCACGCACCAGCGAAGACCCCGGCACGTTACAAATTGCCAGCGACCCCAGGTAACCCAGCTCTTTCGACAGGCGCAGCGCCGCCAGCGTATCCGCCGTTTCACCGGACTGAGAAAGGGTGATCATCAGACTGTTGCGGCGCACCGCAGATTTGCGGTAGCGGAATTCAGAGGCGATTTCGACATCGCACGGCACGCCGGCCAGCGCTTCGAACCAATAGCGCGAAACCATCCCAGAGTTGTACGAGGTGCCGCAGGCTACAATCTGAATATGCTCAACTTTAGAGAGCAGATCGTTGGCCTGAGCGCCCAGCTCGCTAAGATCGACCTGGCCGTGGCTGATGCGCCCGGTCAGGGTGTTTTTGATAGCGTTCGGCTGCTCGTAGATCTCTTTCTGCATGTAGTGACGGTAGATGCCTTTGTCACCCGCGTCGTACTGCAAATTCGATTCGATGTCCGGGCGTTTAACCTGTTCGCCGGATTTGGCAAACACGGTCACGCTGCGACGGGTCACTTCCGCGATGTCGCCTTCTTCAAGGAAGATGAAGCGACGGGTTACCGGCAGCAGCGCTAGTTGGTCAGAGGCGATAAAGTTTTCGCCCATGCCCAGACCAATCACCAGCGGGCTACCTGAACGGGCAGCCAGCAGAGTATCCGGATTGCGGGTATCCATGATCACGGTGCCGTACGCGCCACGCAGTTGCGGAATGGTTCGCAGAACGGCTTCACGCAACGTTCCCCCCTGTTCCAGCTCCCAGTGCACCAGGTGAGCAATCACTTCGGTGTCGGTTTCGGAGGCGAATACATAGCCGCGGGACTGCAGCAGTTCACGCAGCGGCTCGTGGTTTTCGATGATGCCGTTGTGCACTACCACGATGTGGTCTGAGATATGAGGATGCGCGTTGCCTTCGGACGGCTCTCCATGGGTTGCCCAACGGGTGTGCGCAATACCGGTGCCGCCATGCAGAGGATGTTCTTCTGCGGCCTGAGCCAGCATTTGCACTTTACCGAGGCGACGCAGACGGGTCATGTGACCTTCGCTGTCGACCACTGCCAGACCGGCAGAGTCATAACCCCGGTATTCCAGACGACGAAGCCCTTCGAGAAGGATTTCAGCAATATCACGCTGCGCGACTGCGCCAACAATTCCACACATAGTTAGATTTCCTGAAATGGCATGATGCCATGCGTTGTCGCTGACCTGTGTTTTCCGGTTTTTCCGGAGCCCCGAGCCTTGTAGAGAGTGGGGTTGTTTTTATGGGTGCTGCATGTTGGGTGGGGTGATATTTTTCACCCTCTGCCCTGTAAAACCGTCGGCCTGATAAGCGAAACGCATCAGGCGCTTTGCATTGCCGGATGGCGGCGTAACCGCCTTATCCGGCCTACAACTTACTTTTTCTTCACCGGACGCTGCCAGCCCTGCTTGTGGACCTGCGGCACGCGGCTTAATACCAGTTCGTTGTCACCGACATTGCGGGTCACGGTGGTTCCGGCAGCAATCGTTGCGCCTTTACCTACGCTGACCGGCGCCACCAGTTGGGTATCAGAACCGACAAACACATCATCGCCGATGAGTGTTTTAAATTTGTTAGCACCGTCGTAGTTGCAGGTAATAGTGCCCGCACCAATATTCACGTTGTCGCCAATCTCGGCGTCGCCGAGGTAGCTCAGATGTCCGGCTTTAGAACCTTTACCCAGTCGCGCTTTTTTCATCTCAACGAAGTTGCCAACGTGCGCGCCTTCCAGCAGTTCAGCTCCCGGGCGCAGACGTGCAAACGGACCGATCGTGCAGGCGGCGTGCAGTTGTGCATCTTCCACGACGCTATACGGGCTGATTTCGCAGTCGTCGCCAATGACGCTGTTTTTAATCACGCAGCCCGCGCCAATTTTTACGCGATGGCCCAGGGTGACGTTACCTTCAAGAATAACGTTAGTATCAATTTCCACGTCGCGCCCGTGGTTCAGGCTACCGCGCAGATCGAAACGCGCCGGATCGCGCAGCATCACGCCCGCCAGTAGCAGTTTTTCTGCCTGCTCGCTCTGATACACCCGCTCCAGACGGGAAAGCTGAAGGCGATTATTCACACCTTCCACTTCGCTCAGGCGATCCGGGTGAACGGCGGCAATGTCACGCCCTTCCTGGTATGCCATTGCGATAATATCGGTAATGTAGAACTCGCCCTGAGCGTTGTTGTTGTCGAGCTTGCCCAGCCAGCGCTTCAGATCGGCCCCGCCCGCAATCAGGATACCGGTGTTGATCTCCTGAATCTGGCGCTGCGCATCGGTTGCATCTTTATGCTCGACGATACCGGTCACCTTGCCGTCTTCGCGGGTGATGCGGCCATAGCCGGTCGGGTCATCGAGTTTAACGGTCAGCAGACCAATCCCGCCCTGCGGTTTCGCGGCGCGCAGACGCTCCAGAGTTTCCACGGAAATCAGCGGTACGTCGCCGTAGAGCATCATGATGTCTTCATCATCGGCAAAGAACGGCGCAGCCTGCTGCATCGCGTGACCTGTACCCAGCTGCTCTGCCTGGAGCACCCAGTTCAGATTACCTTCGGTCAGCGTCTCTTTGAGGAGATCGCCACCGTGACCATAGACCAGATGAACCTGAGTGGCGCCTAATTCATCAGCAGCATCAATAACATGCTGAACCATTGGCTTGCCCGCGAGGGTATGAAGCACCTTCGGGAGATCGGAATACATGCGAGTACCTTTGCCCGCGGCAAGGATCACTACGCTCATCGCACTGTTTGACATACGCATCCTGACAGGAGTTTGAGTGAGAAGTTAAAACCTTTCACATTGAAATTTCTACATATTTTTCATCATGAAATGGGATGCAGAGAAAACGCACAACGTGAAAGTCAAAACCGATTTTATGACGCTATTTTCAGCTATCGTAGCGCCCTTTGTCTCGAAAAAAAGCCCCATAATCTGAAGATTAGCCGCTATGTTGCTGCTTTGGCTGTTCTTTCGATACCTGAAGCAAGCCCTACCGGGCGTAGAAAAACAAAAAGGCCGCCCGTTGGCGACCTTCTCATATTATTTATGCCCGGCAATTCAGAGGATTAGAAGCTCAGATTGCGGAACAGCGCGATGAATTTGTGAAAGCGTTTCATGTTGATTCCTGCATAGCACACTTGTTATGTGATCTGACTCACAAAAAAAGAGTCTACGCCTGGCGTCTGACCTTCGCAACATTTATGTGACACATATCACACTTAAGGATTACATCAGCCAAGAAAAAAGCCAGCCTGGAAACCAGACTGGCTTTTGTGCTTTCAAGCCGGTGTTACATCGCTTTTTTGGTCAACTCGATAACGCGCAGTTTGGCGATCGCTTTGGCCAGCTCCGCGGACGCCTGAGCGTAGTCCACGTCGCCGTGCGAGCTCTTGATGTGCTCTTCCGCTTTGCGTTTCGCTTCCAGGGCTCGCGCTTCGTCGAGATCCTGACCGCGGATAGCGGTATCAGCCAGCACGGTTACGTTACCTGGCTGAACTTCCAGCACGCCGCCGGACAAGTAGATGAACTCTTCATGTCCGTGCTGCTTCACGATGCGAATCATACCAGGCTTAATGGCGGTGAGCAGCGGTGCGTGGCCCGGGTAAATACCCAGTTCACCTTCGCTACCCGTTACCTGGATTTTCTCGACCAGACCAGAGAACATTTGCTGCTCTGCGCTGACGACGTCCAGGTGGTAAGTCATTGCCATATCACCCTCCGATTAAGGCGTTAAAGTTTTTTGGCTTTCTCAACGGCTTCGTCGATGGTGCCAACCATATAGAACGCCTGCTCAGGCAGGTGGTCGTATTCGCCGTCCATGATGCCTTTAAAGCCACGGATGGTGTCTTTCAGCGATACGAATTTACCTGGGGAACCGGTAAAGACTTCTGCGACGAAGAACGGCTGGGACAGGAAGCGCTGAATTTTACGTGCGCGTGCTACCACCAGTTTGTCTTCTTCGGACAGTTCGTCCATACCCAGAATCGCGATGATGTCTTTCAGTTCCTGGTAACGCTGCAGGATAGACTGTACGCCACGCGCGGTGTCGTAGTGCTCCTGGCCAACAACCAGCGGATCCAGCTGACGGCTGGTGGAATCCAGCGGGTCAACGGCCGGGTAAATACCCAGAGACGCGATCTGACGGCTCAGTACCACGGTTGCATCTAAGTGAGCAAAGGTGGTTGCCGGGGATGGGTCAGTCAAGTCATCCGCAGGTACGTATACCGCCTGAACGGAGGTGATAGAACCGGTTTTGGTTGAAGTGATACGTTCCTGAAGAACACCCATCTCTTCAGCAAGAGTAGGCTGATAACCTACCGCAGAAGGCATACGACCCAGCAGCGCGGATACTTCGGTACCGGCCAGGGTGTAACGGTAAATGTTATCGACGAACAGAAGAACGTCACGGCCTTCGTCACGGAATTTCTCAGCCATCGTCAGACCGGTCAGCGCAACGCGCAGACGGTTTCCTGGCGGCTCGTTCATCTGGCCGTAAACCAGGGATACTTTATCCAGAACGTTGGAGT
>NZ_DALZVG010000048.1:0-7260 GCF_032012665.1 Scandinavium sp.
CGTCTCGGTGGACTGAATTTCATCGATTGTTTGGATCTTGTTGATAAGTACCTGCTGCAGGGCGTCGATCGAGCGGCACATCACCTTAATGAAGATGCTGTAGTGGCCGGTGGTGTAATACGCTTCGGTCACTTCATCAAGGCTTTCGAGGCGAGCCAGCGCGGAAGGGTAATCTTTGGCGCTTTTCAAAATGATGCCGATAAAGCAGCAGACATCGTAACCCAGCTGCTTTGGGTTCACGTCGATGCGCGCGCCGGTGATGATGCCCGCCTGTTTCATCTTCTCAACGCGTACGTGGATAGTGCCGGGGCTGACGCCAAACTGCTTGGCTAATTCGGCGTAGGCGGTACGCGCATTGGCCATAAGGGCTTCAAGAATGCCGCGGTCGAGATTGTCGATCTGATAATTTTCCATAGGATTTTCTTATGATGTTTGATGAATCATTCTATTTTAGCGCCTTATTTTAACGAATTGAAATCTACAAGGTCTTTTTAGTTGTTGATTATTGAATTCATCCCTCGTTCTGTTGCTTAATCAATGGCACAGGACGCAGGAGACCATAAAAATGAAAACCGCTTATATCGCAAAACAACGTCAGATCAGTTTCGTTAAGTCCCATTTTTCACGTGAGCTCGAAGACAGACTTGGACTCATTGAAGTTCAGGCGCCGATCTTAAGCCGCGTGGGCGATGGCACTCAGGACAACCTGTCTGGCTGCGAAAAAGCGGTACAGGTCAAAGTGAAAACCTTGCCTGACGCCCAGTTCGAGGTGGTGCACTCCCTCGCGAAATGGAAACGTCAGACGCTTGGCCAGCACGACTTCAGCGCGGGTGAAGGGCTCTACACGCACATGAAAGCCCTTCGCCCCGATGAAGATCGTCTCTCGGCTATCCATTCTGTTTATGTCGATCAGTGGGACTGGGAACGCGTAATGGGCGACGGCGAACGTCACACCGGTACGCTGAAGGCTACCGTTGAAGCGATCTACGCCGGAATTAAAGCCACAGAGGCTGCCGTCAGCAAAGAGTTTGGACTGGCACCGTTCCTGCCGGAACAGATCCACTTTGTTCATAGCGAAGAATTGCTTACACGCTATCCTGGTCTCGATGCGAAAGGCCGCGAGCGCGCCATCGCCAAAGATTTGGGCGCCGTCTTTCTGATTGGGATTGGCGGTAAACTTTCCAACGGCCAGCGCCACGACGTGCGTGCGCCGGACTACGATGACTGGAGCACCCAGGGAGAAGCCGGTCTGGCGGGCCTGAACGGCGATATTCTGGTATGGAACCCGGTACTGGAAGATGCGTTTGAGATCTCATCGATGGGCATTCGCGTGGACGCCGAAGCGCTGAAGCGTCAGTTAGCACTCACTGGGGATGACGATCGTCTGCAGCTTGAGTGGCACCAGGCGCTGCTGCTTGGTGAGATGCCGCAAACCATCGGCGGTGGGATTGGCCAGTCACGTCTGACCATGCTGCTGTTACAGCTGCCGCATATCGGTCAGGTACAGTGTGGCGTATGGCCGCAGCAGATCCGCGAGAGCGTAGGCTCTCTGTTGTAATCAGCGTTTCCAGCGCCGCAGCAGTCGGCTACGCAACCCGGTATCAAAGCGCCAGATATGATCGAAAATGCGCATGATGCCGGGTTTTCCATGCTGTGACATTGCCACGGCGTGAAAACGATGGAGATGTTTGCGCTGTAGCTCGCTCACCTTGTTCACCACGTCGTCCGGCAGCCGCTGGGCGATAAAGTCTGAAATGACTACCGCATCCGCATCCGTCCATTCCGGGCCCTGCATTCTTTCTATAATGGCGCGAAAACAGCTGGCGATATCGGTGCCGCCGCGAAAACGCTGGCTCAGGAAGCGAATTGCCTGCTCCAGCCCATTTGGGCCGGTGAGCTCATAGCGCACAACTTCGCTGGAGAACAGCATAATAAAGCAGCGACGATTGTCCGCCAGCGCCACCCGCATCAGCGCCAGGCAAAAGGCTTTGGCGCACTGTTCATTGAACCCGCCCATGGAACCAGACGTGTCCACGCAGACGATAAACGGTCCGCGAGGCTGTTCGTCGAAGTCCTGATGCACCACCGGGCGTTCGCTGAGCTTTTCCCGCCAGGCGTCACCGTGGAGCCGGTAAGTGAGCAGTTGCTTCTCCACCAGCCGGCGATAAAACTCATATTCCAGTTCGCTGATGCCGAGCGTTGCCAGCTCCGGCGGCAACAGACGCAGGATGTCGTCGCTTTGCTGCAGCCCGTCGACCTGTTCGGGCACCGTTGCCGGTTCACGCACCAGCGTGCGGAAGGTTTCCATCGGCGAATCTTTTCTCGGTACCGATTTTGCTTCGCGTGAACGGCCGAGCTGCTCCGCCAGCCGCATCAGCTCTGGCTGTTCGCTGAGAAAATCCCCGTATTTGACGATAAGCTGCCAGTCGCCGCGCTTCAGCTGGCCTGCACTCATGTCCCACAGACGGCCTGCAGCGGCGTCGTTTTCCACCAGTATCGGCTCGAGCTGACCGCTGAGCGTCATTTTTTCCTGCACTTCGCTGAGGAGTTGCTCCCGTTCATCTTCCAGAAGTTGCTGATTGAGCGTGGTGGCCTGCACGACCAGGCTTAGCCGCCAGCGCTGCAAAAACAGGGTGTGCAATGCAGCGGTGAAGGTGGCGTTGTTATCCACCAGCTGTTGCGCCTGCGCGGCAAAGGGCGAGTGGACTTTCTGTAACAGCGCCAGCAGCTGCGGAAGCTGGACGATGAACTGTGACGTCGACAGGGTCTGGCTCTGCTGAAACGCCATTACCTCATCGCTAAGATCCTGAGGAACGTGCGCCTCTTTCATCTTACTTTTTAGCGCCTCCCGCCAACGGGGGATATCCTCGGTGAGCGCGTTCTTAAGACGTGGAAACTTTTCAAAAAAGATCGCCAGCTGTGGTGAGGCCAGCAGCGCGAGGATCATCTCTTCGATCAATCCTTCTTCGCTGACTGCCAGCATCACGTTAAGCGTGTCGAGGGTGAGCATTACTGCCGCACCTGTTTGATCTGCGCGCCAACGTCCTGCAGGCTGGCTTCAATTTTCCCTAACCAGTCTCCGTGGATGAACAGGCACTTTTGCTGTTCGCTAAAGCGGGTGTGCTGCTGGTGCCACTCGTCGTCCAGCGCATCCAGCTGCTGTTTGATTTCACCGGGCATGTTTTCTGGCGCAGAGCTCCCCGGCAGCGCCAGACGGGAACCCTGCAGGCTGACGTCGCGCACCATCAGGTGCAGGCTGGTATCCACTTCCAGGTTCAGTACCTGAGCGAAGCCAATCCCGTTGAGCTTGCCGCGTATTTCGCCGCCTTTCTCCAGCCAGTGCGCCAGCGCAGTGCGCTCAACGGAAATGTGTACAACGTTCATGTCATGCAGCTTCAGCGGCTGTTGGAGCAGCAAAGTGAGCGTTGCGTCCTGCAGGCTTTCCGGCAGTTCGTAATGCGGCTTGCGGCTGAACATGCCGCCCATACGGGAAACCTTCAGCGCCGTTTTGTCGCTTTGCTGCTGTTGTAGCTGAAGCCTGCGCTGAATAATGGTGCCGAGTTTTGTCAGCATTGCCTGCTGCTGCCAGGCGTGCCCGGTCATCAAAATATCCAGCTGCTGCTGCATCAGATTGCGGCTCTCTGCGTCGTGCCACAGGCAGTCTTTCAGCAGGATCAGATCGATGGGGGCGATCGCCTCGCGGCCGCTGAAGAAGGCGCAGGCCTGCAATAAGCGGATCGCTTTTTTCCAGCGGCGGTCAGAAACATAAGGCGCGTTTGGCAGGGTATCGAGCTGCTGGCGCAGATGATAAATCAGCTCGAAAACCGCATCGGGCAGCTTCACGCCGCCGATATCTACCTGCCACTGCCTGAACTCTTCGTCGGTGACCTGCAGGTTTTCTGATACCGGGTTGGCGCTTTCGTCCTGCTGGTTGATGAGCAGCGAGCGAAAATTGCTTTTCTCCTGGACCTTATCCAGCCACAGGCGAATCAGCATGCGGTCGTACAGCG
This sequence comes from Scandinavium sp., assembly GCF_032012665.1. Lineage (NCBI taxonomy): Bacteria > Pseudomonadati > Pseudomonadota > Gammaproteobacteria > Enterobacterales > Enterobacteriaceae > Scandinavium > Scandinavium sp. The sequence goes on from NZ_DALZVG010000048.1 coordinate 4,011, forward strand.
CTTCCAGGCTGCTGTCGGCTTCCGGCAGTTCGTTCGACGCTGCCACCAGCAGGCGCATCGGGATTTTCTCTTCGTGCGCGCCGTTACGGAAGCTGCGCTCGTTAATCGCGGTCAGCAATGTGTTGAGAATGGCCGGGCCCGCTTTCCAGATTTCGTCGAGAAAGACGATTTCTGCTTCGGGCAGATAACCCGTGGTTAAGCGCTCATAGCGTCCTTCATCCTTTAACGCCTGGATAGACAGCGGGCCAAACACCTCTTCCGGCGTGGAAAAACGGGTCATCAGATATTCAAAAGCGCGGGCGTGCTGGAAGGCGAACTTAAGGCGGCGGGCAATCAGGCTTTTGGCAATGCCCGGCGGGCCCAAAAGGAAGACGCTCTCACCGCTCAGCGCCGCCAGCAGGCATAAACGGATGGCGTGACTGCGCTCAAACAGGCCCTTTTCCAGGGCCTGGCTGAGGCGGGAAATTCTTTCTGCTAATAAGTGTGATTGCGCCATAATAGAGTGGTGTCCTTCCACCATTTATCCAGCTATCAGGCGATTATAGCCGTTTGCGGGCGGCGGGTAATAGTGCGAGACGTCGCCGAAATTTCTTTGAGCAAGGTTAATACGAGGTCAATTTGGAGTACGATTCTTCGATTAATCGTGCATACTGTGCGCCTTTTGTGAGCCAGGGAAATCGGTACACATTTGTCTTATTAAACGAAAGACGAGTCTATGAGCACTGATAATAAGCATTCCTTGCCGGCCATCACTCTGGCCGCCATTGGGGTGGTCTATGGTGATATCGGCACCAGCCCCCTTTATACATTGAGAGAGTGTCTCTCGGGCCAGTTTGGATTTGGCGTGGAACGCGATGCCGTTTTTGGTTTTTTGTCGCTGATTTTTTGGCTGCTGATTTTTACGGTTTCTCTGAAGTACATCACCTTCGTGATGCGTGCGGATAACGCCGGTGAAGGCGGGATCCTGACGCTGATGTCCCTTGCCGGGCGAAACACCTCCGCGCGAATGACTTCTGTGCTGGTGATCCTTGGGCTTATCGGCGGCAGCTTCTTCTACGGTGAGGTCGTTATTACGCCCGCCATCTCGGTGATGTCGGCCATCGAAGGCCTTGAAATCATTGCGCCGGAGCTCGATAGCTGGATTGTCCCCATTTCCATCGGCGTGCTGACTCTCCTGTTTGTCATTCAGAAGCACGGTACGGCAATGGTGGGAAAACTGTTCGCACCCATTATGCTTATCTGGTTCCTGCTGCTGGCGGTATTAGGCGCGCGTAGCATCATTGACAACCCGGACGTATTGCATGCGCTGAACCCTTACTGGGCGGTGCATTTCTTCCTGGAATACAAAACGGTGTCGTTCGTGGCGCTGGGTGCCGTTGTGCTCTCTATTACCGGAGTGGAAGCGCTTTATGCCGATATGGGGCATTTCGGCAAGTTGCCCATTCGCCTTGCCTGGTTCTCCGTTGTTCTGCCTTCGCTGGTGCTGAACTACTTCGGCCAGGGCGCGCTGCTGCTTAAGCATCCGGAAGCGATTAAGAACCCGTTCTTCCTGCTGGCGCCGGAGTGGGCGCTGATCCCGATGCTGATTATCGCTGCGCTGGCGACGGTTATCGCCTCTCAGGCGGTGATTTCCGGGGTCTTCTCTCTGACCCGTCAGGCGGTGCGTCTGGGCTACCTTTCACCGATGCGCATTATCCACACTTCAGAGATGGAGTCGGGGCAGATTTATATCCCGTTCATTAACTGGCTGCTGTACATCTCCGTTGTGCTGGTGATTGTCAGCTTTGAACACTCAAGCAACCTGGCGGCAGCGTACGGAATTGCGGTCACAGGCACCATGGTGCTGACCTCCATTCTGGCCACCACCGTGGCGCGCAAAAACTGGCACTGGAACAAATATCTGGTGTTCCTGATTCTGATTGCGTTCCTCTGTGTCGACGTACCGCTGTTCTCCGCAAACCTCGACAAGCTGCTCTCCGGCGGCTGGTTGCCGCTGACGCTGGGCCTGGTGATGTTCATGGTGATGACCACCTGGAAAAGCGAGCGTTTCCGCCTGCTGCGCCGTATGCACGAGCACGGCAACTCTCTTGAGGCGATGATTGCCTCGCTTGAGAAATCGCCGCCGGTGCGCGTACCAGGCACTGCGGTATATATGTCCCGCGCGCTGAACGTTATTCCGTTTGCGATGCTGCATAACCTCAAGCACAACAAAGTGCTGCATGAGCGTGTCATCCTGCTGACGTTGCGCACTGAAGATGCGCCGTACGTGCATAACGTTCGCCGTGTGCAGATTGAACAGCTTTCTCCGTCGTTCTGGCGCGTGGTGGCGAGCTACGGCTGGCGCGAAACGCCAAACGTGGAAGAAGTTTTCCATCGCTGCGGCCTGGAAGGGCTGAGCTGCCGGATGATGGAGACGTCGTTCTTCATGTCGCATGAGTCACTGATTATCGGCAGTGACAGACCGTGGTATCTGCGCCTGCGCGGCAAGCTCTATCTGCTGCTGCAGCGTAACGCCCTGCGCGCGCCCGATCAGTTTGAGATCCCGCCAAACCGCGTAATCGAGCTTGGGACACAGGTCGAGATTTAAGCCTTTATAAAAATACCGGATGGCGCTGTGTTCATCCGGCCTGCAAAACGGGATCGTGTCCTCTGCGGCCTGATGCCCTCTCCCACAGGGAGAGGGTGCAAAAACTAAAAACGGTACTCCAGGTACCGTTTTGCTTTCACCTCGAAACGTTTCGACAGCGATCACAATTCTATAACGTGATGGTGGTTTTATGAGCTTTCTTCCGAGTAAACTCACTTCAGCGAAACGTTTCGCTAGTGGAGCAAAAGATGAAGAAAGGTACGGTACTCAACGCTGATATTTCCTCGGTCATTTCCCGTCTTGGGCATACCGATATGCTGGTGGTGTGTGATGCGGGTCTGCCGATCCCTCACAGCACGCAGCGCATCGATATGGCATTAACTCAGGGCGTGCCTTCGTTTATGCAGGTGCTGGAAGTGGTCACCACGGAAATGCAGGTTGAGACGGCCATTCTCGCCGCGGAAATCAAAACCCATAACCCGCAGCTCCACGAAACGTTGCTCAGCCACATAGAGCAGCTGCAACAACACCAGGGAAACACCATTGAAATTCGTTACACCACGCATGAGCAGTTCAAAAAACAAACCGCAGACAGTCAGGCGGTGATTCGCAGCGGGGAGTGTTCCCCGTATGCGAATATCATTCTCTGTGCTGGCGTCACCT
>NZ_DALZVG010000049.1:0-6787 GCF_032012665.1 Scandinavium sp.
GGCGGGGTCAGTCCAACTATAGGGCAGGATCGTCTACCGGGGCGGGGTCAGTCCAGCGAACGTTCTGTAATGCCTGTTCAATCCAGGGCAACAACTTTGTTGAGTCGGTGTTGTCTTCGTCGTTGTCGAAGACGATCTCTGTACCGCAATCGATACTGTCCTGTAGCCAGCCAATCAGAATGTTGAGAGCAGCTTCGGTGGTTAATTCCGGCATGTGAAAACCTTATGGAGATTGAGGTTGCGCTACCAGTTAAACGTAGCGAAGCCCGGTAGCACTTCGCCAAAGGCATCCAGATGAATGATGCCAGCGGAGTAGCGACGGATAATCGTCACCACTAACTGGCGGCAGGCCTTTGACAGACCGAGGCGTTTGAGACGTAAGACCGGAAACGATTACGCCCCCAGGTGGAGTATATAACCCGAGCCGGTATAACTAATCCATTCAGACTCACCAAAGTCTTCATGCTGGTGTGAAAGAGTAAACAGCAGAAAATTGTCTTCCGCCGTGATATGCGCGGTACTGCACTGGATACCGTTCACGCGGGTGATGGTTGGAATTGGATCTTCAACGACCAGCTTTCCGAGGGAGCCAGCAACGCGAAGGGAATACCCGTTATCACAGACCACATCAATCAGCGTAGCCAGCTCAATACCATCGATATCGACGGCGATCCGCCCCCCATTAAGGGCCAGTACGTTGATGGTATCGGCTTCCAGGGTCAGAGACAGCTTCATGGCTGAACCTCGCGGTATTGCCAGTGGTGATATCGGTCACCGTCCTGTAACCGCTGCGGGTCATCAACCCGGTGGCTTTGCGGGCGCGAAGAATGTCAATACTGCTGATAAGCGGCGACTGAGTTTCTGCGCAGAAACCGTGACGATCAGTGTGTACCAGGTCATACTTTTCGACGATAAAATTCACCGCGTTGCACAGTGAGATACCAGCGTCGATATGCTCCTGAATCACGCCATCGTGACCAAATGGCGTCTCGTTAAGTGTCAGGTCGTAGTGACGATCCAGCAGATGGCTCAGAAGCTGCTGCCAGGACTACGGCTGTGGATATGCAATACCTTAGTGAAGTCAGTGCAGAACAGCTGGAACTGCTCTCCAGTGCCCTGAAAGTAATCCGCATGGTCAGGGTGGAAAAGGCCTGCACCCGATGCGACTGCATCGTTGAAGCACCTGCGCCATCACGCCCATAGATCGGGGTACCGCTAAGTCGTGTCTGCTGGCCCGCGTGTTAACGGTCAAATACTGTGATTTCACCCCGTTATATCGGCAGACAGTAATCCTTGCCCGACAGGGCGTAGAGCTGAGCCGTGCGCTGCTGTCCAACTGGGTGGGCGCCTGTTGCCGGTTAATCGCATCGCTGGATGAAGCCCTTTACTACTACGTGATGGACTGTCGCAAATTGCATACGGATAATATTCCGTTGCCGGTGCTGGCCTCGGGCAGAAAGCAGACGAAAACCGGACGCAATTGGACATATGTTCGCGATGACCGGAACGCGGGGTTCGCCTTTTCGCCAGGCCTTTAGGGGAAGCATCCTCAGCAACATCTTCGATACTTTCATGGCGTGCTGCAGGTAAGACCGCCTGTTCATTGCAGAGCGTGAAGGTGGTCCGCGGACAGAAGCCGCATGCTGGGCCCACGCACGAAGAAAAATCCACGATGTGTATATAAGCACCCAAACAGCGACATGAAACTTATCGGTGAACTGTACGCTATCGAAGAATCCATACGCAGCCTTCCGGCAGTTCAACGACTGGCAGCCAGACAATCCCAAAGCAAGCCGCTGCTGGCATCCTTGTATGAGTGGTTGGTGGATAAAAGTGCAACGCTGTCGAAAAAGTTCCATCTGGGTGAAGCGTTCGCTTATGCCCTGAACCAGTGGGATGCGCTGTGCTACTACTGTGATGATGATCTGGTGGAACCTGATAACAACACTGCAGAACGGGCATTACGTGCAGTATGCTTGGGAAAGAAAAACTACATCTTCTTCGGCGGCGATCATGGTGGCGAGGGTGGTGCACTACTGTACGGTCTGTTCGGTATATGCAGATTGAATGGCATCGATCAGGAAGCTTACCTACGCCATATCCTAAGCGTGCTACCGGAGTGGCAGTCGATCAAAGTGGCCTAACTGCTACCATGGAATGTAGATCTCGCCAATAAATAGCCGTCAATACGGCACTCACTTAACGCTTACATCCAAGGCATGGTCAGGCAACATTATTAAAAACCGCAATGTTACCTGACGGAAGCCTTAATATGGCAGAGCCTTTCATACTTGGTGCAGTATCTGTGATGAGTGCCTTCAGTCAGCGACGGATTATTACTGGCTTAACTATTTGTTTGTTGGCTTCCTAGATTACAGACTCGGCCACTTTAAATTGCGACATGGCAGTATTCAGCTCGTAAGTTTGCGCCAATAGCGAATCAGCTGCCGCTGATGCCTGATTGACCATTACCGCGTTTTGCTGAGTGGTGGAATCCATCTGGCTGATGGCAATACTGACCTGTTCAATACCAGTACTTTGTTCACTACTGGCTTGGGTTATTTCTACCATTAGAGCAGCGACTTGCTTAACATCTTGGACGACCGTATTAATAGTTTCTCCTGCCTCATAGACTTGCTTACTACCGCTGATAACCTGAAGCACAGAATCTTCAATCAGTGTTTTAATTTCTTTTGCGGCGCTGGCACTGCGGCTCGCTAGGTTACGAACTTCTTCCGCAACCACGGCAAATCCTCGTCCCTGCTCACCCGCTCTTGCCGCCTCTACAGCGGCATTAAGCGCTAGTATATTGGTTTGGAACGCGATGCTGTCAATAACGCCGATAATATCAGTGATCTTATTGGCAGAATCGGAAATATCGCCCATGGTTTGCACTACCTGAGCAACCACTGTACCGCCTTGCTCTGCGCGTAAGGAGGCATTGCTGGCAAGCTGGCTGGCATTGCGGGCGTTTTCAGCATTCTGTTTTACTGTTGCGGTCATTTCTTCCATCGATGAGGCCGTTTCCTCAAGTGCGCTGGCCTGCTGTTCTGTCCGAGAAGCGAGAGCGAGATTGCTGCTGGCTATTTCACTTGAGCGGGTAGAAATCTGATTGCTGGTGCTATTTACGATCTGAATTATCTCGGTCAACTTATGACACATGGCATTCATCGAGGCCATTACACTGCTTGTATCGCCTGAACGTATCTCAACGATACGACTTAAATCGCCGCTGGCAACGGTGTTGGCGATATCCGCAACCTGGAACGGCTCTCCCCCCAGAGAACGAAAGACCCTACGGTGAACCCAAAAGCCGATCGTCAGTAGCAGAAGAATAGCGATACCGGAACTTATCAGCATCATCTTAGTGGCAATTATTTCACTGGATTTTGCAGCCTCTACGGCTTGATCCGCATGAAGTGATGATACCTCAACAAAGGCTTTAATACCTTTATGATGGGCATTGTAATCATTATTAAAATTGTTCAAATCTACAGCTGAAATGGGAATGTTTGCGCGTAATTTTTTAACTAATTCTTTTGCGTCGTGGATCAGTTTTACACCAGCCTGGTACTGTTCGCCGGTGAGCTGCTCAAGTAGTTCGGTGGAAAGATTTTGTTTCCAGTTATTCACTCGTTCATGCCATTGGGCGCTAAGGCGGGTAATTTCCTGCTCGGCCTCATCGAGCGTTATAGTGCCTTCAACTACCTGAGAAAGCATGAGGCGGAGTTCAATCAGATAAATGGGGGGCGGCATAATATCAGCCGTTAAATCCTTTGCTTGCAAACCAGCATAGGTGAGTGCTGAGGCATGCCGATCGCCATAAATGGAAATAGCGGTAATCAATACCGAGGATAATACTGCACAGCTTATTAGCAGCAGTAAGTTACCTGCCAATGATTTCATTTTAAGTGCTCCTATTAACTAGACTAAATAGTTTATCGGTTCTTTCCCAAAAAACTTTTGCCAGAAAAGTCAAAATCAGATGTTTCCTATCAGTTAAAACATTATTCATTGAATTTATTGATATTTATTAGGCAGGGTGGCGCAGTAGATTATTTAGACAATTAAAAGAAAAAACGGCTCTACCGGGGCTGACCGTCCCCGCAAGTAAGCTGTAATTGTCCCTTACGTAGCATATATTTAAGTTCGATACCAGCCAGCAGTAGTGCCCACCGGAACGATTTAAACCCACTCATCAGCCTTATCCATTGTTTGATTATCGGCAGAATAATACATACGTCTGAATGCGTTTCGGATCCAGGCATGGTCAGGTAAAATGATTAAAAAAAAGCAATGGCCTTAATGCGACAGAGCCTTTTGGATTGGTAATCTATACCATTTATTTAGATTGGGTTAATTAGTTTAATGTGTTTAACAACTAAATCACAGCATGGTATGATTGTAAATTATATTAATCCATTTAGAATGAGGTGTGGATATGAACAATAATGACGTCACATATATTATACCAGCAACAGCAATCACCATTTTCTTTATCGGGTTTATTATTGCCTTGTTTCTTTAATGAAAAATATTTATAAAAGGATTTTACACTGCAAATGTAAGATTCAGGTGAAATCATCTGGTTAAATGGGGCGGTTCTTCTAATTGATGCTGGAAATAATCAGAAAAACTTTTCCTGCTTATTTTTTAGATAGCCAATAAATAAAATCGTTCTGTCTGTAATAATCCGTCGGCAGCTGGATGCTGAGATTAAAGCTTGCGTATCATATGGATTAGCTCAATGCCTGCCAGTATCACCTGTGCTGGCAGAATTATTTGAACCCTTGCATCGCTCGGGGTCGGCGATCAGCTCCGGCTATTGGGCTAATGGAGCGGCTCTTTGCTGATGCCATGGAACCGGCATTACCGCTGTTGCGTAAGGTGATCGCCGCTGCCTGATATGCTCTGACGTGGCCGGAAACGTATCTGGCTAGCCTGACCGCCGGAGTCGCATGTTACAACGCGGACGGTTCGGTGGACTCTCTCATCCCTCCGGAGCATGAAACAGCCGCCGGACTGAAAATAAAATAAGGAACCGTAAGATGTTAACAGTAAGACGTACCAAACTGGCCGTGGTGATGGCTAGCGTTCTGTTGTCCGGTATGGCAAATGCGGCGGAGAAATCCACGCCTGTCTTTACCCCGGAGCAGGAGACTCGCATTGGTGAAATCGCGAAAGACTACCTGCTGGCTAATCCGGAGGTACTGGTTGAGGTCAGCCAGAGGCTGCAGGCGCAGCAACAAGAGAAGCAGCAGCAGGCGATGACGGCCACCGTGATTCAGAATCAGGATGCGCTACTGAACGATAAAAGTACGCCATCATATGGTCCCGCTGATGCGAAAGTGACGGTCGTCGAATTCTTTGATTACCAGTGCATCTACTGTGCCCGCTTGGCACCGGAGCTGGAGACGGTGGTGAAGGCCAACCCGAACGTACGCTTTGTGTTCAAGGAACTCCCTATCTTCGGAAGCCGCTGGCCGGCGTCACTGACGGCGGCGAAAACCGGGCTGCAGATATACCAGCAAAAGGGCAGTGAGGCTTATCTACAGTACCATAATGCAGTGTATGCCACCGGGCATAATGAGGGCAAGCTGACGGATGCTGATATCAGCACGGCCGCAAAATCCGTGAAGTTCGATGTGAAAACCGCGCCGAATGTTCAGGGTACCCTCGAGGGTATCGGTGCACTGGCACAGCAGCTGGGCTTAAGCGGCACACCGGCCCTGGTGGTCATGCCGTCCAGTGGTGCCAGCGCGGACAATGTGACCGCTATCCCAGGCTTCACTGACGGTCAAACCCTGAACGCCGCTATCCAGAAAGCGGCGGGTGGTATTCATTGATTTTCACCCTGCCGGTAGTCCTTCTAATCGCATCCCGATGAAGCCCGTCGTCGTGACGAGTTTTGCTGACTCAGGTCGGCTCTGTCGCATTAAGGCTATTGCTTTTTTTTAATCATTTTACCTGACCATGCCTGGATCCGAAACGCATTCAGACGTATGTATTATTCTGCCGATAATCAAACAATGGATAAGGCTGATGAGTGGGTTTAAATCATTCCGGCGGGCACTGCTGCTGGCTGTCTGAATTGTGTAACCTTGTAACATCAGAAAGATAAATGTCTTCCTGAATTGCAGATAAATCAGACAATTTGTTCTCTTCTTTCGCAGGCAGTGACGATTCTTATAAATGGAGTTAACCAACAGGTAACACATGCGGAAAACATCTGCAGGTGTTTTTTTACTGGATGGTGATGACTAATTAAATGAATAAGTGCTATGGATCAGTAAATAACTGGTTGATTGATTTTCCTTCAGGTTCAATTCTCCATTTAGTTACTGGAGAACGTAAGCGTCTGGGTGAATACCAACTCAAGTTGCTCGATGCATTAATGCAGGGCGCAGGCAAAATATTAACCCGTGAAGAGTTAACGAATCTCGTTTGGGAACGGCGGGTCATTGGCAATAATAGTCTGCCTAATGCCATTCATGCACTGCGAGCGGCACTTGAAGATGACGGCAAAAAGCAAAAAATCATCAAGACTATTCCCAGAAAAGGATACGTACTGGAACCGCAATACTGCAGCTTCGTCGAGAAAGACGAAGCTGAATCAACCCCAGAACTACTGGACGTGATGGGTGAACCAGCTCCGGCCCTTACCGTTATCGGTGAAAGTGAGAATGAAAGTAAGCCCGTAGCACCACCTGATATAGAACAAACAGATGTGCGGCCAGCGAGTCGGGCTCAACGCTACTTGCTCCTTGCCTTGATCCTGCTCATCGTA
>NZ_DALZVG010000050.1:0-6226 GCF_032012665.1 Scandinavium sp.
CCACGATGTCGCTGTTAGCAGCTTCATCCACGGAACGTTCGATGATCTTCTCGGCACCAGCAACAGCCAGAATCGCGACCTGCTTACGAAGTTCTTCGCGAGCACGTTTACGCTCGGCGTCGATCTCAGCCTGCGCCTGGGCAACGATTTTGCTACGTTCCTGTTCTGCTTCAGCTTTCGCTTCGTCCATGATCTGAGCGCGACGCTTGTTCGCCTGCTCGATGATCACCTGGGCTTCCGCTTTGGCTTTTTTCAGCTGGTCGGTCGCGTTGGCCTGTGCAAGGTCCAAATCTTTCTTAGCGCGTTCTGCGGAAGCCAGACCGTCAGAAATTTCTTTCTGACGTTTTTCGATGGCAGCCATTAACGGCGGCCATACGTACTTCATGCAGAACCAGACAAAGAGAATAAACGCGATGGCCTGGCCGAGGATTGTTGCGTTCATGTTCACAGCACAATACCTCTTAAAATTTGATGACTACTTACTACGCGACAGCAAACATCACGTACAGACCCAGACCGACAGCGATCATTGGGATAGCATCCACCAGACCCATAACGATAAAGAACTGAGTACGCAGCAGAGGAATCAGATCCGGCTGACGCGCTGCGCCTTCCAGGAATTTGCCCCCGAGGATGCCGATACCGATCGCAGCACCGATTGCCGCCAGACCCATCATCACAGCGGCAGCCATGTACAGCAGATCCATATTCAGGTTTTCCATGACAGTCTCCAGTTTGTTTCAGTTAAAACGTAGTAGTGTTGGTAAAAAATCAGTGCTCTTCAGATGCCATCGACAGATAGACGATCGTCAGAACCATGAAGATAAAGGCTTGCAGCGTGATAATCAGGATGTGGAAAATGGCCCAAGGCACATTCAGAAGCCACTGTGACCACCACGGCAGAAGGCCGGCTATCAGAATGAAAATCAGCTCACCTGCGTACATGTTGCCGAACAGTCGAAGACCGAGAGAAACCGGTTTGGACAGCAGGCTGACGCCTTCCAGGATCAGGTTGACCGGAATGAACGCCCAGTGATTGAACGGCTGCAGGGTAAGCTCTTTAACAAAGCCGCCAACGCCTTTCATTTTGATGCTGTAGAAAAGAATGAGGATAAATACGCCGAGCGCCATCGACAGGGTGATGTTCACGTCCGCAGACGGCACCACGCGCAGCGCAGGCAGGCCCAGGAAGTGTTCGCCGATGTAAGGAATCAGGTCGATTGGCAGCAGATCCATCAGGTTCATCAGGAAGACCCAGACGAACACCGTCAGCGCCAGTGGCGCAATCAGCTTGCTCTTGCCATGGTACATGTCTTTGACGCTGCCATGGACGAAGCCGATGATCATTTCGATAGCCGTCTGGAATTTCCCTGGAACACCGCTGGTCGCTTTTTTCGCAACGCTGCGGAACATGGCAAGGAACAACAGACCCAGCACGACCGAGAAGAACATGGAGTCAATGTTGAGCGTCCAGAAGGTGGCCGGGGGGTTATGCGGATCCACCAGCGAGAAAGTACGCAGATCAAGCTGAAGGTTATTCAGGTGATGACCTATGTATTCCTGCGGCGTCATATTTTCTGAAGCCATGATGCCTTTTACCCTTTGTTGTTGATTACAGCTGGTGCCAGAACTTGTACCACCAGCACCAAAACCCACGTCACTATCAGCGGCAAAAATACCACTTTAACAACCGCCAGCGCCACCGCGAGGAGGGCAAAGGTCAGCAACACCTTGAACACTTCGCCGAGGGCGAAAGACCAGGCCACGCGGCCTTTGGCTGGTGTATGCGCCTGATGACGCCAGGCAAAAATCATAAACAGTGCATTTGGCACGACAACCGCCAAACCTCCACATACTGCGGAGATGCCCCAGAAGGGGTCTTTGAGGCAGAACAGCAATCCACTTGCGGTAACCGCCAGAAGCTGAATGAACAGAAGCTTACGAGCAACGTTTCGACTCAAGAGCGACACAGACATCACGTTTTTACTCCTGCTCCCTTCGAGGTATGTCGCGTGTCGTATAAAACGTTCTTTGAGGCTCGGAGTCAAGCATCAAAAAGCGGACAAATTATACGGTGACGCCCCGTGAATTCAAACAATAAGTAGCGAAAAGGTGAATAAATGTTTAAATATTTTTCGACCGCGCTGTTTTTCAACTTTTCAGGAAACTGTGAACAATCAGACAAAAGTGCAAACGACGCGAAATACCTCGCATAAAAGCGTGCATTCGATCACAAAAAAAAGATTTTCACCCTTATGGAAAACCAGCATAGAAAAAATTACCGGATTTCATCTTTCTGAATTCAATAACAAATTTATCGGACTCTTTTTAAAATAGCCCAATACATCCTAAAAACCATTCATTGACATTCATAATAAACTTTTAACATCCACTTACTGTTCACCCTGCCGATTTTTAGCAGACTGATATTTTCCATGTTGACTATTTTTATGGTTAAGCAAAGAGAGCCATGTGAACAGAATGCAAAAAAGCAGTGACCGTCTCGTTAAATGTAACTGAACGTATCACTGCTTTCATCACCCCGTTTTAACACTTCACGGTGGGGGTAAAATCCACATTTTTTGATAAAGATTAAACTTTTGTTGCCTTAATTTTAACCAGATGCCGTTCTCCATCCAGCTGAGGAACGTTAAGTTTCACGATATCTTCCACTGCGAACTGCGCGGGCAGCTGCGCAATTTCATCGTCAGGCAGCAGACCCTTTAACGCATAAAAATGGCCATGCTCTGCCGGCAGATGGTGACACCAGTTCACCATGTCGGTCAGGGAAGCGAACGCCCGACTGATCACCCCGTCAAAGGGCGGCTCTGCCGGGAAATCCTCGACGCGACTCTGCACCGGAGTGACGTTCTCAAGCTTCAGCTCATGCTGAACCTGGCGCAGGAAGCGCACGCGCTTGCCCAGGCTATCCAGCAGCGTGAAATGCGCCTGAGGCAGGACAATCGCCAGCGGAATACCCGGCAAGCCAGGCCCTGTCCCCACATCAATAAAACGTTCCCCCTGCAAATGCGGCGCCACGATGATGCTGTCGAGGATATGACGCACCAGCATCTCGTTCGGGTCGCGTACCGAGGTCAGGTTGTACGCTTTGTTCCATTTGTGGAGCAGTTCGACGTAGGCCACCAGCTGCTGTTGCTGGTGATCGGACAACGAAATACCTGCTTCAGCGAGCAGACGAGAGAGTTTATTGAGCACTGAGAGATCCTGTTGAGCTTCTTTTGGCGGGTGGCGCTTCGCTGACCCGCCTTACGGGTGTGCAGGCCCGGCAAGCCTCGCGCCGCCGGGCAATATATTCAAAATCAGGCGCTGCGGCGCAGCATCCCCTGTTTTTTCAGCCAGATCAGCAAAATCGAAATCGCCGCAGGGGTCACGCCGGAGATACGCGAGGCCTGACCGATAGAGGACGGTTTGTGATCGTTGAGTTTGGCAATCACCTCGTTGGACAAGCCAGAAACCTGACGGTAATCCAGCGTCGCTGGCAGGATTGTATTTTCGTTGCGCTGATGGCGCTCGATCTCGTCCTGCTGGCGGGCAATATAACCTTCGTATTTGACCTGAATCTCCACCTGCTCGGCCGCCTGCGGATCCGCAAGGCCTGGCGCAAATGGAGAGAGCTGTACCAGCTGTTCGTAGGTCACGCCCGGACGACGCAGCAGATCTTCACCGCTGGCCTCACGGGATAACGGCGCATCCAGCTGAGCGTTCACTTCAGCAACAGCTTCAGAGGTTGGCGTCACCCAGGTGGACTTCAGGCGCTGGCGCTCAAGTTCAATGCTTTCCAGCTTTTCGTTGAAGCGCGCCCAGCGTTCGTCATCCACCAGACCCAGCTCACGACCCTGTTCGGTCAGACGCAGATCGGCGTTGTCTTCACGCAGCATCAGGCGGTATTCCGCGCGGGAGGTGAACATGCGGTACGGTTCTTTGGTACCCAACGTGCAGAGGTCATCCACCAGCACACCGAGATAGGCCTGATCGCGACGTGGCGCCCAGCCCTCTTTCTCGGCCGAGAAACGTGCAGCATTAAGACCCGCCAGCAGACCCTGTGCGGCGGCTTCTTCGTAACCGGTGGTGCCGTTGATTTGCCCGGCAAAGAACAGGCCCTGAATGTATTTGCTTTCCAGCGTAGGCTTCAGATCGCGCGGATCGAAGAAATCATACTCAATGGCGTAGCCCGGACGAACGATCTTCGCGTTTTCCATCCCTTCCATCGAGCGGACGATCTGCATCTGCACGTCAAACGGCAGGCTAGTGGAGATCCCGTTCGGGTAAATTTCGTTGGAGGTCAGGCCTTCCGGCTCGAGGAAAATTTGATGCTGATTTTTGTCGGCAAAGCGCATGACTTTGTCTTCAATCGACGGGCAATAACGTGGCCCGATACCTTCAATAACGCCGGCGTACATTGGGCTGCGATCGAGGTTATTGCGGATTACATCATGCGTGCTTTCATTGGTGTGCGTGATGTAGCACGGCACCTGGCGCGGGTGCTGATCCGCGTTGCCCATGAACGAGAACACCGGCATTGGGTTGTCGCCATGCTGCTGAGCCAGAACGCTAAAATCGATAGTGCGGGCATCAATACGCGGCGGCGTTCCGGTTTTAAGGCGACCAACGCGCAGCGGCAGTTCACGCAGACGACGAGAAAGCGGTATTGACGGCGGATCGCCAGCGCGTCCACCGCTGTAGTTGTCCAGACCAATGTGAATTTTGCCGTCAAGGAATGTCCCCACGGTCAGCACAACGGACTTCGCGTGGAACTTCAGCCCCATCTGAGTGACAGCACCGACGACGCGATCGTTTTCGACGATCAGATCTTCAACAGCCTGCTGGAAGATCATCAGGTTCGGCTGGTTTTCCAGCGCAGTACGTACGGCCTGACGGTACAGAACGCGATCGGCCTGAGCACGAGTTGCACGAACGGCGGGGCCTTTGCTGCCGTTTAGTATTCTAAACTGGATACCCGCCTGGTCGATCGCCTTCGCCATCAGCCCGCCGAGCGCATCCACTTCTTTTACCAGGTGTCCTTTCCCAATGCCGCCAATGGCCGGGTTGCAGCTCATCTGCCCCAGCGTGTCGATATTGTGTGTCAACAGCAGGGTCTGCTGACCCATACGTGCTGCGGCCATCGCGGCCTCAGTACCTGCATGACCCCCGCCAATGATGATGACGTCAAAAGGATCCTGATAAAACATGGTGGTCTGCCTCGCATGAAAGCGGTTTGAAAAAGTGATTGAAGCCCGGGCCGTGGATTCTACTCAACTTTAGCGGTTGGAGAAAGCACCCGGGATCCTGGGTATTTAAAAGAAGATCTTTTGTTTAGAGATCTGTTTTATTGTGATCTCTTATTAGGATCGCCATCTTCTGTGGATAAGCTGGATCTGGCTTTTAAGATCAAACGCTTAATAAGGATCACAGCCTGTGAATGATCGGTGATCCTGGTCCGTATAAGCTGGGATCAGAATGAAGGGTTATGCACAACTCAAAAACTAACCAAACCTTATTCGTTGGATAACTACCGGTTGATCAGTGCTTTTAACCAGAGTTATCCACATAAAAAAGGCCGATCTTTACAATTCTCCGATCAGTTTTGACCAGGATCCGAGCCAAATTTCAGCCGGATCTTCAGGAATGTCATGATCGAGGATGTTGATCTTCAGCGTCTCGCCTATCTGTTTCGCTCCGCAGGCCGTCAGTTCCTGGTCGATTTTCTCGATAGCGCCGCAGAATGTGTCATATTCGCGGCTGCCAATGCCCACGGAACCGAAGCGTACGGCAGAGAGATCGGGTTTCTCTTCCTTTATTGCTTCGTATAAAGGAAGCAGGTTATCCGGAATGTCGCCCGCACCGTGCGTAGAGCTGACTAACAGCCAGACTCCGCTTGGGGTCAGATCTTCAAGCAGGGGGCCATGCAGCGTTTCAGTGGAAAAACCGGCGTCTTCCAGCTTCTCAGCCAGGTGTTCCGCCACGTATTCGGCGCCGCCAAGCGTGCTGCCACTGATAAGAGTAATGTCTGCCATGAAAGTCCACCCCTTGATCCTGAGTGGCATATTGTACGCTGTGTGTGAGCTGGGATCTACCTGTGGAAAGATGTGGGATTAAAAAGCCCGATCACGGGCGAATGGTGCGCATGATCGGGTTCTGAAGGGAGATCAGCGTCTCGGTGGACTGAATTTCATCGATTGTTTGGATCTTGTTGATAAGTACCTGC
>NZ_DALZVG010000051.1:0-4248 GCF_032012665.1 Scandinavium sp.
CGCGAGCAGCACCGCCGTAGGTTTTAGCCAGTACGGTAGTGATTGCAGCAGTCAGCGTTGTTTTACCATGGTCAACGTGGCCGATAGTACCGACGTTAACGTGCGGTTTTGTACGTTCAAACTTTTCTTTAGACATCGATTGTCCCTCTAAGACACGGATAAATCGGTGATATCACCACATCAACCAGGCAACATGCCTGACTTGTTGAATGCAATTCACAGAGAGAAACCAGGGAGGAGGAGATTGAAGTGGTGCTGATACCCAGAGTCGAACTGGGGACCTCACCCTTACCAAGGGTGCGCTCTACCAACTGAGCCATATCAGCACGTTTGGAGCGGGCAGCGGGAATCGAACCCGCATCATCAGCTTGGAAGGCTGAGGTAATAGCCATTATACGATGCCCGCATCCTGAAACTCGGCTACCCAGTTCTTTCTGCAACAAAAAAGAGTGTTCTCTCTTTTATTGTTTGAGTTGGTGTTTAACTTCTACCAACTCAGGCGGCGAAAACGCTGCCAGAAAGTGGTGGTGGGGGAAGGATTCGAACCTTCGAAGTCTGTGACGGCAGATTTACAGTCTGCTCCCTTTGGCCGCTCGGGAACCCCACCGGACTTGATGGTGCCGACTACCGGAATCGAACTGGTGACCTACTGATTACAAGTCAGTTGCTCTACCTACTGAGCTAAGTCGGCATCAAGTAGCGCGCATTCTAGGGAGACATGACGGGGCTTGCAACTAAAAAATTGCATAAAACGATCTCTTGCTCACATTTTGTGCATAACGGTGTAAAAATGATGCAAATTCCGTCATCTGCGAACAAAAAATGGGCTGAATGTCTGTTTCTATCTTCCTTTTTTTCTTACCGTTCGCTCGTAGCACCCACAACGCTTTCAGTCAGGCCACTCATCAGAACTCGCTCAGCAACATGAAACAAGCCCGGCAGAGATGCGTTCTGCTGGAAGCATCACTAAATCTGATTTTTTCTTCTTATTCCATTCAATCTGGTGTTAACCTCCTGCCCATTGTCCTGATTAACTGAATGTCTCACCTCATCAGCTTCGGCACATGAAACCGATGGGCGTGAACTGAACATGCTTATGAGCAAAAAAGAGCAAACGTTAATGACGCCGTACTTACAGTTCAACCGCAGCCAGTGGGCTGCCCTTCGCGATTCCGTGCCCATGACCCTTACCGAAGGGGAAATCACGCGCCTGAAAGGGATCAACGAAGATTTGTCTCTGGAAGAAGTGGCAGAGATCTATCTGCCACTCTCGCGTCTGCTGAACTTCTACATTAGCTCCAATTTGCGTCGCCAGGCCGTGCTCGAGCAGTTCTTAGGGACGAACGCGCCGCGCATTCCTTATGTGATAAGCATTGCCGGCAGCGTGGCGGTAGGTAAGAGCACAACGGCGCGTGTACTACAGGCTTTACTCAGCCGCTGGCCAGAGCATCGTCGGGTAGAATTGATCACCACCGATGGCTTCCTTCATCCTAACGAGGTTCTAAAAGAACGTGGGCTGATGAAGAAAAAAGGCTTCCCGCAGTCTTATGACATGCATCGCCTGGTGAAATTTGTTTCAGATATTAAATCAGGTGCGGCAGATGTCACTGCTCCGGTGTATTCCCACTTAATTTATGACGTTATTTGCGATGGCGACAAAACGGTCACGCATCCGGATATCCTGATTCTGGAAGGTCTGAACGTTCTGCAAAGTGGTATGGATTACCCGCACGATCCGCATCATGTATTTGTCTCAGACTTTGTCGATTTTTCTATTTATGTAGATGCCCCGGAAGATCAGCTGAAAAACTGGTATATCAATCGTTTTCTGAAATTCCGTGAAGGGGCATTCACCGATCCAGATTCTTATTTCCATAATTATGCAAAATTATCCAAAGACGAAGCTGTCAACATAGCAACATCATTATGGAATGAAATTAACCTTCTGAATCTAAAAGAAAATATACTTCCTACGCGCGAGCGAGCAAGTTTAATATTGACGAAAAGTGCCAACCATTCTGTCGAACAGGTTCGGCTTCGAAAATAAAAAAAGGGAGCGTCTGCTCCCTCTTAATTTGTTATTCCGCACTTCTCAGCGAAATTTCTCCGCCCATCCAGGGTTTAATCACTCCATCCTGTTCGAGTAATAATGCCCCCTGCATGTCAATGCCCCGTGAAATGCCAAATATCTCTTTCTCACCAATAATCAACTTCACCGGGCGATGAATAAAGTTATCCAGTTTCTCCCAGCGCTGGAGATAAGGTACCAGACCTTCCTGCTCGAACAGCACCAATGCAGCTCGCAGTTCTTTAATTAAACGCACAGCGAGGGTGTTACGATCAATTTTGATCCCGGCTTCCTGCAAATTGATCCATCCTTGATTGACTACATCAGATTCGACTCGTCGCATAGCGAGGTTAATACCCGCACCAATGACAATTTGCGCGGCATCTCCCGTCTTACCGGTGAGTTCAACCAGAATACCCGCAAGCTTACGATCCAGCAGATAGAGATCGTTCGGCCATTTTACGCGAACTTTATCCGCACCGAGGCTTTGCAGGACTTCAGCCATCACGATGCCAATGACAAGGCTCAGGCCAATCGCAGCAGCGGGCCCTTGCTCAAGTCGCCAGTACATTGACAGATAAAGATTCGCACCAAAAGGCGAGAACCACTTCCGGCCACGGCGACCACGGCCCGCCTGCTGATACTCAGCCACGCAGGCATCTCCGGAGCGAAGTGACGCCAGCCTGTCCAGCAGATACTGGTTGGTGGAATCAATCACAGGCAGCACCGTAACAGCACCCTCACTTATGCTGTTTCTAATGAGATCTTCATTCAACAGTTGAATAGGCTCAGGCAGGCTGTAACCTTTTCCGGGAACGGTAAATACATCGACGCCCCAGTCGCGCAGCGTCTGAATATGCTTGTTAATCGCCGCCCGGCTCATACCCAGACGCTCTCCGAGCTGCTCGCCGGAATGAAACTCACCGTCGGATAAAATTGAGATAAGCGTTAATGGGACCGTATTATCCTTCACGCAATAACCTCCACCGCATTGACTTCGCCGCGCGCATCAATAAACCGTACTTCAGGCTCCAGCCACACATCAAATTTTTCTCCAACCTGCTGGCGAACATAGCGGGCAAGCGCAACAACATCATCGCTGGTCGCATTGTTTTCATTAATAAGAACCAGAGCCTGCTGCCGATGTACCATGGCTCCGCCAACTCGCTGCCCCTTGAGCTGACACTGGTCGATAAGCCAGCCGGCAGCGAGTTTAACGCTGCCGTCATCCTGTGGGTAATGCGGTGCATCCGGGCAAGCAGCCAGAAGCTTTTCAGCTTCCATAGGGCTAATTACCGGGTTTTTAAAGAAGCTGCCAGCATTTCCATTCACTTTGGGGTCGGGTAACTTAGTCATACGCATGTGGCAGACAGCATCAAAGACCTGCTGCGGCGTAACTGTTTGAGGATCCAGTCTGGTCAAATCGCCATAGCTCAGCACCGGCTGCCACGCTTTTACCAGCTTTAATCCTACAGCGACAATGACATAGCGGTCCTGATATTCATGTTTGAAGATGCTGTCGCGATAGCCGAACCGGCACGCCTCAGCACTCAGGCGTTTCATAATGCCAGTAGAGAGCTCAATACAATCAACATAGTCACAGACTCGCTGCAGTTCCACGCCGTAAGCACCAATATTCTGGATCGGTGATGAACCTGCGCATCCTGGGATCAGTGCCAGATTTTCAAGCCCGGGCATGCCTTTCTCAAGCGTATACGTGACGAGACTGTGCCAGTTTTCACCCGCTCCAACATGCAGGTGCCATGCATCTGGCTGTTCACTCACCTCGATTCCTTTAAGTCGGTTGATCAGGACGACACCTGAATAATCCTCTAAAAAGAGGACGTTACTCCCTTCACCTAAAATTAGGACAGGCAGGTTTTCAGAGGTTGCCTGCTGCCAGGCTTCAAGCAGTTGAACGGTATTTTCTGCACTGACAATCCGACGGGCATGACAATCGATACCAAAGGTATTCCAGGACTTTAAGGAGTGATTCATAGTGGCTTCCAGATGCAAAATCACGGCTAGTTTACCGCATTCAGGAAGGGAAGGCTTGTGGATATGTCTGTGGGTGGTTCGTGTGTAAACGCAAAAAACCCCGACCGGATGGTCGGGGTTCTTCACTTGTTTGATGCCTGGCAGTTCCCTACTCTCGCATGGGGAGACCCCACACTACCATC
>NZ_DALZVG010000052.1:0-4236 GCF_032012665.1 Scandinavium sp.
CCGGGTTCATGCCGAGCAGCTTATACAGATCGCCAAACAGCGACGGATCGAGCTGCCCGAGGCCATCGAGTTTTGGGTTAACGGTGATCAGATACGGGCTGTCCGGATCGGTGGACGGCACAAAGTAGCCGTTGTTGCCGGAAGGCAGAGGATAGTTGCTGTTTAGAATGAAAGAACGTTTTTACAGAAACAGCTAAAAATGCAACGTTACATCAATCAGTAATATTTCCTGAAGCGGCCTCGCAGATATTAACTTTGTTCATGCATCCAGTGCTGTGTTTTTATTCAGCAGGGTATAATGGACGCAGTAAAGCAACCGAAAGACCGCAAAAGGAAAATCGATAAAATAGAAAATTCTGATTATTAAAGAGCGCGACATGAAAGTGTTGAAGCACTTCCATGCCGCTGACCACAGACAACTAGAACGGAGTTGAATATGGCTGACACCAATCTTAAGCCAGAAACCTCTATTGCCAAAACACAATCTAAACTTTTGGCATGTAATACAGAAAAACACAAGGCAGTACGCAAAAATAACGATCACAGCTTGCCTAAGAAAGCAGAGCCAAAAGTATTAAGGAATATGACGGTAAGCTACGTCAGAACCCGCCACATTGACCCCACCACACTGCGGACCACGCACTACACCTGCCGTGCCAGCCTGCGCCTGAACGGTCGCTGGATGGAAGAGGCCGGGTTTACCACGGGCACAAAATTAGATGTTCGGGTAATGCCGGGATGTCTGGTGATCACCGCTCGACCAGAAACCACACAACTGATGAAAGTATTAAACACAACCAAAGGGTTGCCAGAACCTGAGCAACAGCAAGTTATGGCATACCTGCAAGGCGTGATGGCTCGGGTGGAACTGGAAAAACTTTGAGTTCACGCAAAATTATCCCGCCCGGATAGGGGCGGGATTTGAATTATCTCATCAAGGTTGCTCTGCATAGAGCATCGTTTTTATTAAATTGCAGATGTAATGCATAGCCTTCTTTTTTGTACTTAATCCACTTATTTAAGTATCCAAGGAGCATATCCATTTTTCCTGCTCCCGAAAAATCTGGTTGCCCAAGTATTTGCATCACTGACTTTTCATCCCATCCCAGACATATGCCAGAAAGTAGTTCCCCGGGGAAAAAACCATAATTTTCATACCCATCAAAATAAAAGTGAACATGGTTTACGACACCATTCCTGATTCCTATATCTAATCCTGAGCGAGGATACTTATAGTATTTTGTATGGCCTACCGGATCATTATACTCTGCAGGATCTTCGGAAACAGTTGGGGTTTCGCCAATAGATTCTTTGAGCTTAATAAACTCTATTGATGACTCAGTTTTACCAAGAGAATCAATAAATTTTTTCCATTCAGGCATTACTTGGTTACTCCCATCTGACGATTTCGTTCTTTAATTTGCTGTATCGCATCATCAACCAACTTAGGTTCGTAGCCTCGTTCCAGCATATTTTTTCTCAACGCATCCGTATCGCGGCATTCAGCTCCACACAAATCTATAGCATCGTTTTTGACTTGGGCAGCATTATTCTTCCCGCCATAAGTTGGCCCTGAGGCATGAACATCTTTAGGTACTTCTACCGCCGTAGCATTCTGATAAAGATTCTTTGCCTCAGCATCAGTCAAAGGGCGCCCAAGTTCATTTTCTTTTGCTTTACGAAGTGAAGCAAAAGATGGGATATGATCATGCTCCAACCCATCACCAACGACTTCTCTTGCTTTCAGTTCTTTGTAAGAACCAACATCAAGAGCCTTAACGTCTTCAACCTGTTTACTGGCAGTATTGATTAATTTAGATGCTTGCTCAAGATCGCCAGCTTTCAACGCCTTATTAGCAAGTTTTAATGTTTCACCAGCAACGTCACCCACTAAAGGAAGTAAACCAATAGTCGCTGCGAGGTAATCCAAAGCGCTTTGTGCTTCTGCATAGCTCTTGATATCGCCCACAACCGGAACAAAGTCTACTCCGAACGAGGCAGCACCAGCCAGCAGTTCATCCCGGTGCGCCACAATTTTAGTTCCACAAGCTTCAGCACTCAGCCCGGCACAGTTCTGTGCTTTAAACTCTTCAGTAGCCTTCACCAGCGCATCCTGAGCTTTCTGGTACTTCTCTTCCTGTGACATTCCTGAGGCTTTGTTCTCGATAATGTCACTCAATGCATTATTCTCAACCGCATTCTTTCCGGCCTGAGCACCCGCTGTTGTGCCAGCAGAGTTTCCACCTGTCAGATTCCCCGCCAGCCCTGATGCCAGAGTTGCCAGGTTGCTGATCAGCTGCTTGTCACTTTCACTCAGCTCACTGTTGCTCTTGCCTGGGAACATTTGATCTTTAATGGCTCGGGCAGCCAGTTCACCGCTCAACGCTCCTGCCGCACCAGCTGCGGCGCTGTTCCCCTGTAGTGAAGCGACAACGCCACCCAGAACGGCATGGGCTATCAGCGCTTCATCATCGCTGAGACCGGAACGGTGTCCGATAATATTCGCCAACTCCGGGGCCGATGCTCCAGCCAGAGCGCCAGCCAGGTTGCCACCGCCAGCCAGAGCGGTCAGCGCTCCGGTCACTGCCTGAAGCCCGCGCTGAACCACGCCGCCCGTGCCATAGAATGACGAGGCGTTGTTGTACGCACGTTCCGCCACGGCGGCATCTGTGACTGGCTTCCCTTCCTTCGCCAGCTGCTGACGCGCTTCTTCCAGCGAATCCGGATCTTTCGCCGCTTTACGTCCGGCCAAATCACCCTGTGTTCTTGCCACATCGGCAGCCTGAGAACCCACTTCGCCGATCAGCTGAATTTCCTGCAGCCGTTTCTGCTCTTTCTCTTTGTCGAAGATCGGGCTGATGCTGTCGTTGGCGTGTTCTGTGTCGCGGCTGAGGTCCGCAACATCCTGCTTCTGATTGTCCTTGTCGCGGATGGTGATGGTGCCATCAGCCACAGCTGCCTGAGTCGTGCCTTCGGCATGGCCTTTATTACCGCCGCCTGCCAGCAGGGCATTCGCCGCATTGCTCGCAAACTGCCCGGCGATGCTGCCACCGGTATTAAAGGCTCCGCCGACATGTTCAGTTTTAAAGTCGGCTTCGTTGTGAATATCGCTGAAGCCCAACGTCCCGGTATCGAGTCTGTTCTTATCGGCCGTCGCCGTGGAAGCAATAACCGCGCCATCAAGCTGGGTATGATTGCCAACCGTGATATCGAAACCGCCATCCCCGGCATAAAGGCCGGTTTGTTCCGCCACCGAGTCGAAGCGGCTCTTCATCTTGTCCTGATTCACGCTCATATAAGCCGAACCGGACATGGAACCGAAGGTGAAACTCCCGCCTCCGGCAACGCTGGTCTGCTTGCTGTCGTAGTCGTTATTGTCCTGCTGGCTGCGCATCAGTAGGTCGTGACCCACGTCGGCGACAATTTTATTGCCGTTGACCTGCGCGCCATCAAGTACGGTGTCATTTCCGCTTTTGATGGTGACGGTTTTACCGCTGTCGATGGTGGTTTCGGTCCAGTCGGTACCGTTGCCCTTGTCCTTACCGTGGGCAGAGTTGCCATTAGCGAAGACGCTGATCCCCCAGCCACCGCTGCCAACACCGATGCCAACACCCACACCACCACCACTGCTGCTGTTCTTACCCGTGGTCTGCTGTGTATTGGCTGCACCCGCCAGCAGGATGTCGTTTTTCGCATCCAGCACGGTGTCGCCGCCCGCCTTTAACTGGCTTCCGGCAATCACAATATCCCCGCTGTTCGGGCCTTTGTTTTTCCCGGTTGCAGTGATGGAGAGATTGTTGCCCGCGTTCAGCGTACTGCCCGTGACTTCATCACTCCGCACATGTTGCTCAGATTTCGACTTTTGCGTGGTGAGAGAAGCGCTGACGCCGATAGCGTTAGTGCTCGGGTTTTCAGTATTCCCACTGTCAGCAGCATCCAGAGCAACGGCCTGCCCGGCCTGCATGCCGGAAAGAACTGATTTTGTCGCCTGAAGTGCAGCTAAACGGCCATCACTTTCATTTTTCGCATCCTGCGCTGAGTTTACAGCGTTGTTTATGGCTCCACCCACCGCGCCCGAAAGCGCCAGCGTCAGCCCGCTTTTCTTCTGCTCGAATGTTTCATCGCGGGTTCGTTTGTCGTGCCCCGGGTCGATGATGACGCTGCTGCCGCTGAGGCTCATGTCCTTCCCGGCAATCAGGTCTGCGCCGCCAATGTGCGCCTGGTTACCAGCGGCGA
>NZ_DALZVG010000053.1:0-3689 GCF_032012665.1 Scandinavium sp.
TGTCGTGCCCCAGTGCGAGAGACTGGGCATCGGCGAGAGCAAGCTGGAATTTATTGGTAAGACGATCCAGACGCATAACTCCTCCCATAACAGGTCAATTTTGCTACTGGAGATTAAATGAGGTCATCCCTCAATTATTCAAGGTTAAAGACCTGGACTATGTGAAAAATAAGTCAGCCTTCTGGATCGTCTTGATTCGTTAGGTTATATCAGCCAAATGAAACTTGCCATACGACCGGTCGTCCGATCGCGTCGATAAGAGAAAAAATCATCCTTTTCACTTAGCGTACAGCGTTCACCGCCGAACACCTCAGTCACACCGACGTTTGCCAGACGCTGACGCGCTAACTGATAAATATCGGCGAAATACTTCTCGCCAGCAGGACGGAAAGCGCTGTCCGCTTTCGCATCCTTAGCCATGAAAGCCTCACGGACTTCCGGGCCCACTTCAAAGGCCTGCGGGCCAATAGCCGGGCCGAGCCAGGCCAGAATGTTTTCAGGCTGGTCCTTAAAGTGTGCGACGGTTTCTTCCAGTACGCCATCACATAGCCCGCGCCACCCCGCATGAGCAGCGGCCACTTCCGTACCCGCCTTATTGCAAAAGAGCACCGGCAGACAGTCGGCCGTCATCACTGCGCAAACCAGGCCGGGTTTGTTGCTGTATGAAGCATCAGCTTTTTTGGAAGCGTATTCGCCCCCGGTTAGCGTTAAAACTGCGTTGCCGTGGACCTGTTCAAGCCATACCGGACGTGAAGGGAATGCAGCCGCTTCATAGAAACGACGGCGATTCTCTTCAACATGTTCCGGATTATCACCACAGTGGGCACCAAGGTTCAGCGCGTCGTATGGCGGTAAGCTAACGCCGCCCATTCGCGTGGAGCTGCACGCGCCAACGCCTTCAGGCATTGGCCACTGAGGCACGATAATTTTCGTCATAGCCAGGCAACATCATCCTTGTGTTCTTCGAAATCGGCGCGCATGGCGTCGATCAAATCGACCATATCCTGTGGGATTGGCGCGTGCCATTCCATCTGGATACCCGTGATCGGGTGATAAAGACGAAGCATCGTCGCGTGCAGAGCCTGACGATCGAATTTACGCAGCTCGTTAATGAAAGCTTCTGACGCCCCTTTCGGTGGACGAGGACGCCCGCCGTACAGCTGATCGCCCACCAGCGGGTGAGTGATATGCGCCATATGCACGCGGATTTGATGTGTGCGCCCGGTTTCCAGACGTAAACGCAAACGCGTGTGAATACGGAAGTGTTCCATAATACGATAGTGCGTAACAGCCGGTTTCCCCATCGGGTGAACGGACATATGCGTACGCTTAGTGGGATGGCGGCTGATTGGTTCTTCTACCGTGCCGCCTGCTGTCATGTGGCCAATCGCTACCGCTTCATACTCACGAGTGATCTCACGCAACTGCAGCGCTTCCACCAGACGCGTTTGAGCCGGAACGGTCTTCGCCACTACCATCAGACCGGTTGTGTCTTTATCCAGGCGGTGAACAATACCCGCACGCGGCACATCCACGATGGGCGGATAGTAGTGCAGCAATGCATTCAGAATCGTTCCATCGGGGTTACCTGCCCCCGGATGCACCACCAGATCGCGTGGCTTGTTGATGACAATAATGTCGTCATCTTCATAAACAATATTCAGCGGGATGTCCTGCGGCTCGAAGCGTGCTTCTTCTTCGATTTCGGCATCGATGGAGACCTGTTCTCCACCCAATACTTTCTCTTTCGGCTTGTCGCAAATGACGCCGTTCACCTGCACTCGCTTATCCAGGATCCATTCTTTTATACGCGAACGTGAATAATCCGGGAACATTTCGGCCAAAGCTTGATCTAAGCGTTGACCGAGTTGATTTTCGGATACCGTTGCGGTGAGTTGTACTAGTTGTGCCATAGACAGCTTCTTCGTTTAACGTTGGGTTTTACGGCTTCGCCGTATAATATAGTGTGCTATTGTAGCTGGTCTTAATCGGGAGCAGGAATGATAATCTCCCGCATAAACATTCTGAGGAAAGTCAAAACGTCATGACGCGCATGAAATACCTGGTGGCCCTTGCCACACTGAGCCTGGCTTTGGCGGGTTGCTCCGGTTCAAAGGAAGAGGTGCCTGATAACCCGCCAAATGAAATCTACGCGACTGCTCAACAAAAGTTGCAGGACGGTAACTGGAAACAGGCGATAACGCAACTGGAAGCGCTCGATAACCGCTATCCGTTTGGCCCGTATTCTCAGCAGGTTCAGCTCGACCTGATTTATGCCTACTACAAAAACGCCGATCTGCCGCTGGCTCAGGCTGCTATCGATCGTTTCATGCGCCTTAATCCGACTCATCCGAACATTGACTACGTCATCTATATGCGTGGCCTGACCAACATGGCTCTGGATGACAGTGCTCTGCAGGGCTTCTTCGGGGTTGACCGTTCAGACCGCGATCCGCAGCACGCTCGTGACGCATTCAACGACTTCTCCAAACTGGTGCGTGGCTATCCACAAAGCCAGTACTCTTCCGACGCCTATAAGCGCATGGTGTTCCTGAAAGATCGCCTGGCGAAATACGAGCTGTCGGTCGTGGATTACTACACCGATCGCGGTGCGTGGGTTGCCGTAGTGAATCGCGTGGAAGGCATGCTCCGCGACTTCCCGGACACGCAAGCCACCCGCGACGCATTGCCGAAGATGGAAAAGGCCTACCGCGAAATGCAGATGACCGCGCAGGCCGACAAGGTAGCAAAAATCATCGCCGCCAACAGCAGCAAGACCAGCAGCTGATAGCGCTTCGCCACGAAAAACGGCAGCCCATGAGGCTGCCGTTTTTGTATGCAATTCTGCGTGGCGCTGAACCGGTTTAGCACCAGATCATCCCATCAACTATGGCCCGCTTTTGCCCATTCCTCAAGTATTAAATCCCCTGTTCCTGCCCTGCCTCACAAAATACGCTGACTGACAAAAAGTGACAAAATAACGTGATTTAAATCACACATTTTGACATTAAGAACGGTATGCTGGATTCACCAAGACGGGAAAGACAAGAGGTAAAATTTATGACAATGAACATTACCAGTAAACAAATGGACATTACTCCGGCCATCCGCCAGCACGTCGCAGACCGTCTCACCAAACTTGAAAAATGGCAAACTCATCTGATTAACCCGCACATCATTCTGTCTAAGGAGCCACAGGGTTTTGTTGCCGACGCAACCATGAACACACCAAACGGCCATCTGGTTGCCAGTGCGCGTCATGAGGATATGTATACCGCCATTAACGAATTGATCAACAAGCTGGAAAGGCAGCTCAATAAAGTGCAACACAAAGGGGAAGCACGTCGCGCCAACGCATCGGTGAAAGACGTCAACTTCGTTGAACAAGAGTAATCCTTAACAACTGTGTTAATCCAACGCGCCTTCGGGCGCGTTTTTTGTTAC
Organism: Scandinavium sp.; assembly: GCF_032012665.1. Classification (NCBI taxonomy): domain Bacteria; kingdom Pseudomonadati; phylum Pseudomonadota; class Gammaproteobacteria; order Enterobacterales; family Enterobacteriaceae; genus Scandinavium; species Scandinavium sp. The sequence continues at coordinate 3,445 of NZ_DALZVG010000053.1, forward strand.
TGCTAACGCGCGAATAAGCCTGGTTTGCGTAGAGGATGTTTTTTACGGTTGACAGCATGAAAACAGTACGGTTACTTTAACTGCCTGTCTCTAAGGAAAACTTGATGAAAACCGTTCCGTTCTTCTTCGCATTCTTTTTTAGCTTCTTTACCTTCCCCTGAACGGGAGGCGTTTCGTCGTGTGATAAAGAATGCGAAGACGAACAATGAGGCCTCCCACACCGGGGGGCCTTTTTTATTGATAAC
>NZ_DALZVG010000054.1:0-3566 GCF_032012665.1 Scandinavium sp.
TTTTTACACCAGCTACCGGATCGGTCAACCGATCCTTAAACGATCGGCATTAGGAATTTCCCGGCTTTTTACTGTGCAGCTGGCGCGAATTATTCCGCTTTCTTTTCGGGCTCAGCCGCTTTTTGTGGCTGCGCCTGAGTCGTTTCCAGCTGGAAGACTACGTCCACCTGATCGTCGAACTGAATCGTTGGCTGCTCGTAGGTTTCCTGCGCAGAATCCGCTGCCGGAGCTGCTGAAGCCTTCATCATCCGAACCATCGGGCTCGGCTGATAGTTGGACACGTGATAGCGCACGCTGTAAACCGGGCCGAGTTTCGCATTAAAGCCTTCGGCCAGCGCTTTAGCCTGATGCACGGCGTCATCAATCGCGGCTTTGCGGGCTTTGTCTTTATACTCTTCCGGTTGCGCAACGCCCAGTGAAACGGAACGAATTTCGTTCAGCCCCGCTTTCAGCGCGCCGTCCAGCAGCGAATTCAGCTTATCCAGCTGACGTAATGTCACTTCGACGGTACGCACCGCGCGGTAACCTTTCAGAATGCTTTTGCCATTCTGATAGTCGTAATCGGGCTGGGTACGCAGGTTCGCAGAACTGATGTCTTTCTTGGCAATACCGTTTTGCTCAAGGAAAGAGAGATACTGGGCTACGCGATCGTCGGCTTGTTTCTTTGCTGATGCAGCGTCTTTCGCCGCCACGTTCACTTCAATCGCGAGAGTTGCAATATCCGGCGCAGCGTCCACGCTTGCCGTTCCGGAGGTGACAATGTGCGGTCCATCCGGCAACTCATTTGCCTGTACCGACATCACACTGAATCCCACTAATGCCGCCAGGGCCATCACTTTAAACTTCACTGTCGTTCCTCCTTGTTACGTATTCACCCGAAACAGGGCGCATGCCTGCAAGCTTAGCTTCTGGGGACTAAATGTCCATAAGACAAGGCTTAGTTGAACAACGCGTGAACGTGTGAAATCCCCTCTTTCGCCAGTTGAAACGCGATAAACCACATCACCAGGCCGACCAGCAGGTTAATGATTCGCTGCGCCCGAGCGGTGCGCAATCGGGGTGCCAGCCACGCGGCAAGCAACGCCAGTCCGAAGAACCAGAGGAACGATGCACTGACGGTGCCCAGCGCAAACCAGCGTTTTGGCTCCGCGCCCAGCTGGCCGCCAAGGCTGCCCAATACAACAAACGTATCCAGATAAACGTGAGGATTAAGCCAGGTCACTGCCAGCATGGTAACGATAATTTTCCATCGCCCTTGCTTCATAACTTCAGCTTTAGCGAGCTCAAGATTGCTGCCCATAGCGGTTTTCAGGGCACCAAAGCCATACCATAAGAGGAAAGCTACACCGCCCCAGGTGACAGCAGCCATCAGCCACGGCGACTGCATCAGCAGTGCGCTCCCGCCAAAAATGCCCGCGCAGATCAGCAGCAAATCGCTCAGCGCACAAAGAAACGCGATCATAATGTGATACTGGCGACGGATCCCCTGGTTCATCACAAAAGCATTTTGCGGGCCTAAGGGCAAAATCATGGCAGCACCAAGTGCAAGCCCTTGAAAATAATAAGATAACACGATGATATTCTCGCTAACCGTCTGTCAATGGTGAGACTATAGCGCGCATCTAACATTAGATAAAATGGATAATATTAATCATCCATTATCTTAACTAATATCCACTCCTTTTCAACGACTGCGAAGAATGCAAAAAAGAAAAAACCCGCCGGAGCGGGTTATGAAAAGGGATAAACGAAGCCGTTATGCAGCTTCGTCCTGCTCTTTCACACGTTTGAAATTCACGTCCATCTGCGGATACGGGAAGCTGATGCCGTTGGCATCGAAATCACGCTTCACGCGCTCCAGCACATCCCAGTAAACGTTTTGCAGATCGCTGCTTTTACTCCATACGCGAACCACAAAGTTGATTGAGGACGCGCCAAGCTCATTCAGACGCACTGTAAGCTCGCGATCTTTCAGGATACGCTCATCGGATTCGATAATGTTAGTCAGCAGCTGTTTGACCTGATCGATGTCAGAGTCATAGGCCACGCCAATAATAAACTCATTGCGGCGCACCGGCTCCCGGGAGAAGTTAATGATGTTCCCGGCGATGATTTTGCCGTTGGGGACAACAACGATTTTGCCGTCTGCTGTACGCATCGTGGTGGAGAAGATCTGCACGTTAAGCACCGTTCCCGCTATGCCACCTAAATCAACATATTCACCGGCACGGAACGGGCGGAACATAACCAGCAGCACGCCAGCAGCAAGGTTAGAGAGCGAGCCCTGAAGTGCCAGACCAACGGCCAGACCGGCGGCACCAAGAACCGCAATGACCGACGCAGTCTGCACCCCGACGCGCCCCAGCGCCGCAATCAGCGTAAAGGCAATGATGGCATAGCGCAGCATCGCGGAGAGAAAATCGGCCACGGTGGCGTCAAGCTGACGTGCACGCATCACGCGGTTGACTGCATTTGACACCATACGGGCGATAATCATCCCGACAATAATAATGGCAATGGCGGCAACGATATTTACCGCATAGCTCAGCAATAGCGCCTGGTTTCGCACCAGCCACGATCCAGCATGATTAATACTGTCGACAACGTTCAAATCTTCCATCCGATCATCCTTATAGCTGCCCTTTTGGGAAATAAAACTCGCCACACCGGCAAGAAGTCAGTGGGATAAGGGTAAACAAGAATCGTCGTTAATGCCAAGCAGATCACAGAATTAAACACAATGACGGTACTGGAAAGGCAATAAAAAAGCCCGCTGTTAAGCGGGCTTTGGGCAGAAATGGCTGTCAAAAATTACAGAACGTCAACCGCGTTAAGTTCTTTGAAAGCCTGCTCCAGACGCACGATCATGGAGGACTGAGCCGCGCGCAGCCATACGCGTGGGTCATAGTATTTCTTGTTCGGCTGGTCTTCGCCTTTCGGGTTGCCCAGCTGGCCCTGCAGGTAAGCTTCGTTGGTTTTGTAGTAGTTCAGGATACCTTCCCAGGTTGCCCACTGAGTATCGGTATCGATGTTCATTTTCACTACGCCGTAGCTTACGGAGTCTTTGATTTCCTGAGCAGAAGAACCGGAACCGCCGTGGAAGACGAAGTTCAGGCTATTGTGCGGCAGGTTGTGTTTCTTAGAAACGTACTCCTGAGAATCACGCAGGATGGTTGGGGTCAGAACCACGTTGCCTGGCTTGTACACGCCGTGTACGTTACCGAAGGAAGCAGCGATGGTGAAACGTGGGCTGATCGCATTCAGTTTGGTGTACGCGTAGTCAACATCTTCTGGCTGAGTGTACAGCGCGGAAGCGTCCATGTGGCTGTTGTCGACGCCGTCTTCTTCACCGCCGGTGCAACCCAGTTCGATTTCCAGAGTCATGCCCATTTTGGCCATGCGCGCCAGGTATTTGGAGCAGATTTCGATGTTTTCTTCCAGAGACTCTTCGGACAGGTCAATCATGTGGGAAGAGAACAGTGGCTTACCGGTTGCTGCGAAATGTTTTTCACCCGCGTCCAGCAGACCGTCGATCCACGGCAGCAGTTTCTTCGCGCAGTGGTCAG
>NZ_DALZVG010000055.1:0-3470 GCF_032012665.1 Scandinavium sp.
CTTGTCAGGAAAAACTGAAGTTACTGAAAGGTTCGGCCGTTTCAGGTGCCACATTGGGAAGTCTCTTGGTTCAGATGGCAAAGTATCGGATTCTTGTTCTGTAGAATCGTTAAGCACATATCAGGCATGCTTAAACGCAGGCCACCTGACGTTCTCAAACGCCATTCTCCCTGGATTTATTCTTCGCGTAAATGCCCCCCTGATAGAGGATTTACTCACTTAGGTCCATGCCCCCCTATTGTTGGGGAGGAGCATTCCCCTAATCAATGCAATACTTGTAAAATAATATATTTCATGACAGCCCCTAATGATTATTCCAGGTCAATAGCATCAAGGCTCAGCATTGCAATTTTTAAAATTTTAATTTTCATCAAATGAGATGGATTCAAGAAGCCTTAGTGTATTTTTAGATAGATCTTCACCAGTATTCGTTACAGCACTGTTTCCTGAACCACAAAGAGCGTTATTATTGTGAATCAAACAGAAATAAACACTTTCACCAACACTCCCGTCTTTAAATTTAGCCATACTATTGACAGCCATAAACCCATTTGAATTTTTACTTTTCACCTTTACTAATGATAAATGATTAGATGATCCATTTTTCACATATGTTTTATCAGGGACTAGTTTCCAATCTTTGTTTTTATAATCGTAAATAACTTTATTGTCTGAACGGCTAACATTAACACCTTTATTGTTAACTTGCTGATTATCATACCCAGCTTCGAAAGCCTCTCCTGAATATAAACAGCTCCATTCAGATATAGGATATTTTTTCTCAAAATATTCGTCATCAGATAATTTTGGATATTCATAATCACTGAAATGTACATTACATGGTTCAAAGCTAGATGATGAAGAAATATCAGCGTTAGAATCAGACGACAGGTTTCTAATTACTGATGAATTTCCATCGTTAACAACTGATGCAAATGCAGATACCATAGAGAAAGAACTGACACTAAGAAAGAATGACATGCAAACTAATTTCATGAAAATTGTCCCAAGCTTGTATCCTTTCAGGAAAGTACTGTTGGGTATATCGCACAGTAAAATTGAATAAAAACAACAAGAATCCCAAAATCATTAATTCGGATTGATAAGCTCCCCCCCCAACTCATCCAGTGTTTTATCACCCGAAAAAAGCTTTTTGCATTTACTGTCAACCACAGCATCATCTTTATCTCCTGGGAATACAACCTTCATTTTCTTTGCTATATCCCACACACCTGGAAATGAATCAGCAGCACAATCCAAATCGTTTGGTGCAACATATTCTCCATTGACAGATATTTTCCCTAGATATATTGAACCACCAGGGTAAAACAAGTTATTTTCATCTGGCTCAGATGGGGCATTACTCCAAAAACCCTTGCCAGACAAAAGGTTTTTATTCCCATTAAACCTAGAGATTATCGCCTGATATGATCTAAAGTGAGCATCAATCACAACCAATGCCAGAACTAATTTTTTATCAAAATTCACATCTATAACAGAAGAAATTGCATTATTAAAGTATGGAATCGAATGAATGCGGATTGACTGTCCTTTACAACCTATAAGCTCCTTAACATCAAGATATTTATTTCCTGATGCTATAAGCACGCCTACATGATCACTAGTTAGAGAAATACCTCCAGCACCAGAGAGTAATGAATCATTCCAATTTTCTATTTTGCATGAGTAATCCGTATTTAATTTATCATCGTGAACACTTACAGATCCAGCTTTATCCTTATCAAAATGGATACTTACACCATCAGTATCAATTGTGTTGTAATATCCCGCCCAAGAACTAAAAGCAGTAGCACCAAGCATCATAAATAAAAACAAATTGGTTTTAAACTTCATCATCAATCACCTCTTTCGCTTTTTTAGTAGCTATTTTCCTTTCTGCAATCCCTTTATCTGCACCATTTATACCTTTAGTTACTTTCAAAATAATGCTGTCATCATCAGATTCCCCAAATTTGTCCTCATCCATAATTTTGAGAACTTTAGATTTGAAACAGGCTATAAAAAAACCACCCGTATCAATACAGTTATATGCACTCTCTGTCACTTTCTGAGGGTTCTCTATTTTTGGTGGTTTTTTCTTCATGCCGGCTGTATTTTTTTTCTTGTACTCCGGGTCATCCCACCAATATTTATCGAAGTCACTTTTTAACAACCAACCTCGATATACCCAATAGCTTGAATATGTGTCAAGGCCAGTGAGCATTTTAAACCCTCTACCTCTGAATTTTTGTGCATCAACATCTCCACAGTTACCGTTAATCCAGCTATAAGAGCCTGTGATGTACCCTCCACGGGAATTATATTTTTTCCCGGAGAAATAGTTATCTTTCTCGGTTTCAAGAGCTCCGTACCAATGGCCTAGCTCAGTAGCTTCATTAAATGTTGATGCTTCAACAATGACTCCGCCCTTCTGAATACCATCGACAATAATCTGTTGCTGACTGGTTTCTTGCATAGACAATAAATAACCTGATTCTACTGCACCTTGTCCTAAAAAATGACAAATTCTGTTTGCATCAGATAAATTATACTTTCGCATAATTTTATTTATGTCCGCATAGTACTCTGATGTAATATTTTTAATACCTTCAAGTGCATTTTTATTTTTTTTACTAGTATTCGCCGTCATTACTTTTTCAATTACATCACAGCCGAGCCAACTACATGTCCTGAAATGTTCAATAAATGCCTTTGGTTCAAAATGCCACAAGCTTCCGCTACTAAGTGCCCCTGTGTCGAAACACAATGCTTCGGCATGAGCCTTGAATTTTGCATAATCTTCATCCGTCATCGGATCATGCTCTTCACTACCTTTTTTCAGCCATGAAAAGCGGGTGTCGATCGTACTCTTTTCCCACTCGAACGGGAAATGACAGATTAGCTTTACACACTGATTATCATAGTCGCCGTCCTGCTGAAGCTTCTTAATAGCTGCTGAGTTACATTGGCTATTGTTATCACTATCGTCATCAACCATCTGCCAGCCCGTCCAGTGCGGAAAGTCAGCGTCACTAAACTTTTTAATACTGGGATCAGCAAGATTGACCACCCCTGTTCCGCCAGGGTAATTGACCGTCATCCACAGTGGCGCATCTGCTGGCACCAGAGTCTCATGTTCAGTATTGATTACCCGCCCAAAGCGCAGCAGTTCAAACCCGGCACTTGGACTCTGCTTATAATTCCGCATCGCAGTTTTATAGAGATTGTATTCGTAGTCTTTGCCATCAGCATTCACCAGTGGCTCGCCCAGCAGATCATACTTCCCGTCAACCTGCGTATTTTTTTGCCGAGTCACCATCGTACAGTTGCCTTGTGCCAGGGTCATGCTGACATACAGAGGCGCATTACTTCTATAGCGTTCAGAAATACCTGTTGTGGAAGTGCTGTTATCTGCCGGTGCCTTGTCGTAAAACTTTGTCCCTGCTGGCAGATAAAAATGGATATCACCG
>NZ_DALZVG010000056.1:0-3366 GCF_032012665.1 Scandinavium sp.
TGGTGACTCCTAGGGGAATCGAACCCCTGTTACCACCGTGAAAGGGTGGTGTCTTAACCGCTTGACCAAGGAGCCATATTGACCTGGCAACAACCTACCCTCCCACACAGCTTCCCGTGCAGTACTATCGGCCTCTTGATGCTTAACCTTCGTGTTCGGTATGGGAACGGGTGTATCCATCAAAAGCATAATTACCAGATAAGTAGACATCCAAAAATTCATTTTTGTGATGGTCACTTATGCAAACTGTTTTAACAGTTTGTATTCTTCTATCAAATTTATAGAATTGAAAACATTGGTTAAATGTTCTCTCAAAATTACACAGTGAAATTTATTTCGTCTTTATTTAGATCAAGCCCTCGACTTATTAGTATGAGTCAGCTGAACATGTTACCATGCTTACACCCCTCACCTATCAACCTGGTGGTCTTCCAGGAGTCTTACTAACTTACGTTATGGGAAATCTCATCTTAGGGTGGGCTTCACGCTTAGATGCTTTCAGCGTTTATCCCTTCCAGACATAGCTACCCAGCTGTGCCACTGGCGTGACAACTGGTGCACCAGAGGTCTGTCCATCCCGGTCCTCTCGTACTAAGGACAGCTCCCTTCAAATTTCCTACGCCCGCGACGGATAGGGACCGAACTGTCTCACGACGTTCTGAACCCAGCTCGCGTGCCGCTTTAATGGGCGAACAGCCCAACCCTTGGGACCTACTTCAGCCCCAGGATGCGATGAGCCGACATCGAGGTGCCAAACCTCCCCGTCGATGTGAACTCTTGGGGGAGATAAGCCTGTTATCCCCGGGGTAGCTTTTATCCGTTGAGCGATGGCCCTTCCATGCGGAACCACCGGATCACTAAGCCCGACTTTCGTCCCTGCTCGACTTGTAGGTCTCGCAGTCAGGCTCCCTTCTGCCTTTGCACTCTTCGCGCGATTTCCGACCGCGCTGAGGGAACCTTTGGGCGCCTCCGTTACTTTTTTGGAGGCGACCGCCCCAGTCAAACTGCCCATCTAGCAATGTCCTGTGACCAGTTTCATGGCCTCCAGTTAGAATCCCAGTACTGTCAGGGTGGTATCCCAAGGATGGCTCCGCAGAACCTGACGGTCCTGTTTCTCAGCCTCCCACCTATCCTGTACAGACAATACCGAAACTCAATGCTAAACTACAGTAAAGCTCTACGGGGTCTTTCCGTCCAATCGCGGGTAACCAGCATCTTCACTGGTACTACAATTTCGCCGGATTTGCTGTTGAGACAGTGCCCAAATCATTACGCCATTCGTGCGGGTCGGAACTTACCCGACAAGGAATTTCGCTACCTTAGGACCGTTATAGTTACGGCCGCCGTTTACTGGGGCTTAAGTTCATACCTTCGCTTGCGCTAAGCATTCCCCTTAACCTTCCAGCACCGGGCAGGCGTCAGCCCCTATACATCAGCTTTCGCTTTAGCAGAGACCTGTGTTTTTGCTAAACAGTTGCTTGGGCCTATTCTCTGCGACCTACTTGCGTAGGCACCCCTTCTCCCGAAGTTACGGGGTCAATTTGCCGAGTTCCTTAACAGCAGTTCTTCCGATGGTCTTAGGATTCTCTCCTCACCTACCTGTGTCGGTTTGCGGTACGGGCACTTGCTTCCTCCATAGAGGCTTTTCTTGGCAGCGTGGAATCAGTTACTTCGCTCTATTGAGCTCCTCATCACACCTCAGATTCGGCTAGCGGATTTGCCTACTAGCTACTCCTAAATGCTTGAACATACATCCAATAGTATGCACAACCTATCCTCCTGCGTCACCCCATTTGTAATAACGTCTGCAAGTGGTACGGGAATATCAACCCGTTGTCCATCACCTACGCCTTTCGGCCTCGGCTTAGGTCCCGACTAACCCTGAGAGGACGAGCCTTCCTCAGGAAACCTTAGGTTTTCGACCGCTAGGATTCTCACCTAGCTCTCGCTACTTATGCCAACATTCTCACTTCTGCATCGTCCACCGCTCCTTTCGGTACGACTTCAGCCAATGCAGAAAGCTCCTCTACCACGTGTACGTAGTACACATCCATAGCTTCGGTGGTAAGTTTTAGCCCCGGACATCTTCGGCGCGGGATCTCTTGACTAGTGAGCTATTACGCACTCTTTAAATGAGTGGCTGCTTCTAAGCCAACATCCTAGTTGTCTTAGAAATCCCACATCCTTTACCACTTAACTTACACTTTGGGACCTTAGCTGATGGTCTGGGCTGTTTCCCTTTTGACTACGGATCTTATCATTCGCAGTCTGACTGCCGGAATAAAAGTATATGGCATTCGGAGTTTGATAAGGTTCAGTAAGCGTTATGCCCCCTAGCCTATTCAGTGCTCTACCTCCATTACTCAATTAACCGACGCTAGCCCTAAAGCTATTTCGAGGAGAACCAGCTATCTCCGAGTTCGATTGGAATTTCTCCGCTATCCACAGCTCATCCCATGGTTTTTCAACACCAACGTGGTTCGGACCTCCACGACATTTTACTGTCGCTTCATCCTGGCCATGGATAGGTCACCCGGTTTCGGGTCTACGACATGCAACTATGCGCCCTATTCAGACTCGGTTTCCCTTCGGCTCCGTACCTTAAGTACTTAACCTCGCTACATATCGTAACTCGTTGGCTCGTTCTACAAAAAGCACGTCGTCACACATATAAAGTGCTTCGACCGGTTGTAGGCACACGGTTTCAGGTTCTATTTCACTCCCCTTCCGGGGTTCTTTTCACCTTTCCCTCACGGTACTTCTTCACTATCGGTCACTAGGTAGTATTTAGCCTTGGGAGGTGGTCCTCCCTGCTTCCCACAAGGTTTCACGTGTCTCGTGGTACTCTGGATCAGAACTTTCACTCATTTCTTTTTGTCTACAGGCCTATTACCTTCTGCGGAGCAGCTTTCCAGCTGTCTTCGACTAAAAAATTTGTGCATTTATGTTCTGTCCTCAACCCCTAAGCCAAAGGCTTAGGTTTGGGCTCTTTCCATTTCGCTCGCCGCTACTTTGGAAATCGATGTTTCTTTCTCTTCCTCCGGGTACTTAGATGTTTCAGTTCCCCGGGTTTACCTCCATACACCTATTTATTCAGTGCACAGTACATAGTGTTAACTATGTAGGTTTCCCCATTCGGAAATCTCTGGATCACTGGCTATTTGCGCCTACCCAAAGCTTATCGCAGCTTATCGCGTCCTTCTTCGGCTCCTAGTGCCAAGGCATTCACCATGCGCCCTTTGTAGCTTGACCTATTCATTTACTAATCTTAAGCGATTAAGATTAGATTTTCATTCTACAAAGAATTCAAATTAAAATTCTTGACGAAATTGTTTTATCTTTAAATTTAAAGGTTTAACAATATAT
>NZ_DALZVG010000057.1:0-2752 GCF_032012665.1 Scandinavium sp.
AGAGTCGGCCTACGGTATCGGCTGCACCACCTGGGAAGTTATCTGGCGTATCGTTCTGCCGTTCACCAAAAATGGGGTGATCGGTGGCGTCATGCTTGGCCTCGGGCGCGCGCTGGGTGAAACCATGGCGGTGACCTTTATCATCGGCAATACCTACCAGCTCGACAGCGCTTCGCTGTATATGCCGGGCAACAGCATCACCTCTGCACTGGCGAACGAATTTGCTGAAGCCGAATCCGGGCTGCACGTTGCGGCGCTGATGGAACTGGGCCTGATCCTGTTCGTGATCACCTTTATCGTGCTGGCGATCTCCAAGCTGATGATTAAACGCCTCGCGAAAAACGAGGGGGCACGCTAATGGCGACTTTAGAAATGCAAACCAGCCCTGAGCTCATTGAATCCCGCCGCAAAATGCAGGCGCGTCGTCGTACCAAAAACCGCATCGCCCTGACGCTGTCGATGGCGACTATGGCTTTTGGCCTGTTCTGGCTGGTGTGGATCCTGTTCTCCACCATTACCCGCGGTATCGATGGCATGTCGATCGCGCTGTTCACCGAAATGACGCCGCCGCCAAATACTGCGGGCGGAGGGCTTGCAAATGCATTAGCCGGTAGCGGCCTGTTGATCCTGTGGTCAACCGTCATCGGTACACCGATGGGGATCATGGCGGGTATCTATCTGGCGGAATACGGACGTAAATCCTGGCTTGCGGAGGTGATTCGCTTCATTAACGACATTCTGCTTTCTGCGCCATCCATCGTGGTGGGCCTGTTCGTTTACACCATCGTCGTGGCGAAGATGCAGCACTTTTCCGGCTGGGCGGGCGTGATTGCGCTGGCGCTGCTGCAGGTGCCTATCGTGATTCGTACTACTGAGAACATGCTGAAGCTGGTGCCGGATAATCTGCGTGAAGCGGCTTATGCACTGGGTACGCCAAAGTGGAAGATGGTGTCCTCCATCACGCTGAAGGCCTCCATATCAGGGATCATGACCGGGGTGCTGCTGGCCGTTGCGCGTATTGCTGGTGAAACCGCACCGCTGCTGTTCACCGCGCTGTCGAACCAGTTCTGGAGCACCGACATGATGCAGCCGATTGCCAACCTGCCGGTGACCATTTTCAAATTTGCCATGAGCCCGTTTGCCGAATGGCAACAGCTGGCCTGGGCCGGGGTACTGATCATTACCCTGTGCGTTCTGTTGCTGAACATTCTGGCGCGCGTCATTTTCGCGAAGAAGAAACACGGTTAATTTTTTACAGCGTGGCGAAGAGCGGCGCTGAATGAGGAAGAGATTGAGATGAGTATGGTTGAGACGACCCCGGGTAAGATTTCAGTTCGTGATTTGAACTTCTACTACGGCAAATTCCATGCCCTGAAAAACATTAACCTGGATATCGCCAAAAACCAGGTAACGGCGTTTATCGGCCCGTCGGGCTGCGGAAAATCCACCCTGCTGCGCACGTTCAACAAAATGTTTGAGCTCTATCCGGAGCAGCGCGCGGAGGGTGAAATCCTGCTGGATGGCGACAACATTCTGACCAATACCCAGGATATTGCCCTGCTGCGCGCCAAAGTTGGCATGGTGTTCCAGAAGCCGACGCCGTTCCCGATGTCGATTTATGACAACATCGCCTTCGGCGTACGCCTGTTTGAGAAGCTGTCCCGTGCGGATATGGACGAGCGCGTGCAGTGGGCGCTGACCAAGGCCGCATTATGGAATGAAACAAAGGATAAGCTGCACCAGAGCGGCTATTCTCTCTCCGGCGGCCAGCAGCAGCGTCTGTGCATTGCCCGCGGAATTGCGATTCGCCCGGAAGTACTGCTGCTGGATGAGCCATGTTCAGCGCTGGACCCGATTTCAACGGGCCGCATTGAAGAGCTCATCACTGAGCTTAAGCAGGACTACACCGTGGTGATCGTTACTCATAACATGCAGCAGGCGGCGCGCTGTTCCGACCATACTGCGTTTATGTATCTTGGCGAACTGATTGAATTTAGCGATACCGATGCGCTGTTCACCCGACCTGCGAAGAAACAAACTGAAGACTACATTACTGGCCGCTACGGTTGATTTGGAGCGCATATGGATAACCTCAATCTTAACAAACACATTTCCGGCCAGTTCAACGCAGAGCTGGAGCATATTCGCACCCAGGTGATGACCATGGGGGGGCTGGTGGAGAAGCAGCTGTCCGACGCCATCACCGCGATGCATAACCAGGATCAGGATCTGGCGAAGCGCGTTATCGACGGTGACAAGCAGGTCAACATGATGGAAGTCGCTATCGACGAAGCCTGCGTGCGCATCATTGCCAAGCGTCAGCCGACCGCGAGTGACCTGCGCCTGGTAATGGCGATCATTAAAACCATCGCCGAGCTGGAGCGTATTGGTGACGTTGCCGACAAAATCTGCCGCACCGCGCTGGAGAAGTTCTCCCAACAGCATCAGCCGCTGCTGGTGAGCCTGGAATCGCTGGGTCGCCACACCGTGCAGATGCTGCACGACGTGCTGGATGCGTTTGCGCGCATGGATCTGGATGAAGCGGTGCGAATTTATCGCGAAGACAAAAAAGTGGATCAGGAATATGAAGGCATCGTGCGTCAGCTGATGACCTACATGATGGAAGATTCCCGCACCATTCCAAGCGTGCTGACCGCCCTGTTCTGCGCCCGCTCTATCGAACGTATCGGCGATCGCTGCCAGAACATCTGCGAATACATCTTCTACTTCGTGAAGGGGCAGGATTTCCGTC
>NZ_DALZVG010000058.1:0-2709 GCF_032012665.1 Scandinavium sp.
GGCGCATTATAGGGGGTAATTCTGAGACGGCAAGTATAAATTCAAAAAAACTTTCTGACCGCTCGCTATTCGTACAACACCGCTTTAATACCACCAATTTCGTCGGTTTTTTAAACAAAAACGAGCCTAAAAAGGCCCGTTTTTGCTTTTGGTCGCTTACTGCACCGCGACAATATGGTCGTCTTTAACCATCAGCCGTACCGTTTTCCCCGGGATCAGCTCTCCGGAAAGGATTTGCTGAGCCAACGGGTTTTCAATCTGCTGCTGGATAGCACGTTTAAGTGGACGCGCCCCATAAACGGGATCGTAGCCATTCGCGCTAAGCAGCTTCAGCGCATCCTCTTCTATATGCACGTCGTAACCACGTTCTTCGAGGCGCTGATACAGACGCTGCAGCTGAATCTTCGCGATCGAAGCGATGTGTTTCTCGCCCAATGGATGGAAGACCACCACCTCATCGATACGGTTGATGAATTCCGGGCGGAAGCTGTGGCTGACAACGCCCAGCACCAGCTCCTTCATATGGCCATAATCCAGCTCACCGAAGCGTTCCTGAATCAAATCGGAACCGAGGTTCGAAGTCATAATCACGACTGTATTACGGAAATCGACGGTTCTGCCCTGCCCGTCCGTCAGACGTCCGTCATCCAGCACCTGCAACAGAATGTTGAACACATCCGGATGCGCTTTCTCAACCTCGTCCAGCAGGATGACGGAATAAGGGCGACGGCGAACCGCTTCTGTCAGATATCCGCCCTCTTCATAGCCGACGTATCCCGGAGGCGCACCGACCAGGCGAGAGACGGAATGTTTTTCCATGAACTCAGACATGTCGATACGCACCATCGCATCGTCGCTGTCGAACATAAAGTTAGCCAGCGCTTTGCAGAGTTCAGTTTTCCCGACGCCTGTTGGCCCAAGGAACAGGAACGAACCGATAGGACGGTTAGGATCCGACAAACCAGCACGACTACGACGAATAGCATTAGATACCGCTTCAACCGCCTCGTTTTGCCCAATCACACGGCTGTGCAGCTCTTGTTCCATGCGCAGCAGTTTTTCACGCTCGCCTTCCAGCATTCTGGCTACCGGAATACCCGTCCAGCGCGCCAGAACATCGGCAATCTCAACATCCGTCACGCGATTGCGCAGCAAACGCATTGTCTTACCTTCGGACTGAGTGGCCATCGCCAGCTGTTTTTCCAGCTCCGGAATTTTGCCGTACTGCAACTCAGACATCCGCGCCAGGTCGCCCACGCGGCGAGCCTGCTCAATGGCGATTTTTGCCTGTTCAAGCTCTGCTTTGATGGTTTGCGTACCGGAGAGTGATGCTTTTTCGGCTTTCCACTCTTCTTCCAGCCCGGAATACTGACGCTCTTTGTCTTCCAGCTCTTCGTTGAGCATATCAAGACGCTTCTGGCTCGCTTCATCGGACTCTTTCTTCAGCGCCTGCTGTTCCAGCTTGAGCTGAATAATACGGCGCTCCAGGCGGTCAAGTTCCTCTGGCTTCGAGTCAATCTGCATTCGGATGCTTGAAGCAGCTTCATCAATAAGGTCAATGGCCTTGTCCGGCAGCTGTCGGTCGGCAATATAGCGATGCGACAAAGTCGCTGCTGCCACGATAGCCGGATCCGTGATTTGCACATGATGGTGCAATTCATAGCGTTCTTTCAGGCCGCGCAGAATCGCAATGGTATCTTCCACGGAAGGCTCCGCCACGAACACTTTCTGGAATCGACGCTCAAGCGCCGCGTCTTTCTCTATGTACTGACGATATTCATCAAGCGTCGTTGCACCGACGCAGTGCAGCTCGCCGCGGGCCAGCGCGGGTTTGAGCATATTGCCGGCATCCATTGCGCCATCAGCTTTACCGGCGCCCACCATCGTGTGCAGTTCGTCGATAAACAGGATGACATTGCCTTCCTGTTTGGCCAGATCGTTCAGGACGCCTTTCAGACGTTCCTCAAACTCACCGCGATATTTTGCGCCCGCCACCAATGCGCCCATGTCCAGCGCCAGCACGCGACGACCTTTCAGTCCTTCAGGCACTTCGCCGTTCACAATACGCTGCGCCAGCCCTTCAACAATGGCCGTTTTACCGACGCCGGGTTCACCAATCAGCACTGGGTTATTTTTGGTACGACGCTGCAGCACCTGAATAGTACGACGGATCTCCTCATCACGACCGATAACCGGATCGAGCTTGCCCTGTTCGGCCCGCTCGGTCAGATCGAGCGTGTATTTCTTTAACGCCTGCCGCTGGTCTTCGGCTCCCTGATCGTTCACGCTTTCACCTCCGCGCATTTGTTCAATCGCCTGAGTCACATTGGCGGTTGTTGCTCCGGCGGTTTTCAACAGGTCGCTCAGCGTGCCACGTGATTCAAGGGCTGCCAGAACGAACAGTTCTGACGAGATAAAGTTGTCGTTTCGTTTTTGCGCCAGCTTGTCGCAAAGGTTCAGCACTCGAACCAGATCCTGAGACGGCTGTACATCACCACCGGTGCCTTCCACCTGCGGTAAACGGCTGAGGGCCTGATCGATGGCCGTGCGCAACTGCCCGGCATTAACGCCAGCAGAGGTTAATAATGGACGAACCGAACCGCCTTCCTGATTCAGAAGTGCGCTCATTAAATGAAGAGGTTCGATGAATTGGTTGTCGTGCCCCAGTGCGAGAGACTGGGCATCGGCGAGAGCAAGCTGGAATTTATT
>NZ_DALZVG010000059.1:0-2610 GCF_032012665.1 Scandinavium sp.
GAATACGTTCCCGGGCCTTGTACACACCGCCCGTCACACCATGGGAGTGGGTTGCTCCAGAAGTAGCTAGTCTAACCTTCGGGGGGACGGTTACCACGGAGTGATTCATGACTGGGGTGAAGTCGTAACAAGGTAGCCGTAGGGGAACCTGCGGCTGGATCACCTCCTTAATCGAAGACTTCAGCTTCTTCATAAGTTCCCACACGAATTGCTTGATTCACTAGCGAAAAGCGATTGGGTTTCGACCCGAGAGAGACGATTGGGTCTGTAGCTCAGTTGGTTAGAGCGCACCCCTGATAAGGGTGAGGTCGGCAGTTCGAATCTGCCCAGACCCACCAATTGTCATGGGATGTGGCCGATCTGTAGATGGGGCCATAGCTCAGCTGGGAGAGCGCCTGCTTTGCACGCAGGAGGTCAGCGGTTCGATCCCGCTTGGCTCCACCATTAACTCGATAATCGCTGAAAGCACAGAAATGAATAGATTCCTTAGGGAGTGTATTGATTTCTGGTCTTTGCGCCAGTAACTGTTCTTTAAAAATTTGGGTATGTGATAGAAGTAGATTTGGGTAATTACTTTCACTGGTGATTATTCAAGTCAAGGTAAAATTTGCGAGATGCTCGAGAGAGCAAAATGCGGATTTTCGGCGAATGTCGTCTTCACGTTATAGACAGTAACCAGATTGCTTGGGGTTATATGGTCAAGTGAAGAAGCGCATACGGTGGATGCCTTGGCAGTCAGAGGCGATGAAAGACGTGGTAGCCTGCGAAAAGCTTCGGGGAGTCGGCAAACAGACTGTGATCCGGAGATGTCTGAATGGGGGAACCCAGCCATCATAAGATGGTTATCACACACTGAATACATAGGTGTGTGAGGCGAACCAGGGGAACTGAAACATCTAAGTACCCTGAGGAAAAGAAATCAACCGAGATTCCCTTAGTAGTGGCGAGCGAACGGGGACTAGCCCTTAAGCTTCTTTGATTTTAGCGGAACGCTCTGGAAAGTGCGGCCATAGTGGGTGATAGCCCTGTACGCGAAAGGATCTTAGAAGTGAAATCGAGTAGGACGGAGCACGAGAAACTTTGTCTGAATATGGGGGGACCATCCTCCAAGGCTAAATACTACTGACTGACCGATAGTGAACCAGTACCGTGAGGGAAAGGCGAAAAGAACCCCGGAGAGGGGAGTGAAATAGATCCTGAAACCGTATGCGTACAAGCAGTGGGAGCCTACTTTGTTAGGTGACTGCGTACCTTTTGTATAATGGGTCAGCGACTTATTTTCAGTGGCGAGCTTAACCGAATAGGGGAGGCGTAGCGAAAGCGAGTCTTAATAGGGCGTCTAGTCGCTGGGAATAGACCCGAAACCGGGCGATCTATCCATGGGCAGGTTGAAGGTTGGGTAACACTAACTGGAGGACCGAACCGACTACCGTTGAAAAGTTAGCGGATGACCTGTGGATCGGAGTGAAAGGCTAATCAAGCTCGGAGATAGCTGGTTCTCCTCGAAAGCTATTTAGGTAGCGCCTCGTGTATCACTGCTGGGGGTAGAGCACTGTTTCGGCTAGGGGGTCATCCCGACTTACCAAACCGATGCAAACTCCGAATACCAGCAAGTGTCAGCACGGGAGACACACGGCGGGTGCTAACGTCCGTCGTGAAAAGGGAAACAACCCAGACCGTCAGCTAAGGTCCCAAAATCCTGGTTAAGTGGGAAACGATGTGGGAAGGCTTAGACAGCTAGGAGGTTGGCTTAGAAGCAGCCACCCTTTAAAGAAAGCGTAATAGCTCACTAGTCGAGTCGGCCTGCGCGGAAGATGTAACGGGGCTCAAACCAGGTACCGAAGCTACGGGTTCATCGCAAGATGAGCGGTAGAGGAGCGTTCTGTAAGCCTGTGAAGGTGAGTTGAGAAGCTTGCTGGAGGTATCAGAAGTGCGAATGCTGACATGAGTAACGACAATGCGAGTGAAAAACTCGCACGCCGAAAGACCAAGGGTTCCTGCGCAACGTTAATCGACGCAGGGTGAGTCGGTCCCTAAGGCGAGGCTGAAGAGCGTAGTCGATGGGAAACGGGTTAATATTCCCGTACTTCTAGTTACTGCGATGGGGGGACGGAGAAGGCTAGGCCAGCTTGGCGTTGGTTGTCCAAGTTTAAGGTGGTAGGCAGAGGTCTTAGGTAAATCCGGGATCTTAATGCCGAGAACTGATGACGATCCTTCTTTTAGAAGGAGAAGTGGTTGATGCCATGCTTCCAGGAAAAGCCTCTAAGCTTCAGGTAACTAGGAACCGTACCCCAAACCGACACAGGTGGTTGGGTAGAGAATACCAAGGCGCTTGAGAGAACTCGGGTGAAGGAACTAGGCAAAATGGCACCGTAACTTCGGGAGAAGGTGCGCCGGTGAGGGTGAAGCATTTACTGCGTAAGCTCATGCCGGTCGAAGATACCAGGCCGCTGCGACTGTTTATTAAAAACACAGCACTCTGCAAACACGAAAGTGGACGTATAGGGTGTGACGCCTGCCCGGTGCCGGAAGGTTAATTGATGGGGTTAGCGCAAGCGAAGCTCTTGATCGAAGCCCCGGTAAACGGCGGCCGTAACTATAACGGTCCTA
>NZ_DALZVG010000060.1:0-2540 GCF_032012665.1 Scandinavium sp.
GAAAGACGTGATAAGCTGCGATAAGCGTTGGTGAGGAGCAAATATCCATTGACCCAGCGATTTCTGAATGGGGAAACCTAGCGGAGCAAACCTCCGTTACTGCATAGTGAATACATAGCTATGCAGAGGGAACCCGGGGAACTGAAACATCTAAGTACCCGGAGGAAAAGAAAGAAAACTCGATTTCCAGAGTAGCGGCGAGCGAAATGGAAAGAGCCTAAACCAAAGTGCGTGCACTTTGGGGTTATGGACCGCAATAAGTGAGTCGATTCTGTAGAAGAATGGTTTTGGAAAAGCCAGCCAGAGAGAGTGAAAGCCTCGTATTCGAAACAGATAGATAGCGAGCGGGATCCAAAGTACCACGAGACACGAGAAACCTTGTGGGAATTCGGGGGGACCACCCCCCAAGGCTAAATACTACTTAGTGACCGATAGCGCATAGTACTGTGAAGGAAAGGTGAAAAGAACCCCGGGAGGGGAGTGAAAGAGAACCTGAAACCCTGTGTTTACAAGCTGTGGAAGTGCCTTATGTGCACAACCGCGTACTTTTTGTAGAACGGTCCGGCGAGTCACGTTTACTGGCAAGGTTAAGAACAGAAAGTTCGGAGCCGAAGGGAAACCAAGTGTTAATAGCGCGTTTAGTCAGTGTACGTGTACCCGAAACCGGGTGATCTACCCATGTCCAGGTTGAAGTTGCCGTAAAAGGCAATGGAGGACCGAACGCACATCCGTTGAAAAGGGTGGCGATGAGGTGTGGGTAGGGGAGAAATTCCAATCGAACCCGGAGATAGCTGGTTCTCCTCGAAATAGCTTTAGGGCTAGCCTTGAGTAAGATTCTGATGGAGGTAGAGCACTGAATATCCTAGGGGGCGTCAAAGCTTACCGAAGATTATCAAACTCCGAATGCCATACAGAAGTTCCTCAGGAGTCAGACTGCACGAGATAAGTTGGGTAGTCAAAAGGGAAAGAGCCCAGACCACCAGCTAAGGTCCCAAAGTGCGTGTTAAGTGGAAAAGGATGTGAGATTTCGAAGACAACCAGGATGTTGGCTCAGAAGCAGCCATACATTAAAAGAGTGCGTAATAGCTCACTGGTCGAGAGGTCTTGCGCCGAAAATGTCCGGGGCTAAAACACGACACCGAAGCTGTGGAATTGACGAATGTCAATTGGTAGAGGAGCATTCTTAGATCGCTGAAGCTGTACCGTAAGGAGCAGTGGAGAGCTAAGAAGAGAGAATGCCGGAATGAGTAGCGAGATAGAAGTGAGAATCTTCTAGGCCGAATATCTAAGGTTTCCAGAGTAAAGCTGATCTGCTCTGGGTAAGTCGGGACCTAAGGCGAGGTCGAAAGACGTAGTCGATGGATAACAGGTTGAAATTCCTGTACTGCATAATAACAGAACTGTGGGGACGCAGAGAGAAAGCATAAGCCGGGAATGGAAAAACCGGCACAAGCGAGGTACCAGTCTAGTAGGCAAATCCGCTAGGCAATGGGAAGGCGTGACGTGGACCGAAATTAAAGTAGGGAAGTATGTGAGCTAGCTGCCAAGAAAAGCCGCTATTGTTTATTATGTACCCGTACCGTAAACCGACACAGGTGGATGAGGAGAGAATCCTAAGGCCGACGGGAGAAGCATTGTTAAGGAACTCGGCAAAATGACCCCGTAACTTCGGGAGAAGGGGTGCCTGCAGAAATGCAGGCCGCAGAGAATAGGCTCAAGCAACTGTTTAGCAAAAACACAGGTCTATGCAAAACCGAAAGGTGAAGTATATGGGCTGACGCCTGCCCGGTGCTGGAAGGTTAAGGGGAGGAGTTAGGAGTAATCCGAAGCTCTGAACTTAAGCCCCAGTAAACGGCGGCCGTAACTATAACGGTCCTAAGGTAGCGAAATTCCTTGTCGGGTAAGTTCCGACCCGCACGAAAGGCGTAATGATTTGAGCACTGTCTCGACAATGCACCCGGTGAAATTGAAATACCAGTGAAGATGCTGGTTACCTGCGCCAGGACGGAAAGACCCCATGGAGCTTTACTCCAGCTTGATACTGAAATTTGGTATTACATGTACAGGATAGGTGGGAGACTGTGATCCGGTTACGCCAGTAGCCGAGGAGTCGATGTTGGGATACCACCCTTGTAGTATTAGGTTTCTAACTCGTGTTCATTATCTGGGCAGAGGACAATGTCAGGCGGGGAGTTTGACTGGGGCGGTCGCCTCCGAAAGGGTATCGGAGGCGCTCAAAGGTCTCCTCAGAATGGTTGGAAACCATTCGCAGAGTGCAAAGGCATAAGGAGGCTTGACTGTGACACCGACGGGTGGAGCAGGTACGAAAGTAGGACTTAGTGATCCGGTGGTATAAAGTGGGATTGCCATCGCTCAACGGATAAAAGCTACCCTGGGGATAACAGGCTTATCACTCCCAAGAGTTCACATCGACGGAGTGGTTTGGCACCTCGATGTCGGCTCATCGCATCCTGGGGCTGTAGTAGGTCCCAAGGGTTGGGCTGTTCGCCCATTAAAGCGGTACGCGAGCTGGGTTCAGA
>NZ_DALZVG010000061.1:0-1976 GCF_032012665.1 Scandinavium sp.
CAGCTCGATCCGTCGCTGTTTGGCGATCTGTATAAGCTGCTCGGCATGAACCCGGGCGCAGCCCCGCGCGAGACGGGCAGCCAGTACACCGACATAAACCAGTTCCTCGGCTCGTCGTATATGCTGGGCCGCCTCAGCCTGAACCCGGACAAAGACTATCGCTTCCTCGGCGATGCGGCGTTTGATACCCGCTATGTGTCCAACTATGTGCTGAACCAGACTGGCTCGCGCTACATCAACGGCCTCGGCTCCGACCTCGACCAGATGCGCTACCTGATGGATAACGCCGCCGAGGCACAGAGTTCGCTCGGCCTGAAGTTTGGCGTCGCGCTCACCGCCGACCAGGTGGCAGCGCTCGACCACAGTATCCTGTGGTATGAAACCGCGACCATTAACGGTCAGACCGTGATGGTGCCAAAAGTGTATCTGTCGCCAAAAGATGTGACGGTGCAGAGCGGCAGCGTGATCGGCGGCAACAACGTGCAGCTGGCGGGCGGCAGCGTCACCAACAGCGGCAGCTCGCTGCTGGCGCAGAACGGTCTTGCCATCGACAGCAGCAACAGCCTGAGCAACCTTAACGCCGGGCTTATCAACGCAGGCGGTGGGCTGGACCTGAGCGCGCTGGGTGACATCAATAACATCGGCTCAGCCATCAGCGGTAAAACCGTACAGCTGGAAAGCGTGGGCGGCAGCATCAACAACATCACCCAAACGCAGCAGTGGAGCGTGGGCGATGACAGCCGTCGTGGAAACGTCCACGTCAGCGGCACCGACGTGGGGCAAGCGGCCTCTGTCACCGCTACTGACGGCCTGAGTATGTCGGCAGCAAAAGACATCAACATCACTGGCGCGAAAGTGGCCGCGGGCGGCGACCTCGCCATGGGCGCAGGCAATAACATCAACATTGCCGCCAACCAGATAACCGACAGCAGCAGCCGGTCGGGCTTCCGGGGTCAAAAAGACACGGCTTCGTCATCCACCTCAAATCAGGGCAGCAGCATCACGGCGGGCGGTAACGCGGTGATGCAGGCGGGCAACGACCTGAACGTCACGGCGAGCGCCATTGACGCAGGCAAAACCGCGCAGCTGGTGGCGGGCAATGACCTGAACCTGAACGCGGCGGGCAACGGACAGACCAGCCGCACGGGCGGCAGCGAAATCCATCAGAGCAGCGCCGACAGAACCACCGTTTCAGCGGGCGACAACGTGACGCTGGTTGCCGGGCGGGATGTTACCAGCCAGGCAGCAGGCATCGCGGCGGAAGGGAATGTCGGCATTCAGGCCGGACGTGATGTGAACCTGCTGGCGGAAGCCACCACCACGGGCAGCAGCAGCCACAGCAGCAAGAAAACGGTTATCGATGAATCTGTGCGCCAGCAGGGCACCGAAATCGCCAGCGGTGGCAACACCACGATTATCGCCGGACGCGACGTGAGCAGCGAAGCCGCACAGGTGACAGCCAGCGGTGATATCGGCGTGGCGGCAGGCCGCGACGTGAACCTGACCACCGCGACGGAAAGCGACTATCACTACAAGGAAGAGACGAAGACCAAAAAAGGGTTCCTCAGCAAGAAAACGACCCACACCATCGAGGAAGACAGCGCGACGCGCGAAGCAGGCACCCTGCTTTCCGGCGAGGACGTGACCGTGCAGGCGGGCAACAACCTGCTGGTGAAAGGCTCCTCCGTGGTGGGCGATAACACCGTGGCGCTGGGCGCAGGTAACAACGTCGATATCGTGGCGGCGACCAACACCGACTCCTCCTGGCGCTTTAAGGAAGAGAAGAAGAGCGGCCTGATGGGCACCGGCGGTATCGGCATCACCGTCGGCAGCAGCAAATCCACCCACGACCTGCGTGAAGCGGGCACCACGCAAAGCCAGAGCTTCAGTACCGTCGGCTCAACGGGCGGTAACGTGGTTATCGCCGCTGGTAACCAGGCGCACATTGGCGGCGCAGACCTGATT
Source organism: Scandinavium sp. (assembly GCF_032012665.1). Lineage (NCBI taxonomy): Bacteria > Pseudomonadati > Pseudomonadota > Gammaproteobacteria > Enterobacterales > Enterobacteriaceae > Scandinavium > Scandinavium sp. The sequence continues at coordinate 1,966 of NZ_DALZVG010000061.1, forward strand.
GCCGGGAAGGA
>NZ_DALZVG010000062.1:0-1421 GCF_032012665.1 Scandinavium sp.
TTGCTGCTTCCCCACGGGTCGCGGTCCTGTCCGTTATTACCGGGCTGATTCCACGCCATGTATATGCTCCATTTGTTATGCGGTGTATACCCGGCACGCCGGGTATAAAGGCGAATAATCTTCAGGCCAACTGGCTATCAGACAACGTAGTCTGCCAGCGCAGGTTCTTGCTTACAGAGGCGACGCCAGTCAACTATCGGCATCCGAACTTCCAGACCAACGCTGCCGTCATCCTCCATCCACTCTTTTTCTATCGCCTGAAGCTGATAAAACCGGCTTCTGAGACGCCCTTCCTGCGGCGGCAGGCGCAGCGTGTGCTGTGCCACCTCACCGGAAAGTCGTTCCGTTAAAGCCTGGAAAAGCAGTGGTACGCCGACGCCGGTCTGAGCAGAAAGCCAGACCCGAATCGGTTTGTTTTCATCATCTCTGTCGATACGCGGTTCGAAATCGTCCAGCATATCTATTTTGTTCATCACCAGCAGGGTTGGGATCTCGTCGGCCTCGATTTCATCGAGCACGACATTCACCGCATCAATGTTTTCCTGCAAACGCACATCGGCGGCGTCAATCACATGCAGCAGGAGCGTCGCCTGACGTGTTTCCTGCAGGGTCGCCTTAAATGCGGCCACTAAATCATGCGGCAAATGGCGAATAAACCCAACGGTGTCCGCCAGTACGGTTTCGCCTACGTCAGCGACGTTAATCCGACGCAGCGTCGGGTCGAGCGTCGCGAACAGCTGGTCGGCCGCATACACCTGCGCTTCAGTAATCTGGTTAAACAGCGTCGACTTCCCGGCGTTGGTGTAACCCACCAGCGACACGGTCGGAATATCGGCTTTGGTTCGCGAACGGCGCCCCTGTTCGCGCTGCTTCTCAACTCTCTCCAGACGGGAGAGGATCTGCATAATACGGTTACGCAGCAAACGGCGGTCAGTTTCGAGCTGGGTTTCACCCGGGCCACGCAAACCAATCCCGCCTTTCTGACGTTCCAGGTGGGTCCAGCCTCGCACCAGGCGTGTTGCCAGGTGACGCAGCTGCGCCAGCTCAACCTGCAGTTTCCCCTCGTGGGTACGCGCACGCTGAGCAAAAATATCGAGAATAAGACCGGTACGATCGATAACCCTGCATTCGCACAAACGCTCCAGGTTTCGCTCCTGGGCCGGACTTAATGCATGGTCGAATAAGACAACGGAGGCCCCCGTTGCTTTCACGGCTTCCGCAATTTCGACAGCCTTACCTTCACCAACAAAATACTTTGGGTGCGGCGCTTTACGGCTACCGGTAATCACCTGCATTGCTTCGACACCGGCGGAAGAGACCAGGGATTCAAACTCCTGGAGATCTTCCATATCTTTGTCTTGCGAAAAATAGATGTGTACCAGCACCGCCTGCTCACCGGCGTCATAACGGTCAAACAAGCG
>NZ_DALZVG010000063.1:0-1306 GCF_032012665.1 Scandinavium sp.
AGGTTCATCGCGCTTTCCCGGGGAAGGCGGCCTTGATTTTCAGGAAGAAGTACTCCGAGTCCCGGAATCCATAGGCCATGCGCTTGATTACCTTGATGCGGTTGTTAACACCCTCAAGGACGCTGGTATGCATGTGGAAGTGAGCACTGGCAAGGATGCCTCGCGCGTATTTGCGCAGGTTGCGAGCGAAGCGTTGCAGCGGCGCGAGGTCGCTCTCGCGAGCATGTCGCAGCCAGGTTCGCCAGCGCCGCCAGCCCTCTCTTACGCTGGGGGCGTACCAGACGTCCTTCAGCGCATCCTTGAGCACATAGACCGTAGCCAACGGCTGGTTGGCAGCAAGCAGCTCCTGTAACTGCACGGCCTGTCCGTCCCTCAGGTTGTCGCGATTGCGCAGCAGCAGCCAACGACTCTGCTTGACCGCCTTTCGTGCCGGCTTGTCTTCGCGCAGAAGGTTGGCCTGGTCGACCCGGATACGGTCGATCACATCCCGGCCGTAGCGCGCGACGACGTGAAACAGGTCGTACACCACTTCGGCCTGCGGGCAATGCTTCTTCACCTCCAGGTCAAAAGCCGTATTCATGTCCATAGCCACCGCCTCGATCTGTTGGCAGTGCTCGCCGAGCAATTCGAAGAACGGGCGGATCGCCTCACGGCTGTTGCCATGGCCGACCCACAGCACCCGTGTTCGCTCGGCATCCATGATGACCGTGGCATAGCGATGCCCCTTGTGTAGGGCGAACTCATCCATCACCAGGCGGCGGACACCGCTTGAATCGAAGGTGCCTACCTCGGCTTGTAAGCGTCGTTTATCGAGCGTCTTGAGGGTGTGCCAGTGCAGGCCGGTGAGCTGGCTGACGTGGCTGATCGGCAGCAGCCGCAGCAAGCTTTCGAGCCAGACCCGTAACCGCCGGGTCAGGCGAGATGCAGGCTCCAGCCAGTCGATCCGCTCGGTCACCCGACCACAGTGCAGGCAATCGACTCGGCGCACGGGTAGTTGAAGCAAGACGCGCTGATCGAACAGATCACGATCGCGCACCAGACGAATTCGGCGCTCGTGAATCAACGGACTGAGCTGACCACAACGCCCGCACTTGGGCACTGAACCGGCTTGAGGCTCGAGCTCAATCAGAAGGGAGTTGTTGGCGGATGAACGGCAGGCAACGGCGTCATAGCCTGGCCAGAACGAGGCAAGATCAATAGGATGCACGGCGACAGCAGGGACAGGTGGAGGGTGTGTTTGGCGACTGCCAATTTACCTGCTTCCCTGACTGTCAACTCGCTCTTCCCCCAGAGTCCGCGAAGAACC
>NZ_DALZVG010000064.1:0-1230 GCF_032012665.1 Scandinavium sp.
TGAATAAAAAGCATGATCTTGATTTTAAATTAAAACTAATCAAAGAATATAAAGAAGGAAATATTGGTTATGATTCATTAAGTAACAAATATGATATCTATCCTTCACAACTAAAAACATGGACTTACCAATTTGATACCTTCGGTATTGACGGTCTTATATCCAGTATGACCAGAAAGAAATATTCAACAGATGAAAAATTAAGAATCATTCAGTATAGAATTACTAATCAACTTTCATATAAAGAAACTGCTAGAATCTTTGAGATTACTAATCCTACTTTAATAGCTCAGTGGCAGATGAAATACAATCAATATGGTATCCTAGGTTTAGAATCAAAACCGAAGGGTCGTGCGTCTAAAACTATGAAAAATAAAAAGGTTGATAACACTAGTTTAAACGAAAGTGAACGACAAGAATTAATACGCTTACGTGAGGAAAACAGGAGATTAGAAATCGCAATTGCTCTCGAAAAAAAGTTACAATCCTTAGCTCGAAAAAATCAAACAAAGAAATAGTAGCTGCTATTATTGAGTTAAGGAATGAATCTAACTATAAGTTAAAAGAAATATTATCAGTAGCTATGATAGCGAAAAGTGTATACCATTATTGGAAATTACGACTTAGTGTCACTAAACATAAAGACAATTATTTAATTACTTTGATTAAAGAAATCATTAACAAACATAAAAATAGGATAGGTTATCGTACAGTAACCGACGAACTAAGAGAGTTAGGTTTTGTAGTTAACCATAAAAAAGTTCTTAGAATAATGAGAGAAAATAATTTACTTTGTACAAAGTTTAAGTATAGAAATAGAACATATAAGTCGTACAAAGGGAAAGTTGGCAAAACAGCTAAGAATAAATTGAATCGTAGATTCGTAACTAATCGCCCATATCAAAAATTACTTACTGATGTAACACAATTCAACATTAAAAATGGAACTAAGCTATATCTGTCAACAATTTTTGATGTATGTTCGAAAGAGATTATTTCTTATTCAATTAGTAAGCGTCCAACATTGGAATTCGTTATGGAATCATTGTTAAAAGCAATTAATGTAATTCCAGACCTTCCCTATAGAACTACAATCCATTCCGATCAAGGGTGGCAATATCAGCATAAATCTTGGGTACAAACTTTGAAAAAGAATAGAATTATTCAAAGCATGTCTAGAAAAGGTAATTGTCTTGATAATTCTCCGATGGAGAATTTCTTTGGTATTTT
>NZ_DALZVG010000065.1:0-1229 GCF_032012665.1 Scandinavium sp.
TGTAGTGGTCTACTGATCCCGGACACCGATTTAGGCGAAAATCCTCGCCATTAAGAGGTGTTCGATGAGCAAACAACGACGTACGTTTTCAGCCGAGTTCAAACGAGAGGCAGCTGCCTTAGTACTAGATCAGGGCTACAGCCATATCGAGGCCTGCCGTTCGCTGGGCGTCGTGGACTCGGCTTTGCGGCGATGGGTGAAACAACTCCAAGACGAGCGCCAGGGCGTTACCCCAAAAAGCAAAGCGCTGACACCCGAGCAGCAGAAGATCCAGGAGCTAGAGGCCAGGATCAACCGGCTGGAACGGGAGAAGGCGATATTAAAAAAGGCTACCGCTCTCTTGATGTCGGACGAACTCGATCGTACGCGCTGATAGACCAGTTGAGTGAGCAGGAGCCGGTAGAAGTGGTCTGTTCAGCGTTCGATGTGGCGCGGTCGTGCTATTACGCCCATCGCCTCCGACGTCGCCGTATTGATGCTCGTCGCGTTGCGCTGCGCAGTCGCGTCAACGAGTTGTTTAGCCAAAGCCGGGGTTCGGCTGGCAGCCGAAGCATCCTGGGCATGCTGCGCGAGGAAGGCGTAGAGATTGGCCGTTTTCGTGTGCGTCGACTGATGCGTGAGTTGGGGCTGGTCAGCAAGCAGCCGGGCTCACACGCCTACAAGCAGGCCACGGTTGAGCGCCCGGATATCCCGAATCGACTGAACCGTGAGTTCGCAGTTCAGCGCCCGAACCAAGTGTGGTGTGGCGACATCACCTACGTCTGGGCGCAAGGTTGTTGGCATTACCTGGCCGCGGTGCTGGATCTGCACACGCGTCGGGTGGTTGGCTGGGCGTTCTCCGCCAAACCGGATGCCGAGCTGGTAATCAAAGCCCTCGATATGGCCTACGAGCAGCGCGGCAAGCCACAGCAGGTGCTGTTCCATTCGGATCAGGGCAGCCAGTACGCCAGCCGCTTGTTCCGGCAGCGGCTATGGCGCTACCGAATGCAGCAGAGCATGAGCCGCCGGGGTAATTGTTGGGACAACTCGCCGATGGAACGCCTATTCCGCAGCCTGAAGTCGGAGTGGATACCGCAGACCGGTTACCTGACGGCACAGGAAGCTCAGCGGGACATCAGCCACTACCTGATGCACCGCTACAACTGGATCAGACCGCATCAATTCAACGACGGGTTACCGCCTGCGGTGGCCGAAGAAAAACTTAACCCACTGTCCGGGATGGGTTGACC
>NZ_DALZVG010000066.1:0-1225 GCF_032012665.1 Scandinavium sp.
GCTGTGAGTTCAACTAATGGACGCAACACACTTATTGAACCGTTCTGCGGGTGATTCATAGTCTAGTGTTTTTCTCGGCCTTTCATTGAGCTGTCTGGCAACGCTGTTAAGTCTTTGCTGGCTGTGAACCGATAAGTCAGTTCCTTTTGGAAAATATTGTCTGAGCAATCTGTTCGTATTTTCATTTGAACCACGTTGCCAGGGAGATTGAGGATCACAAAAATAAATCTGAATGTCTGTCGCTACAGTAAATCGTGTGTGGCTGGTCATTTCAGCGCCACGATCCCAAGTTAATGTTTTATAAAGCTCAGCAGGTAATTCCCGGGCTTGTCTGATGAGTGCAGATATAACCGTTATGGTCTTGTTGTCTCTGATCTTCGCCAGCATAACAAAACGGGAATGGCGTTCTACGAGGGTGACGATATAGGAGTTTTTCGAGCCCTGGATCAGATCACCTTCCCAGTGACCAGGGATGGCTCTGTCTGAGGCTTCCGGTGGCCTTTCGCTGATAGGTATCGCATTCGGGATTTTCCCTAATCCTTTCCCTTTAAGGGATGACGTTCGGGATCTACGAACCGCTCTTCCGCTTCTGAGGCATTGCTGCAGCTCTTTTTTTAATGCACCCCGGGTTTGTATAAAAAGCGTTTTATAAATCGTTTCGTGTGACACATGCATTTCCTGATTATCCGGATAACAGCGTTTCAGCCAACCGGCGATCTGTTCCGGCGACCAGTCCTGATGCATCTTCTCTGCAATGATTTTACACAATGTGGGGCTTTCAATTAGCTTGCAGGGTTTTGGTCTCAGAGCATTTTCCCACGCAGCAGTATCGGCTTTTGCTGCACGATATTGCTTGGCACCTCCGTGCCTCCTGACCTCGCGGCTAATCGTTGAGGGCGCTCTTGATAAGTTGGCTGCGATGTCCCTGATGCTGCGTTTTGCTACCAATCCTCTGGATATCTCCTCTCTTTCATCAAGCGAAAGCGCTAACCGGTGCCGCTTTCGGACAGGGGGACGGTATCCACCAGTCTGGTGGATAGTAGGCATAATAGAAGAATGATATCTGTCGAACATTCCGGCGATATCATGCAGGGAATCACCTTGCTTATATCTGTCCCAGATAATCGCTTTTTGTTCTGGTGTGTAGTAGATGCGAGTTCTTCGTTTCATGGCAACGTCCCCCTTGATCAAGGATAGCGTTGCATCGACCCATTGAACTCACAGC
>NZ_DALZVG010000067.1:0-1166 GCF_032012665.1 Scandinavium sp.
TACCCAGGCAAATGCCGAGGTAAGGAATATTGTTTTCACGCGCATAGCGTGCGGTCGCGATCTTACCTTCAACACCGCGGTAGCCGAAGCCGCCAGGGATCAGAATGGCGTCCAGATCTTTCAGAATTTCTACGCCGCGGGTTTCAACATCCTGCGAATCGATAAGCTTGATGTTGACGGAGACGCGGTTCTTCAGACCACCGTGCTTCAGCGCTTCAATCACGGACTTATAGGCATCCGGCAGCTCAATGTACTTACCGACCATACCAATCGTGACTTCACCTGCCGGGTTAGCTTCTTCGTAGATAACCTGTTCCCATTCTGACAGATTGGCTTCCGGACAGTTCAAGCTGAATCGTTTACAAATATAATCGTCCAGGCCCTGTGATTTCAACAGGCCCGGGATTTTATAAATGGAATCGACGTCTTTCATCGAAATAACGGCTTTTTCTGGAACGTTACAGAACAAAGCAATTTTTGCACGCTCGTTGGCCGGTACGGCGCGATCGGAGCGGCAGATCAGAATGTCTGGCTGAATACCGATGGAGAGCAGCTCTTTCACGGAGTGCTGAGTCGGCTTGGTTTTGACTTCACCCGCCGCGGCCAGGTAAGGCACCAGAGTCAGGTGCATGAACAGCGCATGTTCACGACCGATATCCACGGCCAGCTGGCGAATCGCTTCGAGGAACGGCAGGGATTCGATATCACCTACGGTACCGCCGATTTCTACCAGCACCACGTCATGACCTTCACCGCCCGCAAGTACGCGTTCTTTAATGGCATTGGTGATGTGCGGGATAACCTGAACGGTTGCGCCCAGGTAATCGCCACGGCGCTCTTTGCGCAGGACGTCAGAGTAGATACGGCCAGTCGTGAAGTTGTTGCGGCGAGTCATTTTGGTGCGAATGAAACGCTCGTAGTGACCCAGGTCCAGGTCAGTTTCAGCGCCGTCTTCAGTAACGAACACTTCCCCGTGCTGGATAGGACTCATGGTGCCCGGATCGACGTTGATGTACGGATCCAGTTTCATCATGGTCACGTTAAGGCCACGGGCTTCGAGGATGGCTGCGAGGGAGGCGGCTGCAATGCCTTTACCCAGAGAGGATACGACCCCGCCGGTCACAAAAATATAGTTCGTTGTCATGCTGAACCTGAGAAGTTAGGTT
>NZ_DALZVG010000068.1:0-765 GCF_032012665.1 Scandinavium sp.
TCCGGGTACTTAGATGTTTCAGTTCCCCGGGTCTGCCTCACGCTACGCTATGTATTCACGTAGCCTGTCCCATCCCATTACGGATGGTGGGTTCCCCCATTCGGAAATCTTCGGATCAAAGCATACTTACTGCTCCCCGAAGCATATCGCTGTTCGTCGCGTCCTTCATCGGCTCCTAGTGCCAAGGCATCCACCGTACGCCCTTCATACCTTGATCTAGCGTTGGTATTCTAAGAACACACGTCTTAAATGACATGGTTAATTAAAAGTTTGATGTCTTGTTGATGTCTTCAGTTTTCAAGGTGCGAGTGTCTCTTGCGAGACTGAGAGACGAGCTCTCAAAACTGAACGATGGGCATGTCCCGTAAGGGACGTTTTCCTTAGAAAGGAGGTGATCCAGCCGCACCTTCCGATACGGCTACCTTGTTACGACTTCACCCCAATCATCTGTCCCACCTTCGACGGCTAGCTCCTAAAAGGTTACTCCACCGGCTTCGGGTGTTACAAACTCTCGTGGTGTGACGGGCGGTGTGTACAAGACCCGGGAACGTATTCACCGCAGTATGCTGACCTGCGATTACTAGCGATTCCGACTTCATGCAGGCGAGTTGCAGCCTGCAATCCGAACTGGGAACGGCTTTATGGGATTGGCTCCACCTCGCGGTCTCGCTGCCCTTTGTACCGTCCATTGTAGCACGTGTGTAGCCCAACTCATAAGGGGCATGATGATTTGACGTCATCCCCACCTTCCTCCGGTTTGTCACC
>NZ_DALZVG010000068.1:775-1091 GCF_032012665.1 Scandinavium sp.
TCACCCCAATCATCTATCCCACCTTAGGCGGCTGGCTCCAAAAAGGTTACCTCACCGACTTCGGGTGTTACAAACTCTCGTGGTGTGACGGGCGGTGTGTACAAGGCCCGGGAACGTATTCACCGCGGCATGCTGATCCGCGATTACTAGCGATTCCGGCTTCATGCAGGCGAGTTGCAGCCTGCAATCCGAACTGAGAGAAGCTTTAAGAGATTTGCATGACCTCGCGGTCTAGCGACTCGTTGTACTTCCCATTGTAGCACGTGTGTAGCCCAGGTCATAAGGGGCATGATGATTTGACGTCATCCCCACCTTC
>NZ_DALZVG010000069.1:0-1043 GCF_032012665.1 Scandinavium sp.
GTACCTGAGGTCTGCCGTAAGCTGGGCATTTCTGATGCCACATTCTATACGTGGCGCAAGAAATACGGTGGTATTTCACCCTCTGAGCTGAAGCACATGCGCCAGCTTGAGGAAGAGAACCTCAGGCTGAAGAAGCTGGTTGCCGATCTGAGTCTCGATAAAGCCATGCTGCAGGATGTGCTGGCAAAAAAGAACTGACGCTGGCGCGCCTGCGCGAATGGGTCCGGGACCTGCAGGCACGCTACGGGGCCAGCGAAAGGCAGGTCTGCTTTGCGTTACGGGTCAGCCGCAGCTCTTTCCGCTACCGTTCTGTGGCGGCAGACGACAGCGCGCTACGCCTGCGAATCAGGGAGATCACCGAAACCCGGGTCCACTATGGTTACCGCAGAGTTCACGTCATGCTCAGGCGGGAGGGCTGGCGGGATAATCATAAACGCATTTATCGGCTCTACAGCGAGCAGGGGCTGTCTCTGCGTCTCAAGCGTCCGCGCCGGAACAAATCAGCACAGCGGCGACAACCGCAGCCTCAGGGGCTGTATCCGAATCATGTTTGGGGCATGGACTTTGTCTCTGATGCACTGTTTGACGGAAGGCGCCTGCGGCTGCTGACGGTAATCGATTTGTTCACACGTGAATGCCTGGGGATCTGTGTGGGCCAGAATTTACGCTCAACAGAGGTTGCCGAAATGCTGAACAGTATTGCACTCAGACGGCCCTTACCCCAGCTGCTTAAAACCGATAACGGCTCTGAATTTGCAGGGAAAATGCTGGATAAGTGGGTGTACGAAAGAGGGATCCGTATAGACTTCTCACGACCGGGCACACCCACAGACAATGCCACAGTGGAGTCGTTCAACGGCAGGCTGCGACAGGAGTGCCTGAATGAAAACTGGTTCATGTCCCTGGAGGATGCCCGGTGCAAAATCGAGGCCTGGCGCATACACTATAACCAGAGACGTCCCCATTCTGCGCTGGGCTGGATGACCCCGTCCGAATTTGCTGAAAAGTCTGCCGGTTGCCAGAATACGCAACCAATATGAAGC